>NZ_JAMZEG020000002.1:0-347500 GCF_024435075.2 Marinomonas maritima | reverse complement strand
TACCTCTCCTTCACTAGATTCAACGAGCGCCACAACAGAAGATAGTTGAGTGATATATTGCGTCAAGCCATCATTCAATTTTTCTGTGAAATAGGCGCCTGACGCTTTTTGCTTGCTATAAGCGTGCTTACATTCTTCTAAATAAATTGCAAAACTTGCTGCGATACCGCACAAAAAAAGAATAATAAAAACAATGTAATGCGCTTTGTTACCTTTCACACGGCTTTTTGAAGAAATCATTGTCTACCCATCGATGTTTTACAAATAATAAAGCGTCTCCATACACCACTTTATTCGTACTCCTAGATACTCTACCTAAAAATCACGATACCGACACGGAATAAATAGTGAAGAAAAGTATTTATTGTATTTTTCTGTTATCCTGCGCCTATTATTTACTCTATTTAAAACAGGCCTTTTGTGACCCAATTCAATCACGCTTTAACCAACCTTCTTCCAACCAAACTGACCGCTTTACTTTCTGACATGGGGTTTACAACATTTACCCCAATTCAAGAGCAAAGTTTACCACCAATGATTGAAGGTAAAGACATCCTTGCTCAGGCACAAACAGGCAGCGGTAAAACACTAGCATTTGCCATCGCTCTCTTACTCAAAATCAACCCACGCTTCTTTGGTGTTCAAGCTCTGGTTATGTGTCCGACACGTGAGCTTGCAGACCAAGTATCGAAAGAAATACGCAAGGTGGCGCGCTACCAAGATAATATCAAGGTATTAAGTCTATGTGGCGGCATGCCATTTGGCCCGCAAATCGGCTCGTTAGAGCATGGCGCCCATATTGTTGTTGGTACACCAGGGCGCTTAATGGAGCACCTGCGTAAAGGCACTCTCAAACTCAATGCACTCAATACGCTAGTATTGGATGAAGCAGATCGTATGCTGGACATGGGCTTCGTTGATAGCATCCGCGAAGTCGTTGAATTAACACCAAGCAACCGCCAGACGCTGCTTTTCTCTGCAACTTATGGTGATGGCATTGAAGCGATCAGTACTGAATTCCAAAATACTCCGACTACCATTAAGGTCGAAGCTCAAGAAGACCTTAAACCAAATATCGAACAATTTTTCGTTCGCAGTGAAAACAAAGACAAATGCGAAACATTGTTAGCAGCGTTGCAGCATTTTGAGCCTCGCCAAGCCATTGTTTTCTGTAACACTAAAGTGGAATCACAAATCGTTGCCGACTGGTTAGTCGAGCACAAAGTCGCAGCGCAAGCGATCAATGGCGACCTTGAGCAAAGACAACGTGATCAAGTATTAGTGCGCTTTAGTAACCAAAGCAGCTGTGTCTTGGTTGCGACCGATGTGGCTGCTCGTGGTATTGATGTAAAAGAAATTGACCTTGTCGTAAATTACGACACTACGCGCGATACCGATGTACACACTCACCGTATAGGCCGAACTGGTCGAGCGGGTGCCGCAGGCATCGCCGTCAATCTTGTGACATCAAAAGACGATTACAAAGTGCGTGATATTGAAACTCGCTTTAACATGACGGCAAATTTTATTGAGCTTGAAGCCATTGATCCCCTTTATCGTTTAGTACCTCAAAAAACCACCATTTCTTTTGATGCTGGCCGTAAAAACAAACTTCGCCCAGGAGACATACTTGGCGCGTTAACAGCGGGTTTAGGTTTGGATAAGTCTCAAGTCGGTAAAATTGATATTTTCGATTTCCACGCCTATGTATCAATCGATAATGCAGTGGCCAAAAACGTCGTCAAAGAATTCGAAAATAAAAAAATCAAAGGCAGAAACATCCGCGCTCGCATTCTAAGATAATGGCCCTTCACTCACTTTTATCTCTGCATAAGACACCGACAGCACAAGCTGTCGGTTTTGTATTGGGCGCTATCATAATAAGCATAGCCACACTCACGCCTGCCGATTTTCTCCCTCCAACACCCGGATCAGACAAACTGCATCATGTCATTGGTTTCGGTGGATGGGCTCTTATGTGTGTATTTGGCCCGATGAAACGCTTTGTTTACATGGCTTTATTCATCATCTTTTGGGGTGGCATGATTGAACTCATTCAACCCAGCGTGAATCGCTATGGCGAATGGCTCGATTTCTATGCGGACACCTTCGGCGTTATAATAGTCATGCTTGGCAGAGTACTAATTGATTATTTTTTTCAAGTCAAAAGACAAGGTTTGATGAAAGCACGAAAAAGACCTGATAAAGTATAACCATTCGGTCAAATATCGAGTCATTTTATCCTTTAAGAAAAACACCTAAGAGAGACGTAATGAGCCATTTAAAAGCTTGGCGTGCTGCCATTGTTCACTGTATCGCAGACCCGAAAGACGTGGGCGTTGATGCCGCTTATGAGTATTTTGACGATGGTTTATTAGTCATTGATGGCGATAAGATCCACGCGCTTGGCGACGCTCAAACACTGCTTGCCAACCTACCGCATGATCTCGTCATCGAACATCACCCTAACGCCATCATCACACCAGGTTTTATCGATACCCACATTCATTATCCGCAAACCGACATGATCGGCTCTTATGGTGAACAACTGCTGACATGGCTGAACACATACACCTTTCCCGAAGAAAGCAAATTCAGCGACAAAGCACATGCCCGTGACGTTGCCGATCGATTTTTAAAAGAGCTACTGCGCAACGGCACAACCACCGCCTTGGTGTTTGGCACGGTTCATAAAGTATCCGTTGATGCTTTTTTTGAAGCCAGCCAAGTTCATAACCTACGCATGATTTGTGGCAAAGTGATGATGGATCGTAATGCGCCAGATTATCTGACTGACACGCCAGAAAGTAGCTACCAAGAAAGCAAAGAGCTCATTGAAACATGGCACAACAAAGGTCGATTGCATTACGCGATTACCCCTCGTTTCGCGCCAACCAGTTCAGATGAACAGCTACAGCTCGCAGGTAAATTACTAAGTGAATACGACGACGTATACTTGCACACGCACTTATCCGAAAACAAAGACGAGTGTGCATGGGTACAAGATCTTTTTCCAAACAGCACCAACTACTTAGACGTTTACGACCAACACAAGCTCCTGAGCGAGCGTTCTGTTTTTGCTCATGGTATTCACCTCTGCGACAACGAATACCACAGACTGCACGAAACAGGCTCTGCCATTTCGTTTTGCCCAACCTCTAACCTTTTCATCGGTAGCGGTTTATTCAAATTGAGCAAAGCAGAAGAACACAAGGTCAATGTAGGGCTTGGAACGGATGTGGGCGGTGGCACTAGCTTTTCCATGCTGCAAACCATGAACGAAGCGTACAAAGTGATCCAGTTACAAAACGAGAATTTAAGCCCGATTAAATCCTTGTATTTATCGACGCTTGGTGGCGCAAAAGCCCTTCGATTAGAAGACAAAATTGGCAACCTCGCGGTTGGCAGTGAAGCGGACTTTATCATTCTAGACAAAAAAGGCACGCCGTTGCTTGAGTCACGCTTAGCCTTGTCTAAAAACATTGAAGAGAGTTTGTTTGTACTAATGACCATTGGAGATGATCGCGTGATTCAAGCCACCTACTCTGCAGGAGAATGTGTCCACCGTCGCTAGAATCTAATGCTCGTCTATCAAAAATAAAAACCGGTCACATAGCGCTTAAATTCAGGCGCCTCTTTAAATGTGACCGTTTTTTTATATAATCATCAACATCATTTTCCATTGAGCACAAATATTATGCATTCACTTGCCACGGTTGTACTTGGCGCCTTCGCTATTATTTTCTTTTGCGCCGCGCTCATTGTTGGACTTATTGTTCTAAAAAAATACCGAGCTGAAAAAGATCGACTCAAGCAACGCGCGAAAAGCAAACCTAAAAACGAAAACTAGACAGACGAAACCTCATTTAAAACCGAACCATTGCTCAAGGATAAAGACGCACGATTCCGCTTATTCCCTCTATATCTCCAAGAATCCATACTTTTTCAAACGCGTGTGGAACAGGCATGGTAATCAGATGTTCAAGCGCTTTAATATCTTCTTGGCGCCACGCCGGATGCATATTTCGAATCACCAGCCAAACACGTTTTGTCTCATAATGTTTGCCCGCTTTATTCTCTAAAATTCGGTTCAGCGATCGCAGTAATCGTTCTTCCGCGGGTTCATCTTTTAAAGTGTGTAAAGTGGCCCGTGTTTTTTCTGTCAAATCTCGACCAAGAATCGCCATCGCCTCTTCCTCCGAACCATAAAGATGCGCAATTTCGATATCCAAACGTTCACCTTCAAACATGCAAGACACATCAGGACGAATCGGGTCATTGTGCCAAATATGACGAATATGCTTACCCGTGTTCCGCTCATAGCATCGCATAAACAATTTGGCAGCGAGATGCTCAAGCTCAATTTTTTCTTTATTACTGTTATGCATAATGAGCTCTCCAAACAATAAAAGAAGTCTTTTTAAAGATTTCTTGGTAACTCTAAAAAAGCCATTACCACGCGATCACGGAAAGCAGAATCAAGGTGATATTGTTTTGTTCTATATTCCTCACAAAACGCTAAAGGGTCTCCTTGCATGTGTATAAGGCTATTATTTTTTAGCTGTAACACTGCTTTTTTCCAATTATTTACTATCGCTTCAGGCGGTGACGGGAGTTCGGATAAAATACTCTCCGCCGAAAAAAACTGGTTATTCATAACCATTGACAACATGTCATCATTCGCCTCCCCCACCCAGCTAGTGCCATTTTCACTCACATAAATCATCGGCATAAAAGGGGCTAGCGCGGGGAAAATATCATTCCTGTAAACCTTAACATTCCAGTACGATCGAGCTACTTTCACGAATTGCTCAAAACTCGAAATATCAGAAAATCCAGATGTCGCGATAGGCAATACTTCCACTCTTGGTTTATTAGGGTTAACAGTATCGTTAGAAACATCCAGATACCAATCGCCCAATACCATAGCATTCTGAAAATATTCGCCTCTTAAAGAACCCCATATTTTCTTAAGCACAGCCCCTTTAGACAACATATCGCGTATCAATATAAGACCTGGGTCCGTTGATTGTGGAAGTTTTTCTTGAAGAAGAATAAATACCGCGTCTCGAATTTCTTTACATCGTCCTAAAGGGTAGGTTTTTTCACCAAAATGAGGATAACGAGGAACTAAATCTAAATCGGCCAATAGACGTAAATACGCCAAACTCTTTACCACAGCATCAACTTGCTCGGATGACCATGTTGTTTTTAAATCATTTGATTGTGTCATTAAATAACCATTACTACATGCATTGAAATAGTATCTATGTCGCGATTAAAAACCGGATTCTCTAATAAATACACCGTAAATACGTCGCAATCCATCTACCAATAAACTGTGAGGCTCAACCGCTAAGTTAACTTGACCAAATTGCTGGCGCATCAATGGGGCTTCGCCAATCAATTTCAGTTGCACTTCGTACGTTGCTTCTTCTGGAATTAATTGATCATCCAACTTCTGGGTCGCAATGGCTCCTCCATAAGTAGACCCAAGCCCAGGATAATCAAGACGTTTAATTGCAGTAGGCAATATTTTGTCAATAATCAGCTGGGCAGACAATTGCTCACCGTCGTTACCAATAAAATCCACACGATTACCTTCCTTTAATAGCGGCACAATACGCCCCTCCACATAGGCTTTAACCACCAAGCTATCATCATCATATAGCGTCACCAAAGGAGATTGCCCATTAACATAATCACCTTTTGACAGGGATAACCATTCGCCAACATAACCATCGAAAGGTGCTTTAATAGCCAACCTCTCTCGACGCTCAAGCAAAGATAAAAGGCGAGACTGTTCACGAGATAATTGCGTTTGTAACGTAAAGGCGGAATCCAACTCGACAGCGCCAGAACTTGCTCGTTGCCAGCGAGTTTGCAGCGCATTGAGCTTAATCTGCGTTAATTGGATTTGCTGCTCCACATCCGATGATTCTAATAAAATCAACAATTGGCCTTTTTGAACCTTCTCGTTTGGAGTCACCTGCCAAGCAACAACTCGACTCGATTCACTAGGGTAAAAAGTCTGATGACGCTCAAAAGTAGCAACGGCCGGCGCACTTATTTGATTTTTCCAAGGCACAAGCAATGCCACTATAGCCAACACAAACAGCAATAAAGTGATCACACTCGTGCGGTTTAACGACATTTTTTTTCTCAAGCTAACCCACACCTTCATTTCTTTAAAAATAGGAAGTAGTACAAACCAAATGATTTCCACCAAAAAAAGTACAATACCCAATACTTTGAACGCAAAATAATAAACTAGCGCAGCGATACCCAAAAACAAAAAAAAACGATAAACCCAAGTGCTCCAAGCATAAACAACCATCAGCAAACATTTCTTCCGATTAAGCGGCTCAGGAGGCAACAAACCAAAACCAAATAAACGCTCGCGTAAAAACCACTTGCCAACTAAAAAAGACCGAGGCTGTAAGTTTTCCATGCCTAAAAAATCAGATAACGCATAATAACCATCAAAGCGCATAAATGGACTGGTGTTAATCAACAGCGACGAAATCCAACTAGTGGTAGCAACAAAAAACAATACACTTCTAAAACCGCCATCTGGGACAATGCTCCACAAAAAAGTAGCGACACAGGCGATATAAATCTCAACTTTCACCCCTGCCATAACAATACTTAAGCGTTGAAATCGCGACCTTAATCGCCAAGCATCTGTTGTATCAGTATACAAAATCGGCGTCATCAGCAAAAAAGCAATGCCCATTGAACTCACCCGACAACCATAACGCTTAGCAACAAAAGCGTGACCTAGTTCATGGGCGGTTTTCACAAAAACCAACGCGGCAATGTAATAAAAAATCACTGACATGCTGAATAAATTTTGAAAGGTATGGGTAAAAATATCCCATTGCCTTAGTACCATCACCAAACCGATACCACCTAACACCAGCGCCACTCTATCCAAACGCAACCTAAATAATTGCTTTATTAATGGATAAAAACGCGTCAATAGTAAATCGGGGCGAATAAGAGGGATTTTAATAAATAAATAATTGTGTAGGAGCCAAAGTAATATGTGTTTTTTTTGTTTAGCCGCTTCCCCACGGAGACGGATCACATCGCTTTCAGCTTGAACCTCTAAAAGATGATTCCCTTCTAAAAAACGTAAAAAATAGTCTAACTCAACTTCCTCAACCTCTATCCCTCGCTGTTCAACGAGAGACAGCAACGCCAAAGCGTCGCTTGCATGACGCCATTCGCGAAATAGGTAAAAAGCCGTTCGAGACAAATAAAAAAATTTATTGCTAACGGGATCAAAAATTTGCCAGCGAGGCTCGCCATCTTCATCTGGAGGAGCTACTAGGAGAGACAAATTTTGACGTAATTTTGGCAATGGCTCAGTAGCATCAGCAGACATCTAAATACCTAAATGCTGACGAACAAAGGTAATTGGCCGACGCAATAAATAATAAGCCAAAGACACCTTTTCGCCATACAGTTTCGCGGTACCACGCAACCCAATACGAGGGGGAACAGCGTCTTGCTGAATATCAGCCACAATACGATAAGCAATAATCTGGTCAGGGGTTAAACTCGGCTCAAAAGAGGAATAATCCAAGTTAAATGGAATAGGATTCAAAGGATCGGTATCAAGATAAAAAGTAACATTATTACCATGCACTAATGAAATAGCATCCGCGACTGGCAACATAACTTGTAACTGTACTTTCGCTGGATCCGCTATGGATAAAATACGCTCTCCTACCACTACAGGGCGGCCTTTCCATTTTTCAGGGTCATCCAGTATTGCAATACCTGACTTACTAGCAACAATCTGGGTTTGAGCCAATTTAGTTTTTAAATAATTTCGTTCAATGGTTTTCAGCTCAACTTGAAACGCTAACTCAGCTAACTCAGATTTCTTTCTACGATCAACGTAACCCGCTTGCTCTACCGTTCTGAGTTCCGCTTGTGTTCTTTCTAACTCTCGCTGAGCTACATCAAAAGCACCTTGAAATTCCGTTCTGTCCATTTGCACAAGAGGTTGATCAATAACCACCTGATCGCCGGGTTTTATCAATACTTCACTAACCGCACCAGCAATCGCAGACGTCACCAAAAGAGACTCTTTAGCAATAATTTCGGCCGGTGCGAGAACCGTTAACCGAACAGGAACCAAACCCAATAAAACAATGGCAACAAGAGTTCCAAGCTTCACTTTCCTAGAGTTCAACCCGCTTAACCATGTACGCCAGCCGGAACGGTTAATAAATAATTGCATGGCATGAGCGTAACTCGACGCTAAATGCTGTAAGAGTCCAATTTCTTTTTCAGTCCATGGATCCGACTTAGCAAGCAAAAGCACACCCACACGTTGAGTAGGTTTAGCGGGTATCAACAAAGGCAACCAAAGTATCTTTGGAGGAGAGAATTCAGTAAGATCATTAAGCAATTCAACCGGCCAGCTTTTAGTGTCTATGACATGCACTTTAGAGCCAGTATCAGAAGCATTCACAACAGCAGAAACCTGCTCAAGCCAAGCACTAAAAGGGGTAGATCGATCAACCAGTGAAAGATCACTGACCGCTTTCAATTTCAATTTTTCCAACTCATTACCAGCCAAAAACATGGCTTGCTGGTAAGGCACTAAAGTTCGCGTCATATTGACCATAATAAAGTTAAGGTCCGTCGACGTTTCACAACGACGAACCTGCTGCTCTATTTGCAATAACTGCGCAACAGAATGATCACCTGACATAAACTACGACGCCAACAACTTCATTAAATCATTTCCATAATCATCAAACTGCTCCGCAGCAACAGCCAATTGCTCATCTAATGGAACAAAAATCACGCCGTTAGCTTGAGTATCAGGCTCCGCTGACTGACCTTGCGTGACATCAGGCAAGTTGGCAAGATCCACTTTAACTTCCAATACCCGCGTATTACCATTCGCATCAACAGCATTTATCTTGAGGGTAATCTCACCTTGTCCTGGTGGTGGAGTAAGGGTTACTTCTCCCGTTGTAGGGTTCACTAATACCCAGCTTGGTAAGCTAGTCCCGTCGGCCAAAGTCGCACTATAGGAACCCTCTACCCCAGTATCTGCAACCGTAATCTGCACACGATCAGATTGGACAACCATACTTGCAATAGTCAACCCTGTCGTATTCTGCGACGCACCCTCGGCCTGAGTCACCTCCACTTGGCCGTTCGCACCGACATTAACCGACACACTGGATGAAGACACAGTCGAATCCTCGGAACCACTTGTTGTAAAGCTATTCGTTGGCGCTGTTGTACCCTCGACAAAACCGCTAGCATCTGATCCAGAATCTATCGTACCTGGCGGCAAAGCATTTACATTCAACGATAAAGCAGGAGTACTAAACCCAGTTGCCGTCGGAACGGGTATAGGTGCAATTGGTGTCGTTGGCGCATTCGTTGGTAGTGGTGCATTCACAGGAGTAGATACAGTGACAATAGGTGTCGTTGGAACATTAGTCGATGGAGTGTCGTTCACGTCATTGACACTCACCGTAATGGCTTTGCTGACACTCAAGCTACCGGAATTGAGGTTGCTAGCGCCATTATCCGTGGCTACCACATTAAAGCTATAACTGGATTTTGTTTCGTAATCCGCAGAGGCTTTCAGCGTTACTACACCTGTTGTTGAATTGATATCCAACAATGATGCATCGGTTCCAGTTAAACTATAACGCAACGTATTGTTGGTCGCGGCACCATCGGAATCGGTCCCCGTTACGGTGTAGATCACCGTGCCTATGTCTGCATTTTCGTCGACACTGCCCGTGCTAGTTGAAGTGATGACAGGCGTATTGTCATTCACATCATTGACACTTACCGTAATAGCTTTATTGCTGTTTAAATTACCCGTACCATTGTCTGTTACCACTACATTAAAGCTGTAGCTGGATTTTGTTTCGTAATCCGCAGAGGCTTTCAGCGTTACTGCGCCTGTTGTTGAATTGATATTCAGCAGCGCTGCATCCGTACCCGTTAAGCTAAAGCTTATTGTGTCATTATCCGCATCCGTAGAGGTTGCAGTATAAATCACGGTATTCGTCGCGGCATTTTCATCGACATTGCTCGTCGCACCAGAACTGATCACTGGAGCATCGTTCACATTATTGACGCTCACCGTAATGGCTTTCGTGTCTGTCAGATTACCTGTGCCGTTGTCCGTCGCGACCACATTAAAGCTGTAGCTGGATTTTGTTTCGTAATCCGCAGAGGCTTTCAGCGTTACTGCGCCTGTTGTTGAATTGATATTCAGCAGCGCTGCATCCGTACCCGTTAAGCTAAAGCTTATTGTGTCATTATCCGCATCCGTGGCGGTTGCAGTATAAATCACGGTATTCGTCGCAGCATTTTCATTCACACTGCCCCTCGCACCCGAGGTAATTACTGGAGCAGAACTAGAACTATCTTTAAGGGTCACATCGTTGCCTGTGCCACCGATATAACTCGTCTGGAAAATACGTGAGTTAGACGTTAAGCTTCCACCTTCCGCAACGCCACTAAGTGTACCAGACACTACATCACTGCTATCGTTATCAACCAACACAAAAGTGTTGCCGCCGGCACTGGCTGAGTACGTCACATCAAAGGCACTATTAGCACCTAATGTCACGGCACCATTTACCACAACTTGATCATAGTCCGTGCCCGCTGTGGCGCCAGCGATATCCGCGTTTAAAGTCCCGTTTAAAACGAGATTACCATTCACAGTCAATTGACCGGCTCCCGCCACACCTGGCGAAAGAAAGCCACCGCTATTTACCGTAAGATTGTTAGTTGAGCTGGCAGCAAAAACAGCCCCGGTACCAGCTAGCGTTGTGCCAGAATACACCGTCACTCCAGAAGTCGCTGATAGAGCCCCCGTTACTAACAAAGTACCCGCATTCAAACTGGTTGCACCTGAATAAGTATTGGTCCCTGATAAAGTCAGTGTACCGCTGCCCGTTTTTGTCAACGCACCAGAAGAGGAACGCTCCTGTATCACACCGGAAAAGGTAGTAGAGGAATTGTCACCTCCTAGAGTTAACGTGCCCCCATTAAGTGATACAGTGCCTGCGCCTGCCAATGAGCCAATAGTTTCCGAAGTCCCATTTTCTACATGAAAGGTTGCCCCCGATGCCACCGTCACTGCACTGGTGTCCGCAATGGCCGAACCATTTTGCACATTCACCGTACCGCTCGATACTGTTGTCGCACCAGTATAGGTATTAGCACCGGATAAGGTAAAGGCTCCCGATCCAGCTTTGGTCAGCCCACCCGTTCCCGACATAACCCCAGAAAAATGGGTGTCGGCGTTACTGCCTCCCGTTGTCAAGGTGTTCGAACCCAATGAAATAGTGTTTGTACTGGCTCCGCTTAATGAACCAATGGTCTCATTAGTCGCTAAAGTCAATGCCGCGGTTCCCGATAAGGTTACTGCCATGGTATCAGCCAAAGCATTGCCACCACTATTGTTCAGTGTCAATCCGCCTGCAGAAACCGTGGTCGCCCCAGTATAAGTATTCGCACCAGTCAAGGTTACTGCGCCTGAACCCGATTTGGTTAAAGAGCCGCTGCCAGAGATAATACCGCTATAAGTACCGTCCGAGCTTTGACCAAATTCAACGATCGAATTGTTGGTAATATGTCCCACTAGACTCGAAGTAGTTCCGCTTAATGTGCCCGCCGATACAGTGGTTCCCCCAGTATAAGTATTCGCGCCAGTCAATGTTACCGCGCCTGAACCCGATTTAGTCAAAGAGCCGTTGCCAGAGATAATACCACCGTAAGTACCGTCCGAGCTTTGACCAAATTCAACAGTCGAATTGTTGGTAATATTTCCCACTAGACTCGAAGTAGTTCCGCTTAATGTACCCGCCGATACTGTGGTCCCTCCAGTATAAGTATTCGTGCCAGTCAATGTGACCGCGCCTGAACCCGATTTAGTCAAAGAGCCGTTGCCAGAGATAATACCGCCGTAAGTACCGTCTGAGCTTTGACTAAATTCAACGGTCGAATTGTTGGTAATATTTCCCACTAGACTCGAAGCAGTTCCGCTTAATGTACCCGCCGATACAGTGGTTCCGCCGCCGTAGCTATTACTGCTATTTGATAACGTTAAGGTTCCGGCACCTGTTTTCTCAATAGCACCCGCACCAGCCAGCTGACTGGTCATGGTGACCGTGTCACCACTACCGTTATTAATGGTCAGAGTCTGCCCTGATGCCATAGTTATGGTAGAACCCGTGAAGGTTACTCCACTGGCGGCGTCACTATTAAGGAGCAGGCTTTCGCCCATTGCTAAATTACCCGCCAAAGTGACCGATTGACCCGCCAATGCACTGTCAAGAATGAGGGTTTGCGAACCGGTGTTATCGGCCGCGGCAATCGCGACCGCTTCGCTGAAGCTGACGCCATTGGAGATATCAATCGTCGCGGTGTCGGTGGTATTGGTCACATAAATAGTATCGCTAGTGACCGTCACATCCGCCGTCGTTGATAAGTTTCCATCGGACAAGGTATAACGAATAATCGCATCGCCCGCTGGCGTATCATTACGGTAGGTAATGTCTTTCATCACCGCATTGACTAAAGCCGTGGTTGCCGTCGTACCAGAACTGGTAAAGTTAATACTTAATGTGCCACCAGTATTGGTGAAGGTGGCGAAGGTTTGTCCGCCAGACTGTAGATTCGATCCATTTACTGTGTAACCCGTTCCACCAAAACCAAAGGTATCCGCGGACCAAGCTCCTGCCGAGCGTGCTACAGTCAAACTGGCACCGGAATAGTCTCCAGAACCAGTGTTTAATGCGTCTAGTTCGGTATCTGTCACCGTGGCATTGGTGCTACTGTCTAAAACCACAGTGTTACCCACACCTGCCCACGCAACAGAATCGCTGTCTAGATTGGAGATGACGGGAGCTGCGTTGGAAACTGAAGGTGTAAAAATTAAATTATCAAACGCAGGATAAAACAAGCCACCACTGTAAGTTACCTCCATTGAATCCACATTTGTCAAATTCAACGTCGCAAGCTGCCCGTGAAATCCATTGATATCAGTTGAATCTGACGCGTTAATCGCCACACTCTCACTGCTACCAGACGTCGTATTGGTAAATACATAAGTACCAGAAGAAAAGTTATTAGTTTCAATATATTGAATTGAAGTGATATCAACCGTTGTATCAAAGGTAAAAATAACCTTAGTTAAGCCATATGCGTTAGTATCACCTATAAGATTACCACTCGCACCACCTATAGAAGCGTTCGCTTGTTCAAATAGATTTGTCGCACCCTCAGTTGTAACTGCAATCACAATGCTTTGTTCATTAACATTTACTGCGAAATTGCCATTTTGAGTGACTGTATCAAATGTAATGGTTGACAATACTTGATTAAATTCTTCAACACTCAAAGAAAAAGACTCAATTGTGCCTGATTTGAATTCAAGGTCCCAATCACCACCAAGCACAGCCGAGCCAGTCAAATCATCTGACGCCGCTACATCTGCTTGGGTGGCTTGAGCCAGAGCGGCAACAAAGTCTTGCCCTTCGCCACTGGCAACAGAGCAACCATAAAGCAATAAGTCCCCCTCTTCATTGAGAGCATTACCCAGTTGTGTAAGGTCTGAAGAACGTGTACTGGCGGTTGTTATATCTAGGCTAAAGCCACCTAAGTTGATCTGGCCTTCTGAACCATGAGAAATAACATGAATGGCATCATAATCACTATGGCTTTCGGCCCATAACGACATCTGCGCTAAACCATCTTGGGAGGCGTCCAGCAATACCACTTCAATGCCCGCACCAATGCCATCAACCAAGGTTTGATAATCCGTGACGTTGGTCTCGATAAAAACGACTTCTTTTTTGCCGTTATTTAAACTTGGATCAACGGCTCGCACTTCCGTTGGCGCAATCACCAAAGAGGCATCGGTATCATGCTGATTAGTGTCTATTTGGGAGGCATCGTTATGAAGCTGAGAATCCGTCAGCACATCTACTGCAGTGGCGACGGCTGCACCATCCAATAACAAACGCGGCTCTAGGGCTGTAATAAGAGGTTTGCGCGCGTATTTTTTATGTGCAGAATGATTGGACAGATACTTTTTCATAATCACCACCTGTAAAAATGGAGTTTTTAATAAACCTTTGTTATTTGTTATTAAAAACTCATTAAATCCGTTTTTATTGGAACTCAGCTACCACACTCATGCCGGGCAACACTTTTGCCGGTACATTCTTTATAGTAGCTCGTATTTGCAATGTTTGACTGGTTGGGTCAACACTAGGGCCAATAACACTGACCACCGCTTGTAAAGTTTGCTTAGTTTCTTCTACTTGTAAACGAATCACTTTATTCTTAGTGAGCCACGCCATCCATTGCGCTGGCACAATAATGTCAGCTTCTAAGCGACCGCGACTCACCACTTTCATTAGGGCTTGCTGTTGCTGCACCACTTCAAATCGATGAATATCGAGCTGTTCAACCGCACCATCAAACGGCGCTTTAATATCGCAACGCTCCACATTGAACCGCGCCATACTGCGCTCTGCTTCCACTTTTTGTAATTCGGCTTCCGCAATAACAACCTCTAAAGTACCAATGGAATTCAACTGGTTAAGTTGTTTGGTGTTATCCAACTTCATTCGCGCTACTTTTGTTTCCGCATCCACCTTATCTAATTGAGCTTCAAACAATCGACAATCCAACTGAATAAGAGAATCTCCTTGTTTAAACGTCTCGCCCATTTTTTTGGGTAATGCGACGACACGAGCCGCCAATTCACTGGACAAGGTTGCTTTATCTGCCGCGACTAAAATCCCCCTAGCACGCTCCTGAGCAAATCCATTGCCAGCAAATAAAGCAATAAGCACAAAAACGCTTAACCGCTTCATACTCACTAATCTTCTGTCTTAGTCGTATTCTGAGCCGCAACGGCCGCTTGCATTGCTTCTTCACTCACCACGTCGACATCACCTTGTTGCCATTTCGTCTGCAAGGTATTAAAGGCATTAGATAACTGCTCTAGGTTCATGCCACCAAAACCTTCTGGTAGTGGATCTAAACCCATTGACACTAATATCTTGCCAAAGTCATTTTGCAAATCAGCATAAGCCACATCACGACGTAATTCTGCTAACACAGCATTAAGGTCTTCCCGAATAACCGTAAGATCGCCAATGCTTTGTGCCGCTCGGCTGGAGTCCACCTGAGTTTTAATGCGTTTCGCCACATCAAAATACTGTGTCGCTAGCTGATAAGAATCGTTGGATTCTTTAAACTGAATATCGGCAATATGGACCTGAGAAATGACCGCCATTGAAGTGGCCAAGGCTTGTTGTTTACTGGCCGCGATTTTTAAATTATTTAATTGCTTAATCTTACCGTAACGGAAGACATTCATTAGATTCCAATTCACCCCTAAACCAGCAGAGGTCCAATCGTTATAGCGCAAATACTCTGAGTCGTTGTAATTCAACCCAGCACTCAAGCTCAAGCTTGGGAAAAGAGAAAGAAAAGCAGAATGCACTTCTTCTTGCGTAATACGCTCTTGGTATTGGGCTTCACGCAATTCGGGACGACGCACTAATGCGGTACGTTCCATCGCTGCGATATCAACATTCAAATGAGGCATAGTGAAATCTGGCTTATTCACATCCGCTAATTCAAACTCTGTAGAAGGGTTCAGCCCCATCAGTGTGGCTAACTCTGCTTTGGCTGGCATTAAGCTCTTACGAATATCTTGCAAGGTACGCAAGGATTCTAACAAAGCCCGTTGGTAGGTTAACGCTTCCATAGGGGACTGAGCTCGCAGCTTTTCAATACGCGAGGAATCCGCTAAGGCGATACGTGCTTTTGCAATAAGAGGATTAATTTTAGACAGCAACCGCTCTGCTGAAACGGCGCGATAATAAGCGCTACGGGATTGCTCCATGATGGTGTGTACCACCTTACGCTCACGCTCTTTAGAGATCAAAAAACGGTTGGCCTGTTGCTTAGCTCGATAATAGGACAAGCCAAAATCAAGAATATCCCAAGTGGCGCCAATACTGGCATTAAGCGTGGTTTTGTCAGATGACACCGAATAACTTGGGTTATCGCCAATACTGGCAGGCTCGTCACCCGAAAAAGTCACCGAAGCCGATGCTGCATAATTATTACGGTAGTTATAACCCGCTTGCGCGGCCAACTTAGGTAGCATATCAAATTTATCAACCGCCAATTGACCTTGAGAAACAACCGCTTCAAAGGCTTTCAGACGTGCATCGCGGTTGTATTTAATGGTACGAGCAAAAGCTTCGTTTAAATCAATTGCCCCTGTAATTGGAGCCGTATCTTTCATTAAAACGTCTACATTTTCAGCCGCATTGGCCATTACATCTTGATTCGTTAATTGTTTGGGAGTGACCGAACAACCCGCCACAGCAACGGAAACAAACACAGCCAACGCAGTTCGACTAAATAATAGGCGAGAAGACATACACACTCCTTGTAAGGGGAATAAAGAAAATTAACGAGCTAAACTTAAATTGGGGAGATAAAAAACGTAAAGCATCTTTTTCAAATGGCTTTATTTTGAATAATTTAACAAAGGAGCTATAAAAAACGCTTTCGTATACTAGTTTTTGAAGCAACAGATCCATATTACAACTCCTAACATCAATGTTAAAACATCAAATATTTTCGAAATGTTTTTTATGCATTTTATCAATCGTCCTTATTTTAGACTAACTTCATACAAAAAGAATAGACGAAATAACGTGCCTCCTCAAAACACCCTGTTTTTTTGTGTAATGTTGTTAAAACGATATCTAAAATAATTCCCTCACAAATACAACAGATACAATGAAATTTATCTCAAACAATCAACGGATTAGAAATGGCCTTTGCAAAAGAGAAGATAAAGTGGGGTTATGACTGAAATCTAAGATCAACCCCACTTCAAAAGCAAATAATTAGGGGCGTGGTGGATACAATCCATCAGTCACCATACAATAACGCATGGCAATACGAGGCCCCTCAATTGCCATCGCTTTCCCACCGCCTGTGCTACCTACATCCACAGTACCACCACTACTTCCACCACCCGTAACAGGAAGGCTAATAGTACCTGAAGCTGTACCAGTGACGGCACCAGCTGGCCCTATATTAAGATCCGCTGTTGTGCCAGCTGGACTGTAAAGCGTGACGCCAGAAAGCCCTTGTGCAGCCTTACCCAATACAGCATGATCAGATGGCGCTATTGAACCTGCTGCAGAAGAGGATGTCGCAATTTTTGCCGACCCAGTCACCGGCAAGCTGACTGTTCCAGATGCCGTGCCTCCGCCAGTTGCACCACCACTGGGCGTAAATGTCGCTGCATGGTTATGACTTGGCATTTGCTCGACTCTCTGCACAATCGCCTCATTTCCATAACGCTCCCCTATTGGATGCCCGCTAAGACCTGGCGCTTGCCCCCAACCTACAGGTGCTCGGCCGCGAAGATCTGGGTACTGCATTGTACTTCTACAATTGCCGCCATAAGTACAACCAATCAATGAGAATAATGCAGCGTTATCATTGATTGCGACGGTCTGCCCTACAGGCTCTGCAGTATTTTGTGGGCAATATGAGCCCGCTATAACACAAATCTGCCCTAAATAAGCATCTTGACCACACGCCAATGCTGTCTGTGGCATTGCGGCAAAGGTACCAACCAGTACCGCTGCAGATATCGAAGAAAGTGATAATAACTTGCTTGCTTTATTCATAGTTAATCCCTCTATAAATGATAAATCCATCACTCTATGATAATAAAAACTCATCGCATTTTAATAACATCTCAATGAAAAAAAACAGATGAGTATTGCTGAGTATTGATGCAAATTAACGAAACATCAAGCAACCACTTCCTTATTATGTGCACATAAACACAAACTTACTTTAATAAAGCCCCAGTATAATATTCAGTCATTATTGGGATCCGAATGATTCGTCATCCTATAAAACAACTTGTTTTCTTTGGAAAATATTATGGAAAATGCTCACAACAACACCTCTGCGTCCGGCATGGAGTCAAAAGAGTTCACGGTCCTAGTCGCTCTACTAATGTCCATTACCGCGATTTCCATTGATGCTTTACTGCCTGCGCTAGGAATTATCGGCAAAGAGCTGGGAGCCGTTACAGCAAACCAGCCTCAATTACTCATTAGCATGTTGTTCTTAGGATTGGCGCTTGGTCAACTAATATGCGGACCCTTGTCTGATGCATTAGGTCGTCGCCCTATTCTGTTTGCCGGTTTTGCTTTATACCTAGTGGGCACCGTAATTTGTTATCAAGCTGACAGCTTAGACGTTTTAATGTTCGGGCGCTTCATTCAAGGCTTAGGCGTTGCAGGGCCTTATATTTCAGCAATATCACTGGTAAGAGACTTGTATCACGGTGCTCAAATGGCACGCATTATGTCATTAGTGATGATGATTTTTGTTCTTGTTCCAGCCATTGCTCCGACACTGGGTCAAGCCATCATGCTTGTTGCTGACTGGCGCAGTATCTTTGAACTGTACCTTGTCTACGCGGCCTGTCTTATTGTATGGATTGCTTTTCGTTTAAAAGAGACACTCCCAAAATCTAATCGTATTCCTTTTACCAAAAAAGGCTTTTACGAAGGCTTCAAAGAAGTCGTGACGAATCGCATTACGGCGAGCTACACCATTTGCATGGGATTATTTTTCGGTAGTTTTATTGGTTACTTAAACTCATCACAACAAATATTTCAGGTGCAATTTAACACGGGGAATTTATTTGCTTTTTACTTTGGCTTATTAGCCTTGGTACTAGGCGTAGCCTCTTTAATTAACTCACGTATTGTTGAAAAACACGGCGCTAAATTCATCGCCTTCCGTGCTATTTTCGTCGTCGTGATTGCATCGCTTGCGTTCTTTTTCTTGCACGCCTTTGTGGCAATCAGTTTATGGATGTTCATGATTTATGCGGCAATCTTTTTCTTCTGCTTTGGCTTGTTATTTGGTAACGTCAATGCGCTGGCAATGGAACCGATGGGACACGTTGCTGGTATTGCTTCCGCTGTCATTGGCTCAGTGTCATCCATTATGTCTTTGTCCATAGGCACCCTCATAGGCCAAATGTACAACAATACCTTAATGCCGATTTCTGGTGGCTTCGCCATAACCGGTACATTGGCTTTGTGTATTATATATTGGGCAGAAAAAGGTCGTGTTGAAGAGAACGTATCAGCAGAAGGCTCTGCGGTTTAACCACAAACCGTACGTGATTTTAACTAATGAAAGAGAAGCCAAATAGCCTGCGCTATTTGGCTTTTTATTTACTAATGAATAAGGACTTCAAGCTGGCGCGCTAATTCGTCTTCTTCCATCATTGCCTGATTCATCAAAGCGGGCATCAACAGCGCCTCTTTACTCACGGCCTTCAAGGTAAAAAAGTGCTCATCAGACACTGAAAATTTATTCATCCAAGCCAATAAGGTTGATTCGAGCACTGCTTCAAACTCGACGAACAAAGCAAACGTAGACGGCGCCATTTTATGCTGCTCACCTAGCAATATACGATAACTTGCCAGCCGTTCCGCCTTTCCAACCCAAACAGACCAAAGCGCGATCCATCCGGTAATAAAACTGAGTTCTTTCGCCGAATTCAGCTTCAACAAGGCAATGTCCATTTCCTCTTGTGCCCTTTCGGTTAAAGAAAACAATGCGGTCTCCCACAACACCAATTTAGTGGGAAAATTACTATACACCGTCGGCTTAGACACCGCCGCCGCTAAAACCACCTGATCAATACTGGTACTTTGATAACCTTGTTTCGTAAAAAGCTCACACGCCACTTCGACAATATGCGCCTTTTTACTAGGCCTTCCTCTCGCCATAAACGCCTCTATACATGATATTGTTTTACTTGCTTCGACATACTGATGTCAAAACACGTATTTCAAGCTATTTACTTTATGCTTTTGGATTGACGTTGGGCCTCTCGAAACGCACGATAAATGCTGCCATTTTGCTTCGGATCATGGTTAATCCATTCTTGAGTCATTCGTTGATTAATCACCTCAAGTTCTCGCAATAGTTTATTGGAGGGTTTGCTATAAATAATACCGCCATTTTTTAGTGACGCTAGATCCGTTTCAACACGTTCTTTGGTTTGCAACCAACCATTACGCTCAGCCTTAAGCGACGCCTTTTCAATCGCCGCTTTGGTTTTTTCATCCAGCTTGTCAAAAGCATTCTTGTTCATCACCACGATTTCTTTGGGTATCCATATTCGCAGATCATTTAAATATGGCGCATATGTCCATACCTGAGAATCCTCTCCAACAGAAAGAGACGCAAAACGACCGTCTAATTTGCCTTGCTCAAACGCCGACTTTACTTCCTTCAGCGGCACTTGAACGGGATTCGCACCAAGACTCTGGATCAAAGTTGTCACCGTCTGGTTAAACGCACGAATGGACAAACGGCTAAAATCGCCAATGCTTTCAATCTTACGCGTCGAGAACACACTATAAGGCGTCCACGGCACCACGTATAAATAGTGTAGGCCCAGCTTATGCAGCTGCTTCTGAGTATCCGCTTTCGATACCTGCCACAACAACTGAGCATCATCATAGTTATCAGCGAGGAACGGAATCATATCGTGCTGAAACACGGAATTTCGTTTATCCAACAACCCCAATAGAAACTCACCAATCACCACTTTGCCCGTCATTACTGCCCCAGGAATCGCAAAATGAGGCAGTGCGTGGCCATTTGATTTCACCAGAATATTAACCTCGCCATTCGTCAAGGCTTGCACGTCTTCTGCAAACTCATAAGCGATTTGGGTTGGCTGGTTTCGATCACCAAAGGGCGTTGGCATCACCCAATCTTGCGCAGAAGCCACCGATGACGCAACGACAATGCAGACTAAAGATAACCGCTTCAATACGAAATACTTAACCATATGAGTCCTAATTAATACCATTATATTTGAAGTTCAAAACTATTATTAACTCAACTTAAATGCATAAAAGTCAATATGCATAAACTTCCCAAAAATTTACTAGGCTGAATTTCCCATACTCTTCTAGACAGTGGTTGAGAGCCTCAAATTTAATTTGAGTTTCAGCCTTTATCTTTATTACCCACACTTTATTTCAAAATGACAAATCAAAATACTTGACGAGGCGCTATGATCGCATTAAATTAACTAAACGGTATAGTTAATAAATTAAAGAGGTTTAAGATGAAAAGTGAGAACGGTTTCTACGGGCAATACGGCGGTAGCTACATCCCTGAGATCCTTTATTCGAGCCAGCAGCAAATCTTGCACGCGTTCGAAGACGCTAAAAACGACCCAGCCTTTCTCACTGAGCTACACAAACAATGGCAGCAGTTTTCTGGCCGTCCAACGCCATTAACCTATTGCGCGAACCTGACTGAACACTTTGGTGGCGCGCAGATTTATCTTAAACGTGAAGACTTAAACCACAGTGGCGCGCACAAGATGAACAACGTGATTGGCCAAGGTTTGTTGGTCAAACGCATGGGCAAAAAACGTGTTATCG
Source organism: Marinomonas maritima (assembly GCF_024435075.2). Lineage (NCBI taxonomy): Bacteria > Pseudomonadati > Pseudomonadota > Gammaproteobacteria > Oceanospirillales > Oceanospirillaceae > Marinomonas > Marinomonas maritima. Next base: position 325,940 of record NZ_JAMZEG020000002.1, on the reverse strand, counting down.
CCGAAACGGGTGCGGGACAGCACGGTATTGCCACCGCATTGGTCGCAGCGCGTTTAGGCCTTGAATGTACGATTTACATGGGCGCGAAAGACATAGAACGCCAATACCCCAATGTATTTTGGATGAAGCAACTCGGCGCAACGGTAGTGCCTGTTACTACGGGCGCACAAACCCTTCGCGATGCGCTAGACGAAGCCTTGCGCGACTGGTCTTCTAGCCATGAAAACAGCCATTATTTGATTGGCACGTCTTGTGGTTGCGCGCCCTTCCCTGAAATGGTGGCGTTTTTTCAATCCGTTATTGGTGACGAAGTACGCGAGCAAAGCGTGGCGCAATTTGGTCAACTTCCAGATCGCCTGTACGCCTGTGTTGGCGGTGGATCAAACGCTTGTGGTTTATTCCTGCCTTTCTTAGACGACAAAGACGTCGAAATGGTGGGCGTCGAAGCTGGCGGTAAAGGACTGGAATTGGGCGAGCACTCTATTCGCCTATCTCATAACCTTGGTCAGCCCGGTATCGCCCAAGGTTTTGCGACCATGTTCTTGCAAGACCAAGCTGGCCAATTACAAGAAACCCATTCTATCGCTGCCGGTTTGGACTACGTTGGCGTTTCGCCCATCATTGCGCATTTGGCCGAAACAGGTCGTATTAAAATGACCTACGCGATGGACGATGAAGTGATTGCTGCGTGTACGCTATTGTTGAAAAAAGAAGGGATTATTCCCGCGCTAGAATCATCTCATGCGTTGGCGGGCGCGTTTAAAGACGCTCCGAATTTACCAAAAGAGTCAAAAATTGTAATCAACCTTTCTGGTCGTGGCGACAAAGACATCTTCAACGTCGCGAAAGCCGTACAAGATGAAACTTTCCCTCAATTCTTAACCGATTATCTTGCGGCTTACCCAACTAGCCACGCTGACCATAAGGAGCAAAACGCATGAGCCAATTAGCCGCTTTTATTGAAGAAAAAAAGATCATTAAAGAAAAACGTCAACAAAAGCCGATTTTGTCCATGACCCACGTGGTTTATGGGTATCCAACGGTTCAAGCAAGTCTGGATTGGATGAAACGCCTGATGCAAGAAGGCGTGGACTTCATCGAAGTACAATTTCCTTTTTCAGACCCTGTGGCCGATGGTCCAAGTATTGTCGCTGCGTGTCATAAAGCGTTAGAGCAAGCCCTAGACGTAGAAACCTGTTTAGCCCAACTTGGCAAACTGGCGAAAGGCTTTCCTGAAAGCCGCATCGTATTGATGAGTTATCTCAATCCTATGTATCGTTTCGGTTTAGACAAACTTGCCAAACGTGCGGCCGAAGAAAATATTCTAGGTTTAATCTTACCTGATCTGCCGATTGAGCAAGCCGCCACGTATAAAGCAGCTTGCAAAGCCAACGGCATCGATCCTGTATGGCTCGTTACACCAGTAACACCACCAGAACGGTTGGCAATGTTAGCAAGTCAAGCCAGCGGCTTCCTATATTGTGTGGCTCGCTCTGGTGTAACGGGCCATTCTGTCCATGAAAACAAAAGCCATGAAGGCAAAGTAAAAAACACCTCGCTCGACGATTATTTGGCTCACATCAAGCAACACGCCAGCGCCCCAATGGGTGTCGGGTTCGGCTTGCGAGAACGAGCGCAAATTGAACAGTTAATTGGCAAAGCCGACATCGCTATTCTTGGTTCTGCGCTATTGGATGCGTACAACAAAGGCGGGCAAGAAGAAGGCATTAAACTGATCAAAGACTTATTTCACTAAACTCATTCTCAAAATCCACAGTAAATATTGCTTGAAACTCTGCAACACCGAATATATGATCCGTGTATAATTCATATACGGATCATATATCATGGGTATCATCAAGATTTCCGACGACCTTCACGACGACATTCGTAAAAGCTGTCACGTCATGTCTCGCTCTATCAACGCTCAAGCCGAATTCTGGATGAAGATGGGACGCTTAGCCGAACTCAATCCAAGCCTGACTTTTTCAGAACTTATTGCCAATGAACTGGCAAACGCCAATCTCGAAACGCCATTAAAAATGGTGAAGTAGTATGCAAGTACAGATTAAAACCGCAGATGAAATTGAATTAATGCGCACATCGGGAAAGCTGCTAGCTGAGGTCTTTCACATGCTGGATGGCGTCGTAAAAGAAGGTATATCAACCTTAGAAATAAACAATAAAGTAGAAGACTTCATTCGCCATGAACTGAACGCAAGACCTGCAAGCCTAGGGCAATACGATTATGGATTTTCCCTAAACTCATCTATAAACGAAGTAGTCTGCCACGGCGTGCCTTCAGCAACTCAGATCCTCAAAGCAAAAGACATTATTAACTTAGACATTACGCTTGAGAAAAATGGTTTTATCGCCGACTCCAGCAAAATGTATGTTATGAGCGATGCTAACCCTATTGCCAAACGCTTAGTGAAAACCACTTATGAAGCCATGTGGGCAGGTATTAAAAAGGTAAAACCAGGCGCAACATTAGGCGATATTGGCGCTGCCATTCAGTCATTAGCCGAAAGCAAAGGCTACTCTGTAGTAAAAGAATATTGTGGTCACGGCATAGGCCGAGAAATGCACGAAGAGCCTCAAGTGCTGCATTACGGCAAAGCAGGAACGGGCCTTGTGTTGGAAGAAGGCATGACGTTTACCATAGAGCCAATGATAAACCAAGGCAAAGCCAAGACCAAAACCAAGAAAGACGGTTGGACCGTTATCACCGCCGACAAAAAACTCTCGGCTCAATGGGAACACACTATTCTGGTCACAAAAACAGGCTACGAAGTGTTAACACTCAGAAATGAAGAAGCGACAAGCTAATGCTTACACTGTCGCAGCCCAGCGGCTTTCCATAAAATCAATAAACACTCGCATTTTATTGGGCATAAAACGCATCGATAAAAACTGCATGTGAATACCGCCCTGAAAATCGCTATTAAGTTGCCAATCACTTAACACTTGAACCACATCCCCTTTTTCCAACGATTCTCGTACCACGAAGTCAGGAAAAGGGGCGATACCAAACCCTTGCCTCACCCCTTTTAAACGCATATCCGCATCGTTATTAATATAACGACCATCAACCGTAATCACCGACTTACGTTCACCTTGAGTAAAGGTCCAAATGTTGTCGCCATCAAAAAAACCGAGCGGTAAACAAAGATGGTCCAGCAAATCTTCTGGCGAACTCGGTGTGCCGTGCTCCATCAAATACCCGGAGCTGGCGCAAAGTATAGTGCGAACCTTTCCCAACGTTTTACAGACTAAATGCTCATGCGGTTTATCTGCCACATAAAACACCACATCGACATTCTGATAAGCCGGATCGACCCGCAAATCAGTCACTTGAACTTGCAACGAAATCGCAGGATACAAGACCATAAATTCCAGTAACAAAGGCTCTAAAACCTGTTTAGCAAAAGCGTCTGGTGCCGCAATTCGCAAGCGCCCTTTTGCTTCTGTCGCCTCATTTTCAGACGCTACGACGGCTTCTTTTGCGCTGTCGAGCATCCGACGGCATTGCTCGTAAACCGCGACACCGACCAAGGTTGTGGTTTGGCGTCGTGTCGTGCGTTCGATTAACACCACCGATAACGCGCTCTCGATTCTCGACACCTGTCGACTGACACCGGATGGCGTTACACCAAGCTTTTTGGCAGCTTTTGTAAAGCTTCCTGTTTCCACTACTGCGACAAAGGCGGCCATGTCGGGCAATAAAGCGATCAATTCATTTGTGTTCATGAGTCATAAGTATTTTGATTTATAAAGCAATTATCATACATCAACGCATCAGTTAACCTAGCTTTTTATTCCACCCAGACACCTGTGAGAACGTATGAAAGCACAAACACTTAACAACCCAACTCTTTTCAACCGACTTCCTATCGCCGAAATATCATTGCTTTTAACCGCCTTCTTTTGGGGAACCAGTTATGGCATCACAAAAGAAGCATTGGTTTATACCAGCGTCATCGCCTTTATTGTGATTCGATTCGGCTTAACATCACTTTTATTAATGCCTTTTTATTGGCGAGAAACACGTAAGGGACAGACTAAAGACTGGAAGTACGCACTGCCAACCGGCGCTATTTTACTCTGCATTTTTCTCGCTGAAACCTATGGCGTTTTCCATACAACCGCATCTAAAGCGGCGTTTCTGATCAGCCTTTGCGTATTAATGACACCTTTTGTAGAAGCGATCACAGCAAAACGATGGCCGAGTAAAAACATATTAGGGTGTGCATTATTGTCGGTGATAGGTGTGTTGTTACTGACACAGAAAAGCATTGGCTGGATGGTCTTTAATATTGGCGATTATTTCATTTTGTTGGCCGCATTTTTACGCGCCTGCATGGTCGTCACGACGAAGGTGTTATTGGATGACAAGCGACTGTCACCGTTAAGCACAACCAGTCTCCAAGCCAATGTGGTCACGCTGGGGGCATTGGTTATTTTCTTCGCGAGTGACATTCAGGTAACAGAACTGTTTCCAACGGAATGGTCTTTCTGGCTGGCGATGTTGTATCTTGCTCTTTTTTGTACTGTCTTCGCACTCTTCGCACAAAACTATGGTGTTAAACACACAACACCATCGCGCGTTGCTTTGCTAACAGGATCAGAACCTGCCTTCGGCGCACTTTTCGCCTTCGCTTGGCTAAACGAGTCACTTACTCTGATTCAAATGCTTGGTGGTGGCTGTATTTTATTAGCAACTTTTATGGCGACTAAACAAAAGAGTACATTCGCTTCATAAGCAAAAATGCCCCACCCCTAAAGCATTCACTAGAGGCGAGGCATTCGTAGAACATCGTTAAAGCTCTTGGAGAGCAATCCCGCTGGCGTATTACTGTTTAGGTAAAAGCACCGCATCAATCACATGAATCACACCGTTAGATTGTTTAACATCTGCAATGGTGACATGCGCTACTCGACCGTTTTCATCTTCAAGCATGATTTTATCACCCTTATATGTAGCCATTAACGTACATCCACCAATCGTTGGAACAGGGTGTTTGCCCATGTCATCATCCACCATTGTTTTTATTGCACCAGAAAGCGCATCAGCTTTCACTACATGACAGGCCAGCACTTTCGTCAATGCCGCTTTATTTTCTGGTTTCAACAAGTTAGCGACAGCACCTTCTGGTAATTTGTCGAACGCGGTATTGGTCGGTGCAAAAACGGTAAACGGCCCTTCGCCTTGTAAAGTATCAACCAAACCCGCTGCTTTCACCGCCGCCACTAGCGTCGTATGATCTTTGGAGTTTACGGCATTTTCAATAATATTTTTGCTCGCATACATAGGAGCGCCGCCCACCATTGGATTGTTATTTTCATCGGCGCTCTTCATGCCACCAGTGGAACAGCCGGCAAGAGTCACGATAGTAGCAGCAGAAACAAGGCTTAATAATTTCATTGTTTTTCTCCAGTTTGTTTATTTGTTTTTCCATAACAATTCGCCATGGTTATAAAGAGATACGGGGCGAATTAAAAAAAGTTTCACTTTTATTTAAAATAAAAAATAACAAACAGATTAAGCGGGGCGAAATACTAGAGAGATGCCATTTAAACAGTGACGTAACCCTGTAGGTTGAGGGCCATCGTCAAAGATATGGCCAAGATGACTTCCACATCGACGGCAATGCACTTCTGTGCGCTCTATAAAAAAGCCATTGTCTTCTTTTGTTCTAACGGAATCTGGCAGACTTTGATAAAAACTTGGCCAGCCTGTTCCGCTCTCATATTTGGTGCTACTAGCATACAGAGGTAGGTCGCAGCCTTTGCAGTGATAAGTGCCTGCACGTTTTTCATTAAGCAATGCACTACTCCCCGCTCGCTCTGTTTTTTCCTCTCGCATCACCTGATATTCAAAGTCAGTTAATCTTGCTTGCCATTGCTGCTTGGTACGAAATACCTCAAATTGTGAGCTAGAAGACAACACGGCCGCTGTCGCGGGCATAGTCGAAAATTTAGCAACTCCTATAACGCAAGCGGTTTGTACAAGAAAGTGTCGACGATTCATAACAATACCTCCAAATAAAAGAACGCCTGAGTGCCGTTTCGGCAAACCTAACGCATACCAAGAGATACGTGAAAAAGCTGGAAAAGTTTCAGTGGAGCACATTAGAGGACAGAGTTAAAAATACGCCCTGTGATGTAACAGGATGATGGTTTGTTTTTCAAAAACAAAAAAAGGGTAAGTTCCGAAGAACTTACCCTTTTTTAAATATTCTTAGCAGCTAATTAAAGTACTGTAATATTTTCTGCTTGAGGACCTTTTTGGCCAGCAGTAACAACGAATTCTACTTGTTGGCCTTCAGCCAAAGTTTTGAATCCTGAGCTAGCGATAGCACTGAAATGTGCGAACACATCAGGGCCAGACTCTTGCTCGATAAAACCAAAACCTTTAATTTCGTTGAACCACTTAACGGTTCCTTTAACTGTATTAGACATAAATATTCACCTGAATAAAAATTAAACGCCTCAAAATGAGACATAAATTGCAAAAAAATTAGACTGTTACTTAGAAACTTCAGGACGAGGAATTATGAATAAGACAGCGTATTACAGAGTTTATAGTTAGAGACTTCTTTCTAGCTTGAGCGGTAATGATATAGTCGTATTAATAAGATAGATAGCTTTATTTTCATTAAATGCTAAAAAAATCTCCTTATCGCCATTTACTCACCCTTTTCTTCCTTAGCCTTTGCTAGCAATAAGAAACGCTTGTGAATTCGTCTCGTCGCGAGCCAAACGCCTCCGACGACAAGAGGTACAGACAACCCAATAACTAAACTTTTATCAAAATTCACGCCTTTATCGTAGACAGCTTCGATAAGAAATTTTAACAATCCAACACTATAATAACTAATAGCGGCGACAGATAAGCCCTCTACAGTATGCTGCATTGCAAGTTGAATTTTTGAACGACGATCCATTGACGTGAGAAGTTGCTGATTCTGTGATTGAATCGACATTTCTACCTGAGTCCGCATCATATCCGAGACTCTATCAATACGCCTAGAGAGGCTTTCCAAATGATTGCCTACCGTATTGCAAGTGCGAACAGCAGGCGTTAAACGACGCGTCATAAATTCAGTAACCGTTAAATGCCCGGACACTTCGTCTTCTTTTAACTCATTTAAACGCTTTAAAACTAATTCATGGTACGCTTTTGTCGCGCTAAATCGAAAAGAGGTTTTCGCTCTAGTGGCTTCTACCCAAGCCGCCATATCAATCAATTCACCTAATATAGCTTGCTCATCAAGCGGTTCTGCTGAATCCGATAAATTGGCTGTTATTTGAGCCAATTTTTCATCCATATTCACCAGTTCAGCACTGTATCTTCGGGCCATAGGCAGCGCCAATAAGGCCATCAGACGATACGTTTCTATCTCTACTACCCGCTGCACCATACGGCCCAACTGACTGTCGCTCATATTTTTATTGTAAATCAAAAAACGACCACAACCATCGCTGTGCAACTGAAAACTGGTCCAGACTTGAGCGTCACCGTTTTGTGGTCGACTACCAACCAAGCGCATGCCTTCGAAATGCCTTTTGACCAACGCTAAATCAAGTTCAGGTATGGTGCGCGCATCCTCAACCGCCACATGAAAGGCGGCAATGACAACACCAGGAATTTTCGACAACCAATCGATAGGTAAACAATCTAATGCATTTTGATCAAAAAAACCGATAGAGCCATCCATCGGAGTATGAGTGATCATATAAGAAGTAAACTCAAGATGTTTATCGCGACGTATTTTGACATTGCCAAAATCCACCTCAAAACACGAACCATCGCCTTCGGGCGGTATGCCATCAAAATAGCTATAAAGTGAACAAAAATGTTCATAGTCGGCATTTTTTTGCTCTGAGCCAACCATGACGGCGAGATAACTTATTCTGGTAGGACTAGGGATTACCTGAAAAGGGCGCGAATGTAACTCCGCATAAAGTACATCACGCAATGGATGCATTTCCAATCCATACGAGTTATTAGCTTTATCCACTGACTTTACAACCAATATTTAAAAATGAGTGTTAAACAAAAACATTTAGAAAAGAATAAAAATCACTCAACGACAGCCTGTCGATCATTCGCTAATTTCCATAAAATTCTATTTTTACCACTTTTTTTAGCAAGCCCAAGCATGTCATCAGCCGCATTAAAAAAATCATCACTTTTACAACCAAGACTCGGTAATTTTGTGGAGCCTCCCACACTTACCGTCACCTTACCGCTAAAATTCTCATGGCTATAGGCCAAATTCAAAGCTTCTACGTCTTGCATACAACGACGAGCAACATCAATAGAGCGTTCCCGAGAGTGCCCCGGCAGTAAAATGACAAACTCCTCTCCTCCGTATCGTGCTACTAAACCTTTATCTGATACTTGATCTGCTAACACAGCAGCCACTTGTTGGAGCACTTTATCGCCAGTGGCGTGGCCGTAACAATCGTTGTATTGCTTAAAATTATCGATATCAATAACGAGTAACGAAATACAATCTTGATTTAAGATGGCGGTTTGCCATTCGTGTTCAATCACATCTTGATATTTACGACGATTTGCAAGCGATGTAAGTGGGTCTATGTTAGCTAACTCTTCCAGCATTTTACGCTGCTTTATAAGCTGCAAATGAAGACGTACACGAGCCTGTACAATGTTCGTATGCAGTGGTTTTTGAATGTAATCACTCGCGCCCATCAATAATGCTTTTTCTTCATGACTTGAATCATTTAAGGCGGTAATGAAAATAACGGGGATAGCGCTTGTACGTGCATCACGGCGAAGACGACTCATGGTTTCAAAGCCATCCATTTCAGGCATTAAGACATCCAGTAAAATCAAATCTGGCTGATATTCTATGGCTTTTCTAATACCCTGTTCGCCACTTTTTGCCATCATAATACAGACATCATCATTAAGTATGTCGCCGATTATTTTCAGGTTGATTTTTTCGTCATCAATGACTAAAACACTTTGCTTTACTGTCATCGTCTTTAATTACCTTGAAGCTCGAAAATAAGCTGAGATGCTTTAATAGCAGCAACCTCAAACTCGACATCTTTTATATCAGAAATTAAGTGTTCAACATCTAAAGCATACTTTGTCCCTCTCACCATCTTACGCAATAAGCTAAAATGGTTTTCTACAAAAAAGTCTGATTTTTTTAACAAGGGGACAATCACTTCTAGTTTACTGGCCAGTTCATTGGCACAAAATACCCACTCTTCTTCATCACTGTTAATTAAAGAAGCATAAGGCATTAAAACTTGTCCTAGTTCATAAACTAATTTATTCACTGTCTGTACGAGACGCTCAAGTAATTTTGAACTAATTATATTGTTCTGAATATTTCGTTCTAATTCAGAACAATATCGTGATAAGTCAAAAGCTCCAATATAAGCTGAGTTCGATTTTAATGAATGGATAATATCGACAACATTACTTTCTAAACATCCGTCTAAAGTAAATACTTTATATTTATTATAAAAAGCCGTTATTAAATCGAGGTATAAACTTGTTTTTCCACCAAGATTGCTTACCGCACCTGTGATGTCTAATGTATCGATTGATGACATTTTAGACAATACCTCAACATGCGATGAATCCTGATTTGAGACAAAAAAATCATTCATTTTTAAGAAGTTATCTTGTATTTCTGCATGTAAGTGTTTTTGTAAAGTTTTGTACAAGTCGAATTTTTTAATTGGCTTATCTAAATGCGCATTCATACCTGCCTGAGCAGACTGCTTTTTTGCATCTTCAGACACATGGGCCGTCATCGCAATAATAGGGATATTTCCGTATACGCAAGACGATCTAATATGCCTTGTCGCTGTTAATCCATCCATAATGGGCATTTGAATATCCATAAAAACGATATCATAATTCTTACTATCTAATTTATTAATGGCGTCTTCGCCGTTTCCTACCACGTCAACATTAATAGACGTATCATCTAGATACCCTAGAATAACTTTTTGATTTATTAGATTATCTTCTGCCAATAACAAATTATATTGAGATAAATTAGGAGTACTATTTTCTTCAGTTAGCGTTGGATCAATAGAAAGCGATGAGCTTGACGGAATATTAAGAGGTAACGTGAAACTGAAGGTTGAGCCGTGACCTATTTCACTGTTTACCCAAATGTCGCCCCCCATAATGTCACAGAGCTGACGAGATATTGTTAAACCCAATCCGGTTCCACCAAACACCCGAGTAATACTGTCGTCTGCCTGCTGAAACGATTGAAAGAGCTGCTTTATATCCGTTTTTGATATTCCTATCCCCGTGTCAATTACATCGCATCTTAACAAAACACCTTGACCATTATTGGTATCAGAATATACACGCACGCAAACACCACCGTGTTCAGTAAATTTAACGGCATTCGTTACCAGATTGACCAATATTTGTTGTATCCGCAATGGATCACCCAAGAGCATGGGCGGTAGTGACGCAGAAATATCGACTGTCAACGCCAGTTTTTTTTCTTGAGCCTTAATTGTGTTCATATTGATCGCATGCTGAACGATCAACCTAGGAGAAAAAGGCACGGTTTCTATGTTCATTTTTCCCGCTTCGATCTTCGAAAAATCCAGCACATCGTTAACAAGACTAAGCAGCACTTCACCCGAGGCTAATATTTTATTCATACAGTCTTGTTGTTCAGCATTTAAAGATGTTTTAAGACTTAAGTGACTTAATCCAATCACTGCGTTAATGGGTGTGCGTATTTCATGGCTCATTCTGGCGACAAAGGAGGACTTGGCTTCCAATGATTCCTCTACGGCACGCTTAGCACTTTCTAATTCTTTGGTTCGTTCTTGTACTTTTCGATCGAGATCTTGATTTATCGTTTCAAGCGCGGCGCTGTATTCAAGAAGTTTCTCATTGGCTTTTAATGCAACTTGTTCCGCTTCTTTAATCCTCGAAATATCACGGCTCACACCACATATAAAAATAGGATTATCTAATGAATCAAATATTGGTACTAATAAAGTATCAACATAAACAGCCTTACCACCGGATGTGGCATATTGAGTCATAGATATTGGCTCTCTAGCAGCGATAGCTGCTCTATAAGAGCTATATAGGCCTTCGACAATTTCATCCCCCCAAGTTTCTCTGATATTCATTCGACGAACTTGTGCGTCTTTCGATAGACCCATTACCTCTCTTGAAGCAGGATTATTATCAAATAAAGAAAACTCTCCATTTGGTTCTACCGCCATGATAAACATAAGATCTGCGGAATGGTTCCAAAGTTTTAAAAAGCAATCAATAATCATTTGATCATGATTAGTTGAGTCAAAATCATCAATCGAGTTCATATTAGATATCCCTTCTTCTTGATTATTTTTTTCTTAGTAGCCAACTTTCTACATCGGATTGGTAGTAAACATTATCAGGAGTTGTCGCATTAGCTATCCACCTTGATAGCTGTAAGGAATTGCTATTCAAATCTAACCATCCGCTCAAAGAAATAGGAACGTCTCTATCAAACATATACCCACAAATGCTGATGCTTTGTAGACTTAAGTTTTCAATATTAGTGTCTGTAAAACCATTAAACATGATTTTTGTATTCTGGTAATCAGCAGTACCTTGCACTAAACCGTAACGATTATTCGTCACGGTTAAACATAATTTAGCACTAGGATTTTCCCCTATCCATTCACCATTAATAGGGTTACTAAACATCGTTTTTTCTATTTTTTCGCTTGACAATATAGCCAAAGGTTTAAATTCGTTTGATATTTTTTTAAAAATTAATTTATCAATATAATCACCAGAAGATACACCATTAAAATTGGATGTCGCAACCAATGAATTGATAACGCTTAGCTCACCATTATTTAAAACCTGTCCACAGTATGTAGACACCCAGTGCCAGCTTTCATCACGTGTTTCCGAATTTACCGGGTGCCAGTAGATTGAAAGCACTACAGCCAACCCCTCTCTTTCCTGAGATGATACTTCTGGTGCACAATTACCAATCACGCTATAGAGACCGGTAGAGCCTGTTGTAGATGAATACTGACCTACGATACTTCCATCCTCAGCAACCAATAAATCCATCTTAGAAGCATAGCTATTCACCCAAGAACCATTTAAATAATGCAATATAAACCTCTCTTATAGTATGTGAAAAATTTTCGCTGGCTTTCCTTGCGTGGAAGTAATGATCTTTGGCCCATTAAGCTTATTAAAAATCCACATTCCAACGGGCTTAATCCGGCTTTCAGAACCAAAGGAAATAATCTCGTATTCATATACTGTATATAAATAATCCATCAAAACTGAACCGACCAACACTAGATTGTCCAACCCATCTAAAGGAGAAAATTGAGAAATGGTTTTCCCACGATCTTCACCATGCTCAATAAGAACATCATAGATTGATGATGGAACAACCAGCCTTCCATTTTCATTTCGATCGGTTTTTCCTAGTTCAATAATTACATCTTGGCCATTTTTAGAAGTCAAACTAAACACTTCATTCATTATTTTTGGATCACCTTTAAACTGAGAAGAACCAGAATCGAGGGAAAAGAAATAAGGTGTTAGAGATTTACCTTCATGGATTAGTACTTTATCGCCTACCGACAAAGATGTCAGTTGACTTGTCCAAATATACGAAACAGAAGGAATAGAATAGGATTGCCAAGGCAAAAACAAATACTCCCTACTATCTCGGTAATCTTGATTAAGCTGACCAAATTCAACTTGTCCACTCTCGCTGTCAATATCTGTTAGAAATGTGACATAAGGGCGCTTTGCACTAACAATGCCTTGCTCAACCAAACTTTGAAAGAAATGAAAGGACGCGGCTTCACTCCCACGTTGAGGTGTCATACCTCGATAAGGCTGGCCCAAAGAAGAAAAATCAGACCGATCATTTGTGCTGGGAATTCCAATTCCACCATCCCAATCAAGCTCTCTAAATTGTGTACCTTGATAAGATTCTGCTAAATACAAATCGGACGACAAGGAAACCGAGCCATTCTCCATTCGACCTAAAGACTCAGGCGTTAATGTAAACACATCATTGCCTGTCTTTACGTCCATATTTCCCCATGGCCCAAAGTTGACATCTGTTGTGTGCTGATTCACCCATGAAAAGCTGGACGATATTTGATAAACAAATTGTTGATCACCATAGTGATGACAGGTCTCAGGATGACATAAGCTCGATGTCGCCCAGATAAAGTTACTGCCAGTATCGAAAGAAAATTTTAATGTTTGTGCTGGTGTGCCAACACCGACAAAAGCATACCAAGGAGAAGCACCATTGTTCTGATAAGGACCTCGATTAAGAGAGACGGAAAGTCCTACTCCACCGCTTTTCATTAATACTGATTTCATATTCACCTCAAAATAATACAGTGTGCACTTGATGTTAGTCATAACAAAAGTAACAACAAAGAGAATCTAAGTCTCATTAAAACAAGAAATACAACAGAGAAACTGCTTTGTTCATTTATACTATCCCCTTAAATTTAACAAAGACGAAAAACAGGCTAAATACCCTTATGTCTATTCCTATCATTAAATTCGGCTTTATTCTATTAGGATTTATGTCTGTTAATTTGGCTAACGCCAACGACTTAATTACTTTTGGGAAAGCCTGTCTGGTAAAAGAAGAACGTTTAAGCCAAGCAAAAATAAAATTAGACGCTCTATCTCGTCGTTCCGATCAAACACAAACCAAGACAAATCAGGCATGGCTTTCTTTAAAGCAGTATCAACAAGAGAGAGATGAGTTAGAAATATCGATGACAGAATGCAGTGAAACAACGCCCAATACGGCCTATTGCCATCAAATTCGCCGTCGTTATAACGAGCTAACATATCGTATTAATAGGAAAGAAGTAGAAGCGTCCGAAGAACGCTTTGATGGTGACGACTCAAAAGTTGATTATGAAATAACAAGAGCGAATTTTAACCAACGACATGAGGCTTTTCTCGCCCAATGCAGAGATTCAGATGATCATTACGCACTGCTTCAAAATCCTGACGCGTATGCGGCCGTTTGTTCAGACGATGAAGCAAAACAATCCGTCACTTGCGCTCTTTTCTAGCCATCCGGTGTATTATGTCATTACTGAATTATAGTGCCGGTTTGCACCACATTGACCAGTTTATCCATCTGAAAGCCTAGCTTCTCTGCTTTTGCGAACAATCTTTGCTTTACGTCTTTTGGCATCGTAGGTGTTCTTGATAATAACCAAAAAAACTCACGATTAGGGCCTGATACCATGGCGTATTGGTAGTCTTTTTTATCTAACTCAAAGATCACATAAGCACCATAAAAAGGCCCAAAGAAAGACACTTTTAAATGTCCAACATCAGAAGAGTTGACAAAATACGCTCGCCCTGTGGCTTCTCGCCATTCTTTATCGTCTGCTGAATAGCCTCTGTTTAATACCGCCACACCACCATCATCTCGCATAGAATACGTGGCGGTTACGTTCGTCAACCCCTCTTCAAACGCATGATCTTGTCGAGCAATTTCGTACCAGGTTCCTAAATAACGCTCTAACTGAAATTGAGTAACAGGATTAATATTTTTAGGCGCACTAGTACAACCCGCCAATAGAATCGACATAATCCAAACAACATATTTCATATAGGCATCCTTATAATTCGTTTAGGTTTCACCACTTAATACAAGTGTCACAGTCTTATTGCAGTCTATGAAGATCGTTTATTCGGGAACAAACATCTTGTTTAGTAATAGATTAGTAAATTCATGGCAACACGAAAGAAGCACCAGACAACAAAATAAAACCGTGTCTGTGAGTCTAAGTAGTATGACGCCAATTACCAAGGTTGACGCGAGATTTTTGTCTTTTTCTATCGATATTTCTGTTCTGGCTGGCGGATTTTGGTGGGAAGGCAGTAAAGGCACCCAGCGAGGATTGGGGACGCAGCGGGTCGAGCCGTTAGATCTAAATCAGCCAAAGCTAGATCAACTTATCGAAGCACTTGGACCCGCCTATGTTCGCGTTGGTGGGTCAGAAGCCGATAAAATACATTATTTTACCAGTCTCAAAAACGCCTCTACTGAACCACCCAATACGCTCATTCTCACGAAAGAAATGTGGCATAACCTACACGACTTTTGCCAGCGCCATGCTTTACGCCTCATGTTCACCATGAAGTACGGCTTATTTGAGCGACGCCAACAAGGCGCATGGCAATCAGATGAAGTGGAAGCATTACTGCAATACAGCCATGAGCACGGACAAACTATCGAGGTACTTGAGCTAGGCAACGAGCTCAATGCTTACTGGGCGTTCCACGGACTCACCTCGCAACCCAGTGCCAAAAATCTCGCCAAAGACTACGACACCTTTACACGATGCGTTCGACAACACTGTCCACACAGTAAAGTTGCCGGCCCAGGCAGTGCCTTTTGGCCTAGGATCGGTGAGGCCGTCAAACCACTAAGCAATATATCATCCACTTTTTTGGCAAGCCTAGAGGAAAAAATCGACATCGTGGACTGGCATTATTATCCCTTCCAAAGTAGTCGTTCGCCGATTAAAACAAGAGCGGCCACAATCAATAATATCCTGTCGCCAAACTCTTTGAAGGACTATGAAAAATACTCGATGCAACTCGATAAGTGGCGTAACCAATATCAACCAAAAGCAGTACTTTGGACTGGTGAAACAGGCTCAGCACAATGCGGCGGGCAAGCCAAACTGTCTGACCGTTTTGTCTCCTGTTTTTGGTGGGCGGATCAATTAGGGCGAGGGGCGAAAATCGGTCAAAAAGTCATGATAAGGCAAAGCCTGATTGGTGGAGACTATGCCTTAATCAATCGTAGTACGTTAAAACCTAACCCTGATTATTGGGTCAGCTGGCTATGGGGAAAGCTAATGGGTGAAGACGTTTTTGCCGTACAAAGTAACGATCCTTTTGTGCAAACTTACTGCCACAGTGCAAAAAAAGAAGGCAAATGCACGCTGCTTATTATCAACATGTCGGCTAAACCCAAAATTATGAATTGCCAAGGATTTGGGTCAAAGAAAAAACGTTTCGAAATAACCGCCGACTCTCTTACCTCAAAAAAAATACGCATCAATGGCATCAAACCTAAGTTTAATAAAGGCAAAGTGGCCTTAAAAGATTTCCCTAAGCTATCAAAGTTAAACCTCGTCAGCCCTTACAGTATTAATTTTTGGTGCTTTACGGTGTGAGTAAAAAAATCAAAAAAGAAAGATAATGAAAATGATTATCAATAGTATGATTAATGTCTGCCCATCGTTATAATAGCGCGTTCTTTTTGGTCTATAGGGTTTAGGCATGCTTAACAATACTTCTCTTTTTAATCGCTTCTTCGCGCTCTTTGTTTTTTGTTTTTTACTTGTGGGCTGCGATCAACCGTCATCTCATTCATCCTCATTAAAAATCGGCCAAGTAGAAAAAAGTAAATCCGGCTGGCCAAGAAGCATCATGACTCGTGAAGGTTTGCTCACCCTAGATAAACAACCAAGTAGGATTGTTTCTACCAGCGTCACCTTGTCTGGCACACTACTGGCAATCAATGCGCCACTTGTTGCCTCTGGTGCGACCATGGCGAACACCAGCGTCGCGGCAGAACAAGGCTTCATGCGTCAATGGGCAAACGTAGCGGAAGAACGAGGCGTTATCCCGCTCTACCAAACAGAGCCTAATGCGGAAGCCATTATTAAAGCGAATCCAGACTTGATCATTATCTCTGCGACGGGTGGCGATTCAGCATTAAAGCTCTATGATCAGCTAAAAAACATAGCCCCCATTCTGGTCATTGGTTATGACGACAAAAGTTGGATTCAACTGGCCGATGTTTTAGGGAACATTCTTGGCCTTGAAGAACAAGCTAAAACCATCACACAGCGCTTTGAAAAGGGCTTAAAAGAAACTAAGTCGATGATCACCCTACCACCTCAACCAACCACTGCCATGGTGTATTACCAAGACGGTACAGGCGCGAACATTTGGACAACCGAGTCCGCCCAAGGCCGCATTTTACAAGAACTAGGATTCACCATTGCCGACATTCCAGAATCCGTCAAAGGCAATATCAGTATGGGCATGCGTAATGACATTGTCATTGCCACCGGTGAGCGGTTCCCAGATGCCGTTACGGGTCACTCTGTCCTGTTGTTTTCAGCTTCCAAGGACAGAGAAACAGCGTTCAAAGAAAACCATTACTTACGTGAAACAAGCGCTGTAAAAAACAACCAAGTATTTGCGGTCGGCGATGACACCTTCCGCTTGGACTACTACAGCGCCACCAACTTACTCAAGCAATTACAAACTCAGTTTGGACACCAAACCCATGTCCAGTAACGCCTTAACGAGAGAAAAAACACCTAATACAAAGTCACTCAATAAAACGCCACTTAATAAAACGACAGCGACAACCAGCAATAAGCGCTACGCTTGGCTGCTGGCGTCCATCCTTTTATTGTTTGTCATTATGGTGGCCAGTTTATGCATTGGCGCAAAGCCCTTATCGATAGATCAGCTTTGGAATGTCTTAATCGGCAAAGAACATGGCATTGCCGAAATCATCATTTTTGAAGGTCGACTCCCTCGAACTTTAAACGGACTTTTTGTTGGCATGGCACTTGGCACGTCTGGCGCGCTGATTCAAGCCATCACACGCAACCCCCTTGCCGACCCAGGCATACTCGGCGTTAACTTAGGCGCCAGTCTGGCTATCGCGATTGCTATTGTTTTTCTGGGTGCGACTCAGCTTACCGAATTCTTCTATTACGCGGCGCTCGGTGCTTTTTTAGCCAGTTTGTTAGTCTATTTTGTTGGCAGCATGGGCGGTGGAAGAGTCGATCCACTTAAGCTGACCTTGGCAGGTGTGGCGATTGGCGCCGTCTTTGGCGGGTTAAGCTCCTCTCTCACGCTATTTAACCCAGTCGCGTTTGATCAAGTTCGCTTTTGGTCCGTTGGCAGTTTAGATATTCGAACGCTGTCTGTGCCGCTATTTATTGCCCCTGTGGTTATCATTGGCTGCCTTCTGGCCATTGCCATTACACCCGCTTTAAACGCATTTAGCTTAGGAGATTCCTTAGCCGCGGCATTGGGAAGTAAACCCGTTCGAATCCAAGTGATAGGTTTGATAGCGATTACTCTGCTTTGTGGCGCCGCAACCGCCGCCGCCGGGCCCATTGGCTTTGTCAGTTTGATGATGCCCCATATAGCCCGCTGGATGGTCGGTCCAGATCAACGCTGGATTATTCCTTTCAGCTTTATTTTGACGCCCATTCTTCTATTAAGTGCCGACATTATTGGTCGAGTGTTAATTACTGGCGAATTGCGAGTCTCGATTGTGACCGCTTTCATCGGTGCGCCAATCTTAATTTATTTGGTGCGAAGAAAAGGCGCGACAGGATTATGAAAAACCGTTTTTTGTCCAAAAATGCATTTACCCCGTTGGTAATCAAACTACCTACACTCATCACGACACTCTTCAGCTTACTGCTCATCTTCGCTACGTTATTTTTTGGTGAACACATTACCAATAATTTCCACGATATTTGGCAATTAATGACAGGGAATGCTGATCGTTATCAGTCTATCGTGGTATGGCAATGGCGAGCTTCTCGCTTATTTGCAGCGCTGATCATTGGCGCTGCACTTGGCGTTAGTGGCGCAGTGTTTCAATCGCTAGTGCGCAACCCACTTGGTAGCCCAGACATAACGGGCTTTAACGTAGGGGCTTTTACAGGCGTTTTGATCTCCATTGCACTGTTCGGCAATCTATACTGGCTAAGTGTTTTTAGTGCCATTTTAGGTGGGCTATTTTCTGCGCTACTGGTCTATTTGTTTGCGTATCGAAACGGTCACTCTGGCTTCCGCTTGATCATTGTTGGCATCGCCATTAGCGCAACGCTCACTGCTTTTAACCAATGGTTGTCACTCACTGTGTCATTGGAAACCGCTATGACAGCAGCCTTGTGGAGTGCCGGGTCGCTAAATGGCATGACATGGTCTCGTATCCTTCCCGCTGCACTCTTAATTTCGGTCTTTCTGATCTGTGCTTTGCTACTGAATACGCGCATGAAGCTATTAGAAATGGGCGACGACACCGCTGCGGCCTTGGGCGTGTCAGTCAATAAGAGCCGTCTTACATTAATGTTTGTCGGCGTTTCGCTCACCGCGGTTGCCACCGCAATTACAGGCCCTATTGCCTTTATCTCGCTTGCGGCGCCACAAATTGCCCGTCGCTTGGCGAATAACACCAATGTATCGCTTGGTTCTTCAGCGTTAGTTGGCGCGATATTATTGCTGCTTGCTGACTTTATTGCACAACACGGTTGGGAAAACTCCACCCTACCAGTCGGGCTGGTTACCATCAGTTTGGGTGGCATTTATCTAGTCTATTTGATTACTCGGGAAGGCAAATTATGACATCGCAATCATCCATTTCACTTGGTACAGAATCAGTCACCCTACGTTATGATCAAAACATCATTACACAAGACCTTTCTATTCATATCCCCGAGGGTAAATTCAGCGTTATCGTCGGCCCAAACGGCTGTGGAAAATCCACATTACTACGCGCTATGAGCCGCCTACTAGAGCCAACATCTGGCCAAGTTTTACTTAATGGTAAAAACATCCATGCGTTGGCGACTCGTGATGTCGCCAAAATATTAGGCCTGCTACCACAAAGCGCCATTGCTCCAGACGGTATTAAAGTAGTCGACTTGGTTGCCCGTGGACGCTTTCCTCACCAAAAATGGTTTCAGCCTTGGCGTGAACAAGATCAGGACGCCGTAGATGCAGCGATGAAAGCAACGAGCATCACGGAATTTGCCCAGCTTAATGTGGATCAGCTGTCCGGTGGACAACGCCAACGCGTTTGGGTTGCTATGGCGTTAGCACAGGAAACACCGCTGTTATTATTGGACGAGCCAACCACGTATTTGGACATCGCTCATCAAATTGAATTAATGGATTTATTTCAAGATTTGAACCGACTACAAGGCCATACCATAGTGGCCGTATTACATGACCTTAACCACGCCTGTCGATACGCTGATAACCTAATCGCCATGAAGTCTGGACAAGTTGTCGCCACAGGCACACCTAATGACATTGTCACGGAGACATTAATTGAAACGGTATTCGGACTGCCTTGTATTATTTTAGAAGATCCAATTTCAGGCACACCACTGGTCATTCCAAAAGGCCGACAATAACAGCAAAAACAACAGCAAAAATAAAGCGACGATGAATAGCTCATCGTCGCTTTATTCCGTTTCTTATTCTTCGTTATGCCACTTCAGCCACGGTATTTTTTGTGTCTTTCATAGCATCAGACTCTGGCGGAAAAAGGCTGGTATCAATCCAACTTGCTTCTCGAAGTGATCGAACGCCCGCACCGACAAACAAGGTGGCTACGGCACAACCAAGCCCTAGGCTTACCAACCCCATCACCGGCGACAGTACTTTGACAATCACCCCAATTCCTAATGCTCCAGCAGAATCCCCGACGACATCTTGCGCCGTCCAAAAGCTACCAATGCGGCCCAACATATGATCTGGCGTATGGCCTTGTACAATTGAATACTGCAGTAAACCGCCAATAGAACCAAGGTAACCAAACACCGCTAACGCTCCTAGCATCAACACTAAATGCCCCATTACCCCCAAAGATGCAACACATAAAAAAGACAAGAAAGCCGTTATTAGCATCACCACACCTGGACGCCGTAAACCGCGTATCCAACCACTGGTTAATGCACCTAACGTTGACCCCACTGGCACAGCGGAATACATAAGGCCGACCTCAAACGCCCCACCGCCAAATGCCGTTGCCGCCAACGCAGGAAACAAAATTCGAATGGATTTGGTGACAGCTTCCAGCGTGCCTAACGCCACCACCGCGCGAATCACTTTATGTGTAAAGACAAAAGTAAAACCATCCAATAAAGATTTAATGGGATGCTCTTGTGGACCACCTGCTTGCGGCTTCATATTTGGCAGCGTCACCAACGTAATCAGAGTACAAAGAGTACCAACGGCAGCCAAGGTGTAATTCCAAGTCACACCAAATGACACAATTACCACACCCGCTATGGCAGGTGAAATGACCGAACCAATGCGAACAACCAGCATGCTCAATGCGCCTGCGGTAGGGATGTTTTCTCGCCCAACCAAATGAGGAATAGACGCCATTAACGCGGTCAGTCCAATAGCACTGAAGAAACCATCCCACAATGAAATGGCATAAACGGCCCAAATACTGGGTTCAGAAAGGTAAGCGTTCAACGCCAGCAGCACAAACCCCACACCACAAATAAAGCGCGAGGCTAAAATCAACCATTTGCGATCCATTCTGTCGGCCAGAACACCACCCAACATCAGTCCTACAAACATGCCCATGCCATCTAGTGCAACAGCGAAACCGACCTGTAAGCTGGACCCTGTCAACTCATAAATTTGTACTGGCACCGCCACATTTAACATGCCTATACCCAATACAGACATCAAACGGGCAATGAAAATAGCGCGGAAATTGGCGTTGGTTTTTAGCAGACTAAAATCCAACATGATCTTTGATTTTGACATAACGACTCTTTAAGTTTGGCGCGGCGTCATGCCGCGCACGACGACATTACAAGGATGAAATAAGCTGATTAAACACAGGCCCAAGCACCACTAGCGCTTCAGGAGATAAAATATCTTCATGGGCAAAATCAAAATGATGCTCTTCAAGAACGTCCACGTAAGGCGACCAAGTGGCTTGAATATCCATACCTTCTGGAACGGTTTTATCCGCAACAAACAATACTGCTTTACCGTGATACCGTTGCGATTTCGCCTTCGACAGTAAAGCAACCGAGTCCGCATAGTTTTTCACAATATCGGCAAACATCGCATCTCGCTCGACAGTCATTTGTTCATCTAAAGTATCCTCAGAGGTTTCCATGAACTGTGCTTTTTCACGCTCTACTTCTTCTTGAGCTTCTGTATCAACCGACCCTGACCAGTCTTGCTCATCAGGTGGATAAGTATCTAAAAGGCCTAGGAAGCTGACTTCCTCGCCCATTTCTTGCAATCGAACAGCAAGACCATGCGCAATGGCACCACCAAGAGAATAACCAATAAGTCGATAAGGCCCAGACGGTTGGCGCTCCTTTAACACCTTCAAATGCTGCTCCACCACATCAGGCATATTGCTTTGCAATGCAATCGGGCCATCTGGCCGTGGCGACTGCAAACCAATCATTGGGCAAGTCTGAGATAGGTATCGGGCGAACCCGGTGTATTGCCACGCAAAGCCAGAAGCAGGATGAATACAAAAAATAGGCGTACCAACCCCCTGTTTAATCGGCAATACTGAACCGAAACCAGACAGCTCTCGACTGTTAGCAAGGTCTTGATTGCTAAGCACATGAGCCAGTTTTTCGATACTAGGAGACACCATGATCTGTCCCACGGTGACATTCAGCTTTAATGCTTTACGCAACTCCGACACTAGGCGTACCGCAAGAATGGAATGCCCGCCTAACGCAAAGAAGTCATCGCTCGCACTCAACCCAGTGACACCCAGCACTTTAGAGAAAGCGTTCGCTATCTCTGTTTCAATGCCTAACTTAACCACTCTTCCTTGTGTCGACTCTAACAAGTCAGACGGTAACGGCAGCGCTTTGCGGTCCAACTTGCCATTGGCACTCAACGGCATAGTTTCCAGTTGCAGCACAGCAACAGGCACCATGTGTGCAGGCAGCTGTTCGCTCATGGCGTTACGAATACTCACGGTATCCAGTTTACTGACTTTGCCCGTGCTATTTTCACTCGTGCTGCTTTTACTCGTGCTCTTTTTACCCGTGACGTAAGCAACAAGCTGGCGTGCATCAACGCCCAACGCATTACTTTCCTGCCCCCATGTTTTGGCAACCACGACCGATTGCTCTACGCCTGCTTGTGCTGCTAAGACCTGTTCGATTTCACCTAACTCAATGCGCTGACCACGAATTTTAAGCTGATCATCACTACGCCCAAGATATTCAACCGCACCACTGTCTAACCAACGAACCACATCACCCGTACGATACATTCGCTCACCATGACCTTCAGGATCAGCAACAAATCGTGTTGCGCATAATGCGGGACGACGCCAATATCCATCCGCCAATTGCACACCACACAAATACAACTCCCCTGCGACGCCAATCGGAACGGGGCGTAAAAAATTGTCCAGTATTCGCAGCTGAGTATTCCAAACAGGATAACCAATCGGCACACCAGCGCCTTTCACTTGAGTCAGGTCGTCACCAAACGCAGGGTAATACGTCACGTCCACCGCCGCTTCCGTTGGCCCATACAAGTTATGAAGCTCGCAGCCGACCACACTTTCAAACTGCTTAGAAAGCGCCATTGGCAAGGCTTCACCACTGCAAAAAACGCGTTCTAACGTGTGGCAAGTGCCCATTCTTTCATCGCCTAATGACGTCACAAACGCCGCCAACATAGAAGGTACAAAATGCAATGTCGTAATGTTATGATCAACAATTAACTGTTGTAGCTGAATAGGGTCACGATGAGAATCTGGTGGCGCCATGTGCAATTTTGCACCGACCATAGCACTCCAGAAAAACTCCCAAACAGAGACATCAAAGCTACATGGCGTTTTTTGTAAAACAACATCGTGGCTCGCCAGTGGGTATTCACCCTGCATCCAAAGAATTCGATTTACGATGGCTTGATGAGATACCAACACGCCTTTAGGACGACCCGTAGAGCCAGAGGTATAGAGCAAATACGCCGATCCGTTAACGCTGAGTACTGGCGCTTTCCATGCGTTTATTACTTGCTCTCGTTGTGCGTCACTCACTGGTGTAATAGGCGCATCGTAAAGATAACGTTTCCCATCCATTTCAAAACGGGACGCTTCTTTTGTTAAGGTGATTAAAGCGGCAGGTTTTGCATCTTCCAACATGTAATTGAGTCGATCATCTGGATAACCTGTATCAAGAGGGAGATACGCCGCCCCCACTTCGATAATCGCCCATAGGGCAAGACTTAACTTCACCGAGCGAGGAAGAGCCACCGCGACGATATCGCCCGACTGAACCCCTAACGACTGCAAGTTTTTCGCCAACGCGATCACTTCGTAGCGAGCCTGTAAATACGTTAACTGATGTTCACCATCCGACAAGCAAACCTGATTCGGTGTCAGCAACGCCTGCCCAACCAAAGCATCCCGAAGCGTCATTTGAGGCAGTAAGTGCGACGTTTGATTCAAGCCGCCAATCAAGGTTTTTTCTGACGTAAGACGAAGATCCAGCGCTTGTTGAGCGGTCACGTCTTCAAGCAGCAGCGTTTTCAATAACGCATCAAAACGCGCTATCAAAGTCTGAATTTCATCGCCACCTCGGTATTCGAACAGTAAATTTAACTGTTCACTCGGCAACGCCAACACCGTCAATGGATAATGCGTAAAACCTCGGTTATATACGTCTTCAAGCGTTAAGCCTTGATAACACTGGCTGAACAAATCTGCCTGCTCAGGGAAGTTTTCTACCACCAGCAAGGTATCGAATAAATTACCGTGTCCACCAAGTCGCTGGATTTCGGCCAACCCTAATCCGTCGTGCTCCAACAACCCAATTTGTTCATTTTGAACCTGTTGCATTTGTTGCCATAGCGTCAATTCAGGCTGTAACTGGACACGCACAGGCACGGTATTACTGAATAATCCAATGTGTTCTTCTATTCCAGCCACGCTACCAAAACGCCCAGAGATTGGCGTACCAAACACCACATCAGAACGTCCAGTCAAAGCAGACAATACGTTGGCCCATAAGGTTTGCAGCAAGCTGTTTAAGGTCAGTCCTTTACTTTGGTAAAGGCCTTTTAGCGTGGCGAATTGATCTGCATCTAGCGTTAACGTATGCGTCGTCACTTGCTCTGTAGGTGGTGTGTCGGCAAACAATAAAGTCGGCATCGCATTATCTAATGCCTTTTTCCATGCCTCTCGCATGGCGTGTTTATCACGCGCCATTAATTGCTCAACAACCCAAGTGTATGGCACAGGAACAGCTTCCAGTGCCACCAAATCACTGCCATAAGCGTTGACCAAGTCACGTAACATAATCGGCGTTGACCAGCCATCTACCACCAAGTGATGCGCGTTTAAGAACAAACAATGTCGCTGATCCGATACGCTCACCAAAACCGCATTCAATAGCGGAATCCCTGCCGATTGAAAGGCCATAAAATCTCGGTTTAACTCTTGCTGCTCTATCTTTTTCAGTTCCTCTTGTTGCGTCGTGTCATCTTGATGTCTTAAATCGATAACGTCCACAGGCCACCAGCTTTTGCGTTCGCTAACACGTCTCCATGGCAAAATTTGTAGCGCCGTGTCGCCTTGGGAAAAATCAAACAAGGCGCCCAGCTGGGGGTGCTTTTCTATGACCGCTCCTAACGCGTCTTTTAACCGTTCTATGTTCATGCTTCCAGAAAAAGTTAAGCACGCCAAAGAGCTGTAACCCGCATCTTTGACATTGGTATCTTGTTCTAGTTGAGCGTGAAAAAGCAGACCTTCTTGTAACGGCAAAGCGGGCAATACGGCTTGCAAGGCACCGTATTGGCTTCTTAACGCGTCCATATTTTGCTCATTCAAATCAAGGTTTTTCAGATCTTCAGCGACCAAGGTGTCAGCCGCCATGGCTTGATGGGTTTCTGCAAACTTATTCATAGAAGACGCAATAGTAGACAGTGCGTTTAAAAGCCTATCTATTTGCGGCGATGGCACTTGTTTGGCATCGTGCCCAACATGAATGGCCAACTGTGGTGTGCCATGTCGGTCATCCACAAACACATTTAATTCTAGCCCGTAAGCAGAACTCAGTTGATCAGATTGATGCACTTCAAACGTGTCGCGGAAGTAACGCTTACCTTGTAATAACGAAAGATCGCCCTGCTGAAAACGGCCAAGATAGTTAAAAAGAATCTGCGGTGATGCCGTTGCCTCTAAATCAGTAAAAGCTTGACGAGTACTGTCATTCATATACCGAAGTACGCCATAACCCACACCATTATTGGGTACGTTAAGCAAAGCTCGACGAACTAATTGAACAACCATCTCGTAAGGTACTTCGTCCGCCGTTTTGAGTGAGTCTAATTTAGACAGTAGCGCCTTTTGCCCCATCATTCGTACCGGGTATTCTGCGGTGAACCAGCCTAAAGTTCGAGTCAAATCAAGATCGCCGATGTCTGCTCGACCATGCGACTCCATCATCATCGCAATATCTGTCGACTTATATTGTTGAGCAAGAGCAAGATATAAAACACTTAATAGCGCTTCTTGTGGTTGGCAACGATACTGCTTAGGCAAAATTTCCAGCAACAATCTGGACGTTGTTTTATCTAACACAGTACGTTGATGCATTTGCTCATTCGATGCTTGACGCTCAAATAACGGTTTTCCACCCAATTGATCCAACCAATATTTTTCCTCAGACAACCAACGTGGCATTTCGCTTTGCAAGGATTTTTGCCAGTCTAATAAACTGTTTGGCGACACGGATAACTGACTATCAAAATCTGATAATAAGCTCGATAAATCCGCAAGAAGAATCCGCCACGATACCCCATCCACTATTGTATGATGCAAGGCAAACACGGCCGCGTTTTGATTATTCGCGTGTAAATACCCTACTCGCATAGCGGGAAAAGGCTGTGCTGGTTCTGTGTTGGATTGGATTGGTGTCTGAACAAGCTGCTCAAAAGTGCTATCTGCCAATGTCGACAAATCACCACCCTCTTGCGTAAAGCACTGAACGGTAAAGACTGGAGCCATATCAGAGATTTCAAGGCGAGCATCATGAACTTGAGCGTTAAGAATTCCATGCGCTGACGTCAGTTTGGCGATGACTTGCTCAAACTTTTCCAGTGTCATTGAATCCGGTAATGCGATAGCAATAGCCTGAAAATACGCCAGATTCAGACCACCCGATTCGTGCATCCAACGATAAATAGGCAATTCAGCCAAACGCCCTGAATAAATGCTTGGTAGCACCTTAGCCCTATCAAGTGGTGACAGTTGCGCCGCCATAACACGGATAATTCGGCTTTCAAATACGTCTTTCGCACGCAGAGAATAGCCTTTTTTTCGTGCCAACCCTCCTAATGACATAGCGACAATACTGTCACCGCCTAATGCAAAAAAATCATCATCAACATAGACGGTATCAATATTTAGCACCTGCTGAACTAACTGACACAGCACAATTTCTTGTTCGCTTTTAGGTAAAACACTGTGTTGACGAATCACGACAGGCGTCGGCAAAGCGTTACGATCAACCTTTCCATTGGTGTTAAGTGGAAAATGCTCCAATACGGTTATGGTGGCAGGTACCATATAGGCAGGAAGTTGCTGAGATAAAGCGTCCATTAATGCCACGGACAACGCTTGAGAGTTCTCTACATTGAGACCATTAACATCCACTAGACAGTAAGCATCCAGACGATGCGTGCTACCTTGTTTATTCGTCAGCACCACACTAGCGGTTACGCCTTCTAATCGATTTAATGAGGCTTCAACCTCTCCCGGTTCAACACGATGTCCGCGAATTTGTACCTGATGATCGGTACGACCAATATACTCAACATGCCCATTTTCTAACCACCTTACCAAATCACCTGTTCGATACATCCTCTCACCCAATTTATAGGGATTGGCAATAAACCGAGTTGACGTTAACGACGTTTGATTAAGGTAACCGTATGCCAGTCCAGAGCCTGACACATACAACTCACCGGGCACACCAATGGCAACGGGAGAAAGACTAGAATCCAAAATGTAGGATTCCGTGTTATCGATAGGGCGACCAATGACAACCTGTTCGGTGTCTTCAACGCTCGCACCTAAACTATCAATGGTGTTTTCAGTCGGTCCATAATAGTTTCTGACTTTGAGCGATGGGTAACAGCGCACTTGTTGCCAAAGACGAGAAGACGCCGCCTCCCCGCCCACATACATTAACTCAGGAAAATGCTGACCAGACTCTATCGCCCCAAGATCCAATAACTGAGATAAGACACTTGGCGGTAAATCGGCGGCATGAATATTATGTTCATTGTAGTAATTCTGTATAAGCTCTGGGTCTTTGCAAATATCATCTTCGACAATATGTAAAGTGTGCCCAAAGCACAGCCAATACATTAAATCCCAACTGGTATCGAACGAAAATGAAGCCGTCAACATGGCATTAACATTTTGAACCTTAGCCGCTAACGTCTCACCATCACGTCGCCAATGGGAGAAAGCCACATTGACCAAACCTTTATGAGCAATAACAACGCCTTTGGGCCTCCCCGTAGAGCCTGAGGTATACATGATATAAGCAATATCATTTGGTGAAGGTAAGTTTAAACTAAGGTTGGAAGCGTTTTTTTGATTTAAAGACTGTAAAAACGATGGTGCTTCAATGTTTTGCACCGTCACATTGTCACTCTTTTCAAAAGCCTTTTCTGAGTCCGTCAATAACAGTTTAGGCGCCGCATCTTCCAGCATCCAATCAATCCGATCTTGCGGATACGTTGGGTCAATTGGCAAATAATGAGCGCCAAGCCCCATCGTCGCCATCAGAGCGTAAACCATTCGTTCGTCTCGCGGCAAAGCAAGACCCACACAATCGCCTTTTTCCACCCCAAGGTCGCACAGAACCTGTGACCATTTCGCAATATTGCCCTGTATTTCAGCAAAACTAAGGGATTGCCCTTTCACAACCAAAGCCGGCACAGAAGCCAACTCTTTATCTAGATTTTTGAGGCACTCTAAATTATGAAACTGCTCAATCAAACTAGAATAACCACTATCTACCGTCACGGTTCCTTGTTGCCACTCCGTAATTCTTGATTGCTCCACAGAGTGCAAAACCGATATATCCGCAATGAACGCATCGGGCGCAGCAAGAAGCTTTTCAGTGAACTCAACAAAGCGGTCTATATGAATTTGTAGCGATTCAGCATCGTATTTTTGATCATTACCAACCCATTCAATGTGCAAGTCACCTTTATCAAAGTGCATTCCAAAATCAAGATCTTCTACAGGGCCTGCTGCAAGGTGCTCTATTGTTGCGGTGGCATCTCCGAATGAAAGGTCATAGTCAAATAAGCGCAGATTCAATGTCGGCCCATATAACGCCTCGCCCACTCGACTTAAATCACGAGCAATTTGTTCGCCGTTGTATTTTTGATGTTTTCGTATTTTTTTCAGGTCTCGCTTGATACGCAGCGTTAGGTCAAAAATGGTATCGTCCAACGCCCCCTCAACGATAACCGGAAGCACATTCACCACAGGACCCAATGTGTTCAACGCTACGCTACCCACGCGCCCCATAAACGGAAAGCCAACCGGCACTCGCCATTGCCCACTGACTCGAATCAAATAGGCGGATACTAACCCCATTGCCAAATCGGCAACCGTTAACTTTGATGAAGGCGACCTGTTTAAGCACGCCTGCAATTTGTCACCACGAATACAGCTGTTTAATCGAATCAGCCGTTGCGAGGCAAAACCTTTTTCTGTCGCGATCGGAGAGACGCCATTAGATAAACTCACCACACTAGGCAAGTCAGAACAGTACGCCTGCCAGAACGCCTTGTCTCGGTCATACTTATCTGATGCTTTGTAACTTTTTTCTTCGTCTACAACATCATAAAAGGAACGGTATGGTGCTTGAGTCACCGTTTTTTGCTGAATTAGCGACTGGTAAATACCCGACACTCTCGCGGTAAACACATTAAAGCTGAAACCGTCGAGCATAATATGATGAAAACGTTGATACCAAACCGTCTGTTGATCTGACACCTTAAAGACAGTTTGACGAACCAGTGGTGTAGCAGAAGACAGCGACAGTTCAGCCTCTAAGTCTTGCTGAATGAGCAAGTCCATGTATTGTTGAGCATCCGCATCATTTGATAAATCAAGCGACTCAGAAACGGGAACGGGAGCGACATCGACATCACAACACCCAAGATGTTGAAGGGGAACACCATCGCATTCACGATAGGCAGCATTAATCGTATCCGATTCTTTTAGCCCAATCTGAATAGCCTCAAGCAAGTACGCAGCATCCATATCGCCACTAATATGCACTTTATGAGCAATGGTAAAGGTATTGCGTTGCGACGAAATATGATCGGCCAGCCAGATTCCCATTTGCACATCGGTTAAAGGAACCGTGGCACTATCAGCCAATACATTGGGAGTCGAAAAACGCTTTGCGGTATTGTTTTCCATATGAAACTTCTTAAGAACCGTTAGAGAGTGAAGATGGGCTTTGAGGGCGAATGTCTGTCCAATTCATTTCAATGTAGTCGAGACAATTGTCACGATCAGTTGGCCCAAACACGGATTGCCAACCTTGTGGAATCGTCTTGAAGATCGGCCACAAACTATGCTGTTGCAGCGCATTCACTAAGACAACAAATTCCAATAGTTCATTATCAAATGGATTACTTACTTCATTACTCATTAGTTATTCCTTCGTTAATCTGATTATCCTTAAGCGTTAAGCTGGTATTAAATGCACTAGCCCATTAACCAAACTTGAACGCCATGACAGCCAATCATGGCCGCCGTACACTTTCTCGTAACACACCAGGCCACTCTTGTGCTTGATAGCGTCATAGGTAACATCGTTGTAGGGGTGCATGTCTTTTTCGCCCACACCAACGGTCATAAATACGTTTAAATGAGCAGCACTGACACGATCATTTAAAATATGATCCGCGACACTATTAGGGGGAATATTATTCAGCGGTAAATCATTGGTAGACTCAGTTGTACTAGGCGTGCGCATTCGATTTTCTTCCGGCCACCAAAAAGAACCTGAAAGACTAATGACTTTTGAAAAGTACTCGGGAAAAGTAACGCCAGCATACAGGGCAGCCAATCCACCTAAGCTCTGGCCCGCCACGACATAACTAGCAATAGAACAGTTTGATTGAACAAGTTGAGCTTGCACCATCGGCAACAAACGGTCGATCACGGCTTGCCAGAAAGGTCGATAGCAACTCAACTCCTTCCAACGCGTTTTACCATCAATAGAAGGAATCATCAGATAATGTGCCGGGGCTAATTGCTTTGTATCTGTCAAATGCTGAAGCACCGATAAAGTACCACTCGCCGCACTCCACTTTTGCCCATCCAATAAAATAACTAATGGCGCATCGCCTACAGCGGTAGAAAAAAGCCAGCAGTGTCGTTGATTACCAAGCTGTGTTTCTTGCCAATCAATCGTTTGAATGCGCTCCGCCGAGATTATATTTAGCTCTCCTTGCTCCCACTCTATCCAACCCATTTCCAATGGGGCATGAGGGAGGTGTAAAGGCGAACTCATACCCCAACCAGACACTAGCATCGGTAATTTATTCAAATCATCGTGAATTTGATTTCCAGCAACGTCCATCCACCAAGCACGTTGAGCCTCTCTCGAACCATCGCCAGTTCGCTGAACGAGATCCGGTAACTGGTGCTTTTCAATCGGAATGAAGGAATAACTGCCTCGCCACTGAGAGTCGATTGACAAGGTGCCAAACCAAACATCAGTTCCGCTTACCCTATCTAGGCAAACGGGTGTCCAGCTGTGGTGATCGGTAAGTGAGTTCACATCCAGTAACACACTCGCGATTACGGAGTCTGCTTCTTTTCCCTGTGGGTCTTGCCATATAAACAATACCAAACTCGTTTTATCGCTTTCTTTCTTAATGAGTGGCGCACCTTTGGAACGAACCTTCTCCCACCACATATCACTGCCTATTTGACAGTAAGGCAGATCGAAATTTTTTAGCAAGACATCCAATTCAGATTGATCGATCAACACTACTTTCCTTTTAAAAAATCGTAATAAGGGAAAAACTTAAAATATAGTATTGCTAATCGTTCTCATTATCAATAACATTAGCAAGATCTTTACTAAGTTGTCAGAAATAAGGAAAAACATGTCTCTCGCTAAAAGCTCACCCACTCGTTTACCAAGCCGATTGTCCACTGTGGCTATCGCTGTCATCAGCATTAATGCTGCTTGTATCTCTGCCAGTTCATTCGCAGAAAGCACAACAAACTTATCCACACTGGTTGTTACTGGTGAAAAAATGGATAAGGACATAAAAGACACAACCACCGCAGTCACCATTATTAACGGTGAAGACGTAGCGAAAGGCGATGCAAAAACGGTTAACGATGTCGTAACAAAAGCACCCAACGTAGTCGCTGCAGCATTTGGAACGGTGAATATTCGCGGTATTAACGGCAGCGGTGCAACCACTGGTTATTACGCAACAGTGAGCGGAAGCCGACAGCGCGTAAACACGTCTGTGGATGGCGTAGCGGATGCCTTTACAGGTTATAACTTTAGCGGATCAGGCGTTTGGGATGTCGAACAAATAGAAGTGCTACGTGGCCCACAATCAACCACTCAGGGTGAAAACTCCATTGGTGGTGCGATTTCGGTGAAAACCAACGACCCAACCTTTGATCCTGAAGCAGCGGTACGCCTTGGTTTAGAAACCTATAAAAATGGCAACGTAATGAAAAATTTGGCCGTTATGACTTCAGGTCCAATTACAGATAATTTGGCTTATCGCATTGCCGCTGATGGCACAGATGGAAAAGGCTATCTCAGTTACGATGGTGAAACCAGTGATGTTCCGGTAGACCCAGAAGAGTCAAGTAATCTGAATTTACGAGGTAAATTGCTATGGAAAGCAACAGACGACTTAACGGTTAAAGTAACAGCAAATCACCGCAAAGCGGACGGCAGTTACTTAAATTGGGCAAATTGGAAAAATGGTTCTGGCAATGAAGATGAGACTTTCACGTTAAGTGCTGCAAATTATAACAATACTCGAATCCAAGACTCTAAAGTAAACAACCTATCCACTGAAATAAACTATGTGTTAAGTAATGATCTAACCAGTGTGACAACACTGTCTAGCAATAGCCAAAAAAACCGATTTGATCAATATCCAAAAGAAGAAACCTACACGTTCGAAGACAAAACGAAAACACTAGAAAGTCGCCTATTATTTACGCCTAACGATTCTGCACTCAACGGCTTTGTTGGAATCATGGTAGCAGACAGAGAAAACACACTAGACAACATAAACACTCAAGGCAAAACAGAAGAAACTCGTATGGGAGTGTTTGCGGAAGGTGATTACGCCCTTACAGAAAAATTAACCCTAATCGCCGGCGGCCGCTTCCAGCATGAAAAACAAAGTCGTTACTACTCTAATTACGGCAGTGTGAATATCGATAAAGACATAACCGATCAGTTTTTCTTACCAAAACTTGGCACGACTTACGCTGTGTCTGATAAAACGACAATTGGCTTATCCGCTCGTAAAGGCTATAACTCAGGCGGTATTGGCTATGACGATGGATATAGAAGGGGTCAAGGTCAGGTTCAAGCAGCTGAGACCTACGATTTTGATGCAGAAACCGTATACGCTTACGAGCTTAGTTCAAAAACCTCACTGGATAGCGGCTCAACGTTAAATGCCGCTTTATTCTACAATCTCTATAATGATTACCAAGCCGTAGCGGACAGCCGCATTAGTAACGTCGATAAAGCACACACCGTTGGTATTGAGTTGGAAGCAACCCAGTGGCTAAGTGAAGATTTAGAAATCCGTCAATCTGTTGGTTTTATGAAATCTGAAATAGACGAGAACACTAATTATCAAGGCAATGATTTACCTAACGCACCAGAGTGGAATGCCTCAATTGGCTTCACTAAATACATTGGTAATAGCCTAACTCTAGGCGCAGATGTCACGTATGTAGGTGGATACTACTCAGACCTAGACAATACAGCGGATTACAAAGCAGGTAACCACACCTTGCTAGATACTAATGTGGACTATGAAATAGGCAATCTATTAATTAGCGGCTACATCAAAAATCTAACAGATGAAGACATCATCTATGTTATCAACGGTGGTTCACGTGCCGCTGTTGGCCAGTCTCGCACTATCGGTTTAAGCGCAACTTACCGTATGTAGTGATATAAGCACTAAAAACTAAAGGCGAATCAGTAATGATTCGCCTTTTTTAGTAATAGGTCTAAGTCACCAAATGACCGCTCGACCCTGCAATTGGCTCGCGCTGGAAGTAAGCTCTATGCTGCTCTCTTTACGTTTTCCCGCTAACTCTAACTTGTGTTTGGTAATAATTCACAATACATCCATCCACTGTAAGATAACCTATAAAGATCCTCACACGGGAGAGCCACAAAAAAGCCCAACACGGTGACCGTATTAGGCTTATTTACTCTCATTCTAATGCATGTCTATGCATTCAACGTAGCACCACCATCCGCCACTACATCTTGCATCGTAATATGGTTCGACATAGAAGACGCAAAAAACAGAACGGTTTGAGCTATATCACTGGGTTGAGCAATTTTACCAAGAGGAATACCCAGCTTATATTGCTCAGGAAAACCTTTAATCGTATTTTTCTCTGCGTCATCATCTACCCATAACATACGCTGCATTGGTGTGTCGGTCGAACCAGGACACACCACATTGCAACGCACTCCGTATGGGGCTAATTCCAGTCCTGCCGTATGACTTAATGCGGATAAAGCGGCTTTAGACGCACAATAAGCCGCCATATTCTGACGCGGTACTTTAGCGGCATTCGAGCTAATGGTTACTATCGTCCCATGTTGCTGCTTTTTAAATCTGGACATGGTGTGTTTGATCATCAAAAAAGCACCACCCGCGTTCACATTAAAACAATGTTTGAAGTCCTCTAAACTGGTTTCCTCAACACTGCCTAAACGCAATATACCCGCACCGTTTACCAGTACATCTAACACAGGAAAATCGACAAGCGCTTGCTGTACCGCTTCACTCACAGCCGTCTCGTTACTGATATCTAACTCAACACAATCAAACGCGTAAGTGCATTCACTAAACGCTAAATCAAAGCCGATGACGGTCGCTCCCAATTCAGTAAACTGATTGGCAACTTCTAAGCCTATGCCTCTACCAGCACCCGTTACCCAAACCGTTTTACCTGAAAAATCGAGCGGGTTCATCATACTGTTTCGGCTCTTATAAGATCGGAAGATTGTCCCTGAGTAAGCTTAGTTTGGATCAAGTCCCACCATCCATTCAAAGTACTGGCATTGGCCAACTCTTGAAAAGACACATCAAGGCCCTGATTTTTCCACTGACTCACAAGCGACATAATCTGAATGGAATCTAATCCATAGTCGATAAGCTCTTCATTTGCATCAAACTCTTCAATGTCTTCGTCATCAAGAAAAGCAAAGACCTGCGCTTTCAGTTGTTCGTATTGAAGACTGACACCTGAAACATCCGTCGCTATAAGTACGTCTCTGGTTGATATCACACGCCCCGTTCGCCCACCCGTAAAAGTGAGTGCCTGCCGATGCTCAGCTTCACTAAAGTCCGCCAACGCATCGCCAACCATAAAGGGTTGTATATCACGCATAAATGCATCAGTGGCCGTGATCATGCAACCGATATGAGCGTAAATACCGCCGATAATGAGCTGATCTCGACCCCACGACTGCATAAGTTCTTGCAAATTAGAGCGGTGAAAAGCACTGTAACGCCATTTAACCAAAACAGTATCGTCTTCATCTGGAGACAACTCATCAATGACTTTTTGTAGTTCAGGAAAATCGTTAAGACCACTGCCCCACATATCATTTAACAGTGCTCTATCTTCTGGTTTTTGATCTTTAGGTTGTGCCGTATAAACAACCGGTATGCCATTCGCTCGGCAGTAAGCCTTAATGGAAGCAAGATTTTGCTTCAACGCTTTAATCAAGTCCGATTCAGCGTCATAAAAACGCAAAAAGTAAGCCTGCATATCATGAATCAAAAATACGGCACGCTTGGGCTCTAATACCCAGTTTACTTTTTGGTTTGGAAAAGTATCCGCGGTTGGCATGGGATAAGAAGAAATAGTGGGAATGCTCATCATCGTCCTTTATCGTTTTGAATCTTGTTGTAAGCGCTGGCGAATCACTTCACGCAACGCCACTTTGTTTGGTTTTCCGACTGGCGTTAGCGGTAAGGATTCGATAAATTCGAAGCGATCCGGCACCTTGTAATCCGCCACGCCAAAGCTGCGTAAATACTTACGCAGTGTGACGCTCTTCATTCCATGAGAGGCCATTTTAGGGACAATAAAAGCACAACTTTTCTCCCCCATCATGGCATCCGGCATAGAGACAAGCGCACTGTGTACGATCGACTCATGCTTCAGTAAAAGGTTTTCAATTTCTTCAGCAGCAATTTTTTCACCACCTCGATTAATTTGGTCTTTATCACGACCTACCACAGTGAAATACCCTTGTTCATTTCGACAAACGAGATCGCCAGAATGATAAAAGCCTTCCCTGTCAAAAACCTTGGCGTTATGTTCTGGGGCCTTGTAATAACCTCGAATTGTGTATGGCCCGCGAGTAATCAACTCCCCTGCTACATTGGCCGCGACTTCATTACCCTCCTCATCAATGACTTTTACCTCATCAAGAGAGCACATGGGGCGACCTTGCGTCGTGACTATAGTGTCTATGTCATCGTCCAGTCTGGTGTAATTCACCAGCCCCTCTGCCATCCCCAAGATCTGCTGCAGCTGACAACCGAGTCGCTCCGGCACTTGTCTCGCTAGACTTTCACTCAGTTTCGCACCACCAACTTGCATTAACATTAATGAGGTTATTGCCTTTTGGTGAGAAGGCGCGGCTTGTAGCCAAAGCGCAAGCGCGGGTGGCACCAAGGCGGCAACAGTGACGCCATGACGCCCAATCAATTCAAAACAAGTATTGGCATCAGGACTGGGCGCCATCACCACGCGACCTCCTACATGAAAAGCACCAAAGGCGCCCGGAGAACTCATGGGGAAATTATGGGCACAGGGCAAAGCACACAAATAGACGGTAGAGGAAGAAAAATGACAAATTTCAGCACTGCGACGTACACTAAAAAAGTAGTCATTATGGGTTCTAGGAATCAGCTTCGGCGTTCCTGTACTACCACCGGAGAGTTGGAAAAATGCAACCTCATCGGCTCGACTTGGTTCAGCATGTAATGGCATATCAGCAGGTCGTTCAAGTACCTCGCCTAACGACTCAGCCCAGTCCGATTTGCCGACAATTAACGCGTGCTGCAATTCATTCGATGACTGATTCAACTTTTCGAAAAAAAGGGCATCGTGAAACAACGCATGCCTACTACTGGCAATTAAAACCCTAGGCTGAATTTGCTTAGCGTACGCACTGAGCTCGTTTTCGTTATGGCTAAATAAAGCATTAACCGGCGCAACACCCAAGCGGATAAGAGCAAAAAACACCACATAAAATTCAGCGATATTGGGTAATTGAACCAATGCCGTATCACCGACTTGTAATCCCAGCGTTTGCAAATACATCGCTAACTTTTTCGACTGGGAACACACCTCACGATAGGTTAATGACCTTTCACCACAGACAACCGCAATATTGTCTTGTGGCGCGTTATCAATCAGATCCGTCAGAGGTCGATCCGTCCAATAACCTTTTTTACGATAGGCTTGCGCAAAATTTTCTGGCCATGGCGTATAGGCAATCGTCATATGATACTTTCCTTAATACCAAAGGCATTGATCATGGTGCGCATTTTCGCACTGGTTTCTAACCACTCACTTTCGGGTGAAGAATCGGGCACGACGCCCGCACCCGCAAACAATTTCACCTTATTTCCTGAGACTTCGGCGCAGCGTATAGCAATGGCCCACTCCCCATTACCTTGAGCATCACACCATCCAACTAGACCACTAAAAAATCCACGTTGATGAGGCTCTAAGGTGTCGATATAACGTTGAGCAAGTTTCGTTGGCGTGCCACACATAGCAGGCGTTGGATGCATATTTTTGATTAGATCAAAAATCGACGTGGTATTATCTGTCAACAACGTTGCTTCTATCTCGGTGGATAAATGCCACATAGTGGGCGTTGAAATAAGACTTGGTTCTGGCTGTAAACGCATACTTTCCACAAGAGGCATCAGCGAAGATCGAATAGACTCAACCACCAATCGATGCTCGTATTGGTCTTTCACCGACCTAACAAGCGCCTCTCCCGCTTGTCTATCCTCTTCTGGTTTTTGCAAACGTTTCGCCGACCCCGCCAGTGGGTTTGAAAATATCTTATTCGCTTGCTTTCTGATCAATAGTTCTGGGCTAGCGCCAATTAGTACACTGTTGTCGAGAGGCACACTAAAATGATAAGCGTTTGGATTTTGCCCCATTATGTTAGAAAGTAAGCGAGGAATATCGACCGTTTTATCTAACGTGAAATCCAATATTTTGGATAACACGACTTTCTTCAGACTCTCATTTTTAAACGCTGACAATGCCTGCTCTATCATCTCTAAAAAAGGCATTTGATTTGGCGTAAAACCCTGCTCCACCACCTGATGAACAAAGTCTTTGTCCACAAATGGAGACAAGCCAGTATTGAAAGGCTTTACTCGCTCCGACCACTTTGGCGCAACAAGCTGAGTTGGTTGATTCATATCAAATGGAATAGCACCAACAAGCATAGGGTTAGCGATTCCTTTCGCTTTTTCTCGTTCAAACAATGCTTGTACTTCTTGATTGAAGTGTGAAGAAAGAATGGGCGTCGAAATCCGCTGACTCACGCCACTGGCTCGAACTAAATTGAAATTTGAATTGAATAGAAACAAGTCATTTTTTGATTGCTCTAATGCCAGAGCACCTGCATAGTCAGGAAACGTAACATCCATAACAACTCCATTGTAATGATAACCATTATCGATTATTTTGTATCGCTAATGATAATCACTTGCAACAATCATGACCAGAAGTTTCTTTGTAAATTATTCGTAATCCCCCTCTATTGTGGAATGATCAGGATCGTTATTTTTTCAATAAATTTTATATATCACAGTTAAATACAAAATCTTTATAAAAAAACGTACAAAAACAAAACAGAAATAGCATTGATAATCCGCTATCATCATGAAAAATAACGTGACGCAAGGAAAAAAACCTATGAATATAAATAACACAATGAGACTTGTATTCTCCGTAATCGGTATAGGCGTCATTATCAGCATCATCACTGTTTGGCAGTTGAATGGGCTGATGAAACAAGTCAAACAGATGGAAACTATTCGTTATCAATCCTACCAAACGGCTGATGTATTACGTCAAAGCTCTGACGATTTAACCCGACTTGGACGAACTTACGTTGTTACTGGCGACGAAAAATACGAAAAAATGTACCTCGACATTCTCGATATTCGTAATGGTAATAAGCCACGTCCAGAAAATTATCACACCATTTATTGGGATCTTGTTCTTCAGTACGGTCAAAAACCAAAGCCTGATGGAGAAACGATATCACTACAAAAAATAATGGAAGATCTCGGGTTTAGCCAATCAGAATTCAAATTACTAAAAGAAGCACAAGCGAACTCTGATGGTCTGGTTAATATGGAAGTCAAAGCAATGAATGCGGTGAAAGGTCTCTACCAAGACAGTAACGGTGACTATACCGTGACAAAAGAACCAGACCGAGATATGGCAATCACATTATTGCATAGTGATCAATATCACCAAGAAAAAG
Source organism: Marinomonas maritima (assembly GCF_024435075.2). Classification (NCBI taxonomy): domain Bacteria; kingdom Pseudomonadati; phylum Pseudomonadota; class Gammaproteobacteria; order Oceanospirillales; family Oceanospirillaceae; genus Marinomonas; species Marinomonas maritima. The sequence goes on along the minus strand of NZ_JAMZEG020000002.1, from coordinate 286,259 downwards.
CCAAAATCATGGCGCCTATAAATGCATTTTTTGTCGAGCTGGAAAACCGAACCAATCAGAAAATTATCAATGCAGAAGAAAAAGTAAAAAATACTGTTTTACTGGGCATCATGTCATTAATTTCTGTGTGTATTATTGCCATAATTGGCTATTTTATTGTGAACAGTAAAGTGGTGAAGCCAATAGGCCTTATGTCAAAAACACTACAAGAAATAAATAAAAACTCTGATTTAACCTTACGTGTAGGAGAAGATAGTAAGAATGAACTAGGCACCATTGGTTTTGCCATTAACAAAGTTATTAACAGTTACGCCAATACCATTAGCAAGATAAATCAAGTGAATCACACCCTTTCCACCATATCAGACACGATACATAATATTACAGAGCAAAATGTAAAAGCCGCCAATGAACAAAATCAAGAACTAGAAATGGCCGCGACAGCCATGGAAGAAATGACATTGGCATTATCAAGTGTCTCTGAAAGCACGACAATGGCTGAACAATATGCCGGCAAAGCGGAAGCGGATGCCAACACAAGTAAACAGGTATTTGATAAAACCTCTCTTGAGTTTAGTGAGCTAGAAAGTGAATTCACTAAAACGTCTGACACTATTGGGGAATTAGCCACTGAGTCTAAGAATGTAAGCAATGTCTTAGATGTGATTAAGGCCATCGCTGAACAAACGAACTTGTTAGCCTTAAATGCAGCCATTGAGGCCGCTCGTGCAGGTGAACAAGGAAGAGGATTCGCTGTTGTAGCGGATGAAGTAAGGTCTCTAGCCCAACGTACTCAGGAGTCAACGGGGGAAATTGAAAAAATGATTTCTAGCCTACAAGAAAAGGCAGAAAAATCGACCCAAACAATTTTATCTAGCGCAGAAAAAGTACAGTCCACTCGATCAAATGTCTCGACGGCTAATAATGCACTCAATACTATTCAAGATTCTGCTACCGAAATTCACAAGCTAAATACGACAATAGCGGCAGCAACAGAAGAACAGTTGACAGTCAGTGATGAAATATCCAGAAACCTCATTAACATAAAATCACTCTCCAGTGACATGAGTACAGCTATTCATCAACTGACTCCCGTCGTCATTGACCTTCAACAAAATGTAGACGACTTAAATAGCTCCATTAAACATATCCGTACCTGATGAGTGCCTTCTGCCTAGATAAGATACATTGCCATCCTGTTTAGACAGTGAACTAAAAAAGAGCTAACGAGATTCCACCCTCATTAGCTCTTTTTTTTAGTTTCATAGGGAACCGCTTAAAAGAGATTGATTCATTATCTCTTAAACATAAAAGCTGTCCTATTTAAGACTCTTCGTTCTTGATTAACCTAATAGCGGGGATACATTATCGCTGAAACTCTCCTGCCCGTTCCGGCTGGTAATCTACCTTAGTGATGGACACAGAAAAAAAGTCACCATCCGGCTTTGGCCAATCAATTCGATCCCCTTCTTTTAAACCAAGCAAGGCGCTACCGACAGGTGCTAACACTGAAACTTTATCCTCACTGCCGTCGGCTGCTTTTGGATACACGAGTGTTTTTGAAAATTCCTTTCCTGAAGAAAGCACGGTAAATGTCACCGTCGAATTCATCGTAACAATATTGTCTGGCATTTCTTTTGGCTCGACGATATCCGCTCGATCTATTTCTTCTTGTAACGCATCCTTGTTGGGAAACTGAGAGTAACTGAGTGAACCCAATATCTTTTCAAGTCTCACAGCATCTAATGATGAAATGGTTATTTGTGGTCTTTGCATCATAATCTACCTATTACAGTCTAGTGGTTTAACTTATTGCTTAAACAGAAAAAGCCGCAAGTATAAGAGCTACTTCCGACTTTTTCAGACATTTTATCGCTTTAAAAAAAGCACATTGGAAGGGAAATTTAATTGAGCAATGAACCCTTCCTATTATTAAACACAACGATTTCATTGACATTGTAGAGCCGAAAAATTTGTCTACAACAAACCATCATACCAGTCTCTTCTTTTTAAACGACAACAATGATTACCTTAGCGCTGTCTTAGTAAACGTAAAGCGTTTGCCGTTACCAAGGCAGTAGCGCCAGAATCTGCTAATACCGCCAACCATAATCCTGTTAGCCCCAATAACGTCGTGACTAAAAACACCGCTTTCAACCCCAGTGCAATACTAATGTTTTGACGAATATTGGCATTGGTGGCACGAGATAGCCGAATCATATCGGCCAAGCCTTGCAGTCGATTATGAGTTAAGGCGGCGTCGGCCGTTTCTAACGCGACATCCGTTCCACTTCCCATGGCGATACCAATACTGGCGGCTTTCATCGCAGGCGCATCGTTTATACCGTCACCGACCATTGCAGTGGCTTGCTGTTTATTTAACTCAATGATTGCCGAGACTTTATCTTCAGGCAATAAATTAGCACGAAAGTCCATGTCTAACTCAGCCGCAATAGCGGCCGCGGCTCGAGTGTTGTCACCCGTTAACATCACTCCATTAATACCTAAGGAACGTAAATCTGCCAACGCCGCTTTAGCATCCTCTCGTAGCGTATCTTGCAGAGCGATCAAACCACGTAGCTGACCTTCTTCTAGAACAACAACCACGGTTTTACCTTCTTGCTCTAGAGTCGTTATTTGCTGAGTAATAGAGCTCTCAAGCACAAGGTCTAATTTACTTGGCGCACTTATTTTAATTTTTTTACCCGCGAAATATCCCTCTACACCAACGCCAGCCAAGGTTTTTCGATTATCCGCGTGAACCAACACAATACCTTGCTGCTCGGCGTAGTACACAATACCTTTGGCTAACGGATGATGTGACCCCATTTCAATGGAAGCCGCAGCCGCCAATAAATCATTATCTGTACCGTGAAAACTCAACACATCCGTCACTGCTGGCTTACCTTCTGTGAGCGTACCCGTTTTATCAAAGGCTATCGTTTTCACTCGGCCAAGTTGCTCTAAAGCCAATCCTCCCTTTATCAGTGCACCTCGACGAGTGGCTGCCGCCAAACCCGATGTAATCGCCGCCGGCGTTGAAATGACAAGCGCACAAGGGCAACCAATCAACAACAAAGTCAAACCACGATAAATCCATGTATCCCAAGATTGATCAAACGCTAATGGCGGAATCACAATCACTAAGACAGACATCAACATAATCACGGGGGTATAAATACGGCTAAACTTATCTAAGAAGCGCTCAAGTGGCGCTCGACGCTCTTCTGCTTCTTCAATCAAATGCAGAATTCGATCAATGGCATTTTTGCCAGGTTGCGAAACGACTTTTAGCCGTACCACGCGATCCACCAGTAAACTGCCTGCAGGAACTTTCTCGTTACATAGACGTTCAACAGGAACCGACTCGCCCGTCAGAGCGCTTTCATCAAAGCTTGCAACATCTGACAACAGTTCTGCGTCCGCAGGCAATCGCTCACCCGGTGACACTTCGATTTCATCCCCAGGACGCAAATCATATATAGCGACTTTATGACGCACGCCACCTTTAATGATTAACGCGTCTTCTGGTAATAAGGCCATTAAAGCACTCACGCCTTTACGTGCTCGATTGGCCGCAAACGATTCCAAGCATTCGCCGATCATAAATAGCAACAGCACCATGGCCGCTTCGGCGGTAGCACCAATAAACAATGCACCTATCGCGGCGACACTCATCAATGTCTCAATGGCAAAAGGCGAACCCCCTCGCATCATCCGCCATGACTTACGCATGATTGGTACTAAACCTACCAACGTGGTCACAATAAAAGCCGTTTGCCCAAACACGGGACTTACTTGCCCAATCCCCCAACTCAACAACATCAACGCCGCCAATGCGACAATCGGACCATATTCACGTAATTGCTGAACAGTAATAAAAGCGGTGCTTTTTGATGACGGCTTAGCATTAGAAGACACTAAACTGAAACCGATATTTTTCACCGCGGTATGAATGTCATCGGAAATATCTGAACCCGCTTCAACCATCAGCTTTTCGGTAGAAAAAACCACATTCGCGCTCACCACACCATCAATTGAGGAAACGGCCCGTTCGATGGATCGTGCACAACTGGCGCAATCCATGCCTTTTACTCGCCAGTTTAATAACAAATTCTCAGTAGGTGAACCGACACTGGAGTCGCCTTCTTCCTCATCGTCGGAAGAACAACATTGTTTTTCTTGTTGGGTACTGTCGTCATTAGAACAACAAGTAGAAGTCTCATTTTGCGTTGAGCAACAAGAAGCTCCCGCATCCGATTGACTATGATTAGCATGAGATTTATCCATGCCGGGACAATGACACGAAGAATGGGACTGGCAATCAGCCTTATGCTGATCTGAAGTGTCTTTATGATGTGTGTACTTGTGAGAAGTATGGTTATGCATGAGTCTCTCCTGCCTTAAATTTGTAACGAATTCATCATTGATAGAAAATTCATAACAAGAGTGTAGACCTTGGAGTACAGTCCAAGGTCAAGCAGAAGAAACACATTAATAATATTTAATGTTATTCGCCTTTAAGAGTGACGCCTTCTACTTCCAGTATGGTTTTTGCTTCGGTACGTTCCATGATTTTTACCAAAGCAGATTGAATAATTTCGTCCTCACGCACATCATTCTTAGCAGAAAAACGTTGTTCTTGTGGCTCAGCGCCCTCTTCTAGAATAAAGGTGACAACCACTTCTGTGGCTATTTCTGTTGTTTCACCAAAATAAGAAAAGGATACTTGTGGGTATCCTTTAAAGCCCATTTTAACTTTCTTTGCGATACGTTTTTTGGATTTATCTATGTTCATGCTGCCTGCCTAAAGGAAATAATATCGGACGTATTATGTAAAATAATAAAATATTATTGGATTAAAACACAAAGCAGACCGTTCAAGGTAAATTAAACAAAAAATAACCCCTCCCCTGCAATGAAGAAAAAAAGGAACGAAAGCATTAAGCTCCTCCACTGCTAAGAAGGAGGTTGGAAGGGGGGAAGTTACTTAATAAAACTAAGCGCCGCTTTAAATTCATCCGCTCGACAATCTTTAATCAATTCAAACAGACACATTTCAAGACTGGTGACCTCTGCGCCTTTGCGCGTTAATTTTTCGAGCGCTACTGTTTTGTTACCCAAAGAACGAGACGAAACACAATCACTGACCAGCTCCACCATATAACCTGAATCCAACAAATCCAGAGCCGTCTGGTAAACACAAATGTGTGCTTCAATACCGCAAAGTAACCAAGTGTTCACTTTAGATTTTTTGATCGCATCAACAAAAACCGGCTCGCCACAAGCACTAAAAGAATGCTTGGACATTGGCTTAACTAAGTCCAAAACTGCTCGTAATTCAGGCACGGTTGCGCCTAATTTTTCTGGGTTTTGCTCTAACCACAAAATGGGCAAACCCAATAGTTTTGCGGCATTAATCAACTTGACGAGATTAGCGATAAAAAGCTCACTGTCATGCACAATAGTCGCCAGCTTTCCCTGAACATCGATCACCACCAAACCTGTTTTTTCTTTTCTTAACATAAATATCTCCGATTCTTTTTATATTTTTTAGATTAGTGTTAAACCAGCTTAATGCCCAGTGATGTTAATAAACTCACTGCTTCATAACGACAAAATATAGCCCCTTTAATGTGGTTTTGCTTCACATCTATATCGTAATGGGTCGCGCCGTTAAAATTAGCACCCGTCAAGGTAGTATTCACAAACAAACTGTTGGTTAAATCTGTACCAGAAAACGTCGCCCTAGAAAGCATCGCTTCTCTAAAATCCACATCGTGAGCACGGCAACCTTCGAAGGTAATTCCCGGTTGTTTCAAAGCATAGAAGGAAGACCCATTGACTAAACACCCCTTAAAATACAGAGGCGCACCTAAGTCCAAACCACGCCAATAGGCTTTTGTCCAATCGACGCCCAATACTTTGGAGTCATGAAATTGCACATCGGAAAACTTACTGTTTCTCACATTAACCGCCGTTAGTTTACATTTATTAAACTGGCAGTCCTTGAAAGAACAGGCATCAAAAAAAGATTCTGTAAAATCACAAGACTCAAAAACACAAGACTCAAATGTCTTACGACTAATAGTTTCCTGCACATAAGACAAATCGGTGAAGGTTAAACCATCAAATGATGCGTCATTCATTAACGTATTTTCCATCTGACCTCCCATAGTTAATAACTCTAAAGTAACAAGAGAACCTTTACCTCTCAATCTAAACCACATTTCTACCGAATAAGACTTATTTTCCGACACCCAAAATTACTGTCATGAAAGTTGAGCGATTTTGTTATTTTTTTCTCCCTTTTAGACTCGTACCCTTTTTACTTCGCGTTTTTTTGAAAGGAAAATAACATGCTCAACACAATCCAAATTAAAGTGAGAGGATACCACTTAGATATTTTTCAACACGTTAACAACGCCCGATATTTAGAGTTCTTAGAAGAAGGTCGTTGGGCTTTTTTTGATGACTTTGGTGGCATAGAGTTCATGGGAGATGGCATCGCTTGGGTTGTGGTTAATATAAACATCAACTTCAGAGCCGAGGCCAATTTCGGTGACGTTCTTGAAGTACAAACTAGATACACCAAGCTTGGCAATAAAAGCATCACGATGAAGCAAACCATTATCAATACACAAACCCAAGACCTTGTTGCAGAAGCCGACGTCACCTACGTTTGTTTTTCTAAAACCCTAAAAGCAGCGATTGCTTTACCTGATGATTTGAGACAAAAAATAGAACAAGCCATTGTTGTTTCAGAGTAGAGCAAAAGCATTCACAACTAAGAAAGCTTCCTAATCGCTTTATTATGCTCACTGTATATAACAAGACAACAGCGTGTACAGATTATGGAAGCCAGATATTCTAATTGCGAAAAATCACCCTCCACCTTAACATTAGTGTAAGCAAGGAGAGTGTAGAATGAAGACGAAAAAACTAAAGAACACGGTAACCTTTATTGTAGTAATCCTGAGCGTTCTTATCATGCTCAGACTGTATTTACCCTATTGGGCATTGCACACAGTGAATCAGAAGCTGTCTGACATGGGGGAATACACAGGACATATCGAGAACGTGGATATTGATATTTATCGAGGCGCATATCAGCTTCAACAACTGTCTATCTCAAAAGTAAAAGGCGATCATCAAGTCCCCTTCTTGCAAATGGACAACATCGATATTGCTCTAAGTTGGCGAGCTTTATTTAAGGGTGAAATTTTGGCCGACCTTTGGCTTGACTCTCCTCAGGTAAACTTCGTTGACAGTAATCAAGCTGAAAATACCCAATCCGGCAAAGGCGGCGATTGGAAAGGCGTAGTTGAAGGCCTTATTCCCATTACCATCAGTAACATCACCCTAAACGATGGCCGCATTGCGTTTCGCAACTTTGACTCCACGCCTCCGGTTAATATTCAGCTCACGGAACTTCATGCCGAAGTGACGAATCTAACCAATATTGCAGGGCAAGACGGAAAACGCGTCGCGGATTTAAAGCTCAATGCCAAACTCTTAAACTCCGCTTCTATGGAAATGGACGCACAATTTGATCCTTTTGTTTCGAACGACTTTTTAATTTCACTCAAAACAGAGTCAGTTTCATTACCCCTGCTTAACGACTTCGCGCAGGCTTATGCGAGTTTTGACTTCCGCGCGGGAACAGGAGAAGTCATTAGTGAACTCAAAGCCTCTGGCGGAAGACTCAATGGTTATGTCAAACCCTTATTTAAAGATGTCGATATATTAGATTGGGAACAAGATGTCGTAAAAGATGACGATGGGGTATTCCAACTCTCTTGGGAAGGATTAAGCGGTGGTTTGGTGGGATTATTCACCAACAATAGTTCAGATAAAGTCGCCACTCAGATTAACATTACTGGTTCATTAGACAACCCAGAAATCAGTGCCTTTGACGCCATCATAGAAACGCTAAAAAATGCCTTTATAGAAGCCTTTGATAATAAATTTGAAGGCCTTCCAGTTGATAAATAATCTGTATGTTGGAACCTAAAAGAAAAAAAGGGCTTTCGCCCTTTTTTATTACGTCATATTAAATCGAACCTTACCAGTTCAGCGTTACTTTCTGCCCTGTTTCAAGGGATTTCTGTGCCGCATCGGCTAGCATTTGCGCTCGGCGTCCGTCTTCAAAACTTGGCGAAACGGGCTGTTTCGCTAAGACATTTTCAATAAAAGACGTTAGTTGTAGATTATAAGCATCCACATAACGATCAATAAAAAAGTTATAAAGTGGGTCTTTTACTTGCGTGGTTTCTTTAGTGAATCGAGTCACGGACGTAGGTGTTTGGTTATTCGAAATTACCATACCTTCTGAACCAAATGCTTCGACGCGCTGATCGTAACCATAGATTGCACGACGAGAGCCATTAATGTGAATTAAACGACCAGATTGGCTTTTCATGATCAACATCACGCTGTCAACGTCGCCAATGTCAGTGATTTTTTCATCCACCATTGCACCGCCGAATGCTTGTAACTCAACAATTTCTTCGTTAAGAACAAAGCGCGCCATATCGAAATCATGAATGATCATGTCACGAAAAATTCCTCCTGACGATTTCAGATATTCTACCGGTGCCATCCCCGGATCACGACTGGTGATAATTAACTGTTCTAGCTTACCGATACTGCCGTCTTGCGCCGCCTTGGCGACAGCCGCGTGGCTAGGATCGTAACGGCGATTAAAACCAATTTGGATTGGCACTGGGCAATCTTTAATTTGCTCTAAACAAGCGTTTACTGTTGCGGTGTCTAGATCAATCGGTTTTTCACATAAAATGGCTTTGCCCGCTTTCGCGGCTTTTACAATCAGTTCAACGTGCGTGTCGGTGCTGGTTGCAATCAATACCGCATGAACGTCTGGATCGGCTAAGGCTTCATCCACACTGGAAACAACTTTCGCACCCGTTGCTTTGGCCACTTCTTCTGCTGCGGGAGCATACACATCAAAGACATATTTAAGATTTGATTGAGAAAACGCCTGAATGTTTTTTGCATGCATTTTCCCGATTCGACCGGCACCAAATAACGCAAAATTAAGCATAGTTTTATCCTTGAGTTTATTGTTTTTATACAAGGCGACTACTGTTTTCGTAACGTCGCGACGATGAATAAAGATCTTTCAGAAAACATCTTATTCCTATTTTCAACAAAGTATTGGTGAGCGCAGTAGTCGCCCAAATGCCTACACCTTTAACGCTGTTTATCTCGTTCAATAATCCATTCATGATCTGGGTCGTTATGGAATATCCAATTCCGACTTGGTCCCGCCATGACATTTAAATAATAAGACTGATAGCCATGAGGCACGCCGACAGGGTGATAGCCTTCCGGCACCATCACAAGGTCGCCGTCTTCCACCGCCATGGTCTCATCAATGCTTCGATCATCGGTATAGACTCGTTGAAAAGCAAAACCTTGCGGTGGATCTATCTTGTGATAGTAGGTTTCTTCCAATTGAGTTTCTGCAGGTGCTGCGTCGGTATCATGTTTATGAGGCGGATAGCTAGACCAGCCGCCACTTGGCGTGATGACTTCACACACTAGTAAGCTGTCCGCTGGTTCGTTGCCAAACAAAATATTGCACACATGGCGAGTATTACTCGTTACACCACGTGTTTCATATTGGCACTGCTCAGGCGAAATCAATTTCGCTTTAAAACCGCCCTTACCCGGCGCTTTACAAAAAGCCACTTCCACATCCGTAATCGCTTCAATGTGAATCTCATCTTGAGCCGGAGAATACACAGAGTACGGTGCTTTCTGATCAAACACGCTCATGCGATCGCCAATATCCTTCCACGCTTCAAGTTTGGTGTTAGCATTGGCTTTTCCTGACAGAATCACCGCACACACTTCGTCCGTTGCCGTTTCGATAGTGATCGATTCACCCGCTTTAAGCTGGTGCGCTTCAAAGCCAACATAACGCCAATTGGCACTTTTAGGCGTCACCAGCTGAGTTTGCGTCTGCCCTGTTTGTTGGCTATTTTTACTTAGGCTATTTTTACTTAGTAAATGCGACATAATTCAAAACCTCGAAACAAATTACTTCATGGTTGGCATAGAGAACTCTGGACCCGCCCGCAAACCTGTCGGCCAGCGAGCCGTAATGGTTTTCATGCGAGTATAGAAGCGCACGCCATCAGGCCCATGCATGTGTAAAGGGCCAAACAAAGATCGTTTCCAACCACCAAAACTATGGAATGCCATAGGTACTGGAATAGGCACATTTACACCCACCATGCCCACTTGAACTTTTTCGGTAAACTGACGCGCGGTATCACCATCTCTCGTGAAAATCGCGGTGCCGTTACCATATTCGTGACGGTTAATTAACGCCAAACCTTCTTCATAAGAATCCACTCGCACCACACACAACACTGGACCGAAAATTTCTTCATCATAAATACGCATGCCCGCTTTCACTTGGTCAAAAAGCGTGGGTCCAACAAAGTAGCCTTGCTCGTGGTTTTTGCAGACGAAATCACGACCATCAACCACCAAGGTCGCACCTTGTTCCACACCAGACGTAATATAGTCACGTACTTTTTGTGCGTGCTCTTGGCTGACCAAAGGTCCCATGTGGGGCTCGTTTTCGATGCCATATTGTTTGTACAAACCGGGTCCTATGGTCATCGTTGTAATTTCTTTTTGCAGTTTAGCAATCAGGTTATCAGCCACTTCGTCGCCGACACAAACCGCAACCGAAATCGCCATGCAACGCTCACCCGCCGACCCGTAAGCCGCACCCATTAATGAGTTCACTACTTGATTTGGATCAGCATCTGGCATCACTAACATGTGATTTTTCGCACCGCCTAGGGCTTGCACTCGCTTGCCGTGTGCACTGGCTGTTGCATAAATGTATTCCGCAATAGGCGTAGAACCAACAAAGCTCACCGCTTGCACTCGCTCGTCAGTTAGCAATACATCAACCGACTCTTTATCCCCGTTTACTACGTTAAAGACACCATCTGGTAAACCTGCTTCTTTGAGTAATTCTGCAAGACGCATGATGGTGCTTGGGTCTTTTTCAGACGGTTTCATTACAAATGTATTACCACAAGCAATGGACACAGGAAACATCCACATTGGCACCATGGCAGGGAAGTTAAACGGGCTGATACCCGCGCAAACACCAAGCGGTTGCATCAAGCTGTAACTGTCAACACCACGACCTACATTTAAGCTGTGCTCGCCTTTTTGAAGATGCGGAATACCACAAGCAAACTCCACAACTTCCAAGCCGCGCGTCAGTTCGCCCATGGCATCGGAATAGACTTTTCCGTGTTCGCTGGCAATCAACTCAGCCAACTCATGGCTGTGTGTTTCCACTAAAGCTTTAAACTTAAACATCACGCGGGCACGATTTAAAGGGGTGACATTAGACCAAGTTTCAAACGCCGTTTGTGCCGACGTAATGGCGGATTGTGTTTCCTCGACCGTGCTCAGCGATACAGATAGAGACACCTCCCCTGTCGCAGGGTTAAAGACGTTTGCTTTACGAGACGAGGTACTTTCAACGCATTCATTGTCGATGAAGTTACCCATAACGTTATTCAAATTAGACATTTTTTTCTCTCTTTAAATACATGAATTCGGCTATTTCTAGCGTGAGATTAAAAAGTAAAACCAGCTTTTTTCAAATTCGCTGACAAATACTCGTAGCCTTTTGTTGCATACGTTAATGGGTGCGCAATAGCCGGATCCTGCTCCGCTTCCACCACAATCCAACCGGAATAGTCCACAGATTTCAACACTTCAAAAATAGGGAAATAATCAATACTGCCATCGCCGGGTACCGTATAAACACCTTCTAGAACGGCATTTAAAAACGCACTGTCACGGTTAAGGTTATCTTTCAACACACTTGGACGAATGTCTTTACAATGAACATGAGTGATACGTTTAGCGTGCTTTTTGACCATCGCTAATGCATCACCACCCGCAAACGTAATATGACCGGTGTCCAGCAACAAACCGACGTTATCTCCCGTCATTTGCATTAGCTTATCGACTTCTTCCGCGGTTTCGATCACCGTGCCCATATGATGGTGATACGCCATTTTTACGCCTTCGGCGGCCATATAATCCGCTACCGCGGTCATACGTTTGGCGTATTCGTCCCATTGGTTCGCCGTCATACGGGGGCGATGAGACAAAGGAACAGATTGATCACCATGAATACAGCCACTGACCTCGGCAAACACCATGGCAGTCGACCCTAACGCTTTCAGTAAATTGAGGTGATCTTGCATCGCTGCAATTTCGTCTTCCACACTTCGCTCTAGCAAACGTGCGCTGTACCAGCCTGATACAAGAGACAAATTATGTTGCTTTAATATTGGCCCCAAGATAGACGCATCACGAGGAAATTTATTACCTAATTCTATACCGCTGTAACCAGCCTGACTGGCTTCACTCAAACACACTTCGAGCGGCGTATCTGCGCCCAACGAGGGTAAATCGTCGTTAGTCCAAGTCAGAGGATTTATGCCGATTCGGATGTTGGATTCCGTTTTCGCGTTGTTATTTTTATTGTTGCTGTTCATAGGATTGCTCCAAGCTCTGATCTAAAAGTTAATAAGGCTGTTGCTGTTTGGCTATTTTGTACTGGTGTTCGGCGCTCACCACGGCGTCACGAGTCGACACTTCTGGTACGGCCACATCCCACCACGCTCCACCTGCTTGCGTGCTCGGCATTGGGTCGGTGTCTATCGCAATCACATAGGTTTTATCACTGGCTCTTGCTCGCACTAATGCGGCTTCTAGTTCCGCCAGACAAGCCACTTTTTCAGACGCCGCACCCAAGGCGCTAGCGTGTGCAGCAAAGTCTGTTTTTGGAGCGCCCGCGTCAACCATGTGACAGTTTTGCAATAAATTATTGAACGGTTCGCCGCCGCACGCTTGCTGTAATCGATTGATACAGGCGTAACCTCGGTTATCCAAAACGACAATAGTGAGTTTTAAACCCAACATGACAGACGTGGCGATTTCCGAATTCAGCATTAAATAACTGCCGTCTCCCACCATCACGATCACTTCTCGTTCTGGCGTTGCCATTTTCACGCCTAGGCCGCCCGCTAGTTCGTAACCCATACAAGAAAAACCGTATTCCACGTGATAGCCAAGATCAGAAGACGTGCGCCAAAGCTTATGTAATTCACCCGGCAAACCACCGGCGGCTTGAACTATCGTGCTATCAACCGAGAAAAAACGATTGATTACGCCAATGACATTCGCATCCGTCGGCAAATAGTGTTTGTCGCTCGCTTGCGTAGGCAAGGCCGTCGCTTGATCCACTGCCGACAGCCATGTTTGATTCAACTCGTGAACATGATCCACCCAGGACAACGGCGCTTGTTGATCTCCTAGCTCTGCCATTAACTCTTGCAGTGTCACTTTTACATCACCGACCAATGGTAAAGAACGATGTTTTTCTGCATCGAACGGCGTCACGTTTAGACTCAGCAAAGTGTGATCAGGGTTCGCAAATAATGTACGAGAGGCCGAGGTGAAATCTTGCAAACGTGTGCCAATGGCAATAATCAAATCCGCTTCTTGTGCCGCCGCATTGGCCGCACTCGATCCGGTTACACCGACTGAGCCAAGGTTGAACTTATGATCCCAAGCCAACGCGCCCTTGCCGGCTTGTGTTTCACACGCGGGAATCTGATAGTGCTCAATAAAGGCTTTCGCTTCCTCTACCGCCAAGCTGTAATGCACGCCTCCGCCAAGCAAAATCAATGGCTTTTTCGCTTTTTTTATCGCCTCAACAGCCGATGCTAGTTGATCCACATCGGTTCGATTACGACGCAGTTTATGAACTTTCTTGGCAAAGAAATTTGTTGGAAAATCAAACGCCATGGTTTGCACATCTTGTGGTAACGCTAAGGTCGCAGGGCCACAAGTAATCGGGTCCAACATGGTATTAATGGCCGCTGGCAAACTGGTGATCAGCTGCTCTGGGCGATTAATACGATCAAAATAGCGCGATACTGGACGAAAACAATCATTCACCGACATAGTCGGATCGTTAAAATGCTCAACTTGCTGTAACACAGGATCTGGGGTTCGAGTCGCAAATACATCACCTGGTAAAAACAACACAGGCAAGCGATTGGCCATGGCCAAACCCGCTGCCGTAATCATGTTGGTTGCACCAGGACCAATGGACGATGTACAGGCCATAATACGTTGACGGCGGTGCTGTTTCGCGTAAGCGCAAGCAGCCAATGCCATACCCTGTTCGTTATGCGCTCGAAACGTGGTGAACTCATTTTTAACCTGTGCCAATGCCTCGCCTATTCCAGCCACGTTACCGTGTCCGAAAATCGCCCAAGCGCCGCCGAACAGCGGCACCTCTACACCATCAATCACGGTGAACTGAACTTGTAGATGCTTGACCAGAGCTTGTGCCATGGTTAAACGTAATGTTTCCATTTTTTATGCCTCCATCCGCTTAGCAGATTGTTCGCCAAGGTTTTTACCATTACGCTGCTGCCATAACTCACTCATTTCCAAATAGTTCTTTTTAACCCTTGAGGTGAATTCCTTATCATCGATTTCTTTTCTTAGCCAAGCCTTAGTTGGTTCGGAGAAAATAGTGCGTCCGATGGCAAAGCCTTTGCAAATGTCTTGCCCTGCCGCAGCATTAAAGCCAGCTTTTAATTCTTCAACAGGCGCGTCCAAACCCAGCAATACGACGCCTCGGCAATAAGGTGCTCGCGCTTTAATAAGGTCACTAATATTTTTCCAAGCGGCTTTACTAGGGGAAGGCAGTTTCCACCAATCCGGAAACACGCCCAAATTATAAAAACGTTCAATTGAGCGAGACAAGGTATCGTCTTGTACATCTGAATCGGCTGGTGGAATAATTTCAACAAGCAACTCATGACCCGTTGTGCAGCAAGCGCGGTAAAGGTCCATGACTTTCTGCTCTTGCTCATTACGCAATGCAATGGCGTCATCGGGATGATAAAAAACCAAACATTTCACAATGTGATTCACAGGCCAAGTCGCAATAGTTTGCCCAACGTTGTTGCCTAATTCGAATCGAAGTGGACGACTGCTTGGCAGCTCTACTGGACGAGCAATCCAATGGTCTTTGCCCGTAATATCATTCAATACATCTTGCGCAAAGGTACCGTCGGCTAAAATACCCGTACCGCCAACTTTACCTTCTAGACTAGAAGCGCCTTGATAAGCGGCTTCTAGTATCAATTTTTTAGCTTTTGGGATTTGCGACAATGACACGCCTGCTTCACGACACATATCCACGAATTGACGTCGATGATCAAACGCCAAAATACACATGTCTTGCCATTCTTTACCCTGCTCATGACGCACAGTGCGTTGCGTTGTCACACGATGTAAATAGTTAAGTACTGGATCAAGATCAGGGCGTGGAATGTCATCTCGATGAATCAAATAATAATCCAGCTCTTCACGACTCGGCATGGCAGGCGAACAGCCATGTCGAGACACCACAATGGCACCGCAAGAATTGGCATAATCACACGCATTTTCAGTGCTTTCCCCCTGAATCCAGCCGCGTAAATAACCACTCAAAAAAGCGTCACCTGCACCCAACACATTTAACACATCGACCGTTACACCATAACGCGTAATGCCTTCGTCTAGCGTCACTGGTATTGCGCCTTTAAAAACAGAACAACCCAAAGCACCGCGTTTTACCACCAGCTCAGCAGACGAGATATGGCGGATGCGTTTTAAACATTCAATGGTGTCTTCGCTGCCACCCGCGATATGAAACTCTTCTTCTGTACCGACCACCAAATCACACAATGGCATGATGGATAAAAGATGTTGAGTCACAGAGTCGTTCGACACAAAACGATTTTCACCTTCACCACGACCAGTTAACCCCCACAATACGGGACGATAATCGATGTCGACCACGACTTTAGTATTATTGGCTTTCGCGTATTGAATCGCCGTTCTAGCCGCTTGATCTGTACCTTTAGTAGAGAAATGCGTTCCGGTGATTAATAAAGCTTTCGCTGAAGCGATGTAAGCTTCGTCAAAATCGTCTTCACTGATCGCCATGTCAGCGCAGTTTTCACGGTAAAAGATTAATGGAAAGGTATCTTTGTCCTTGATACCCAATAACACCAAACCGGTTAAACGCGCTTCATCGGTGACAACATGGGAAACATCCACACCGGCTCGTGCCAATTCCTTACGAACAAATCGTCCCATGTGTTCATCACCGACCCGCGTTAACATGGCCGACTTTAATCCCATGCGAGACGTCCCAAACGCAATATTACAAGACGAGCCGCCAAGGTATTTCTTAAAGCTGCTAACGTCTTCTAATGGCGCGCCAATTTGTTCCGAATACAGGTCAACAGCGGCACGCCCTAAGCAAATAACATCCAATTTTTTATTATTCATTTTTCTTCCCCATCGTACTGCTCAACCTCGACCCACGCTCTTTTATCAACGGATTCAACCACGCTATCGAGAATGATATTTACCTGTGTCGCCGCTCGAAAATCAGGCCACAATGGCGCGTTATGTACTATGCCTTGGTATAAATCTCGGATTTCAACCGCTTTCATGTCATTGAAACCCAGACCGTGACCCGCTGAAACACAAAAAGCTTGATAATCGGGGTGCTCAGGGCCAACCAAAATACGTTTAAAACCTTGCGTTTGCGGGTTACCTTCATTGATGTACAAAGACAACTCCGACAAGGTTTCTTGGTCAAAAATCAAGGTTCCTTTAGTGCCTGTAATTTCAAACGACAGACCATTTTTGCGCCCCCAAGCAATACGTGACGCTTCTAATGTACCTTGCGCACCATTAGCAAAACGCACCATCATATGAGCTTGATCGTCGTTTTCAACATGGCCAACGCCCTGTTCACCTTGCGCTAACGGACGCTGTTGATGAACCACCTTAAGATCCGCACACAAGGATTGAATCGATGCCACCAAATGAATCGCCAATTGCACAAGATGCGAGGCCAAATCGTTTAACGCCCCTGTACCAGCAAACTGTTTTTGCAAACGCCAACTAAAAGGCAAATTCGCATCGGCCAAATAATCTTCGTTAAACACACCACGAAAATGCACCACGTCGCCGATGTCGCCACGTTCAATCAATTGCTTGGCAAATTGCACCGTAGGATTCTTTATATAATTGAAACCAACCAATGTTTTCACGCCAGCCAGTTCAGCCGCTTCGGTCATTTGTTTGGCATCGTCAGCGTTCAGCGCCAAGGGCTTTTCACTGTAAACATGTTTTCCTGCCGCTATGGCGGCCAACGCAATTTCTTTGTGTAAAAAATTGGGGGCACAAATGTCCACTACATCAATATCAGGATCATTAATTAAGCGTTTCCAATCCCCTGTTGAGCGGTTAAAACCCAGCTCTTTCGCTTTCATTTCAGCCAGTTCTGGCGTTGCATCGGCTAACATTTCACACTGCAATTGCCCTTGTGGAATAGCAAAGGCCGCTATTGCATTTCTATAAGCAATGGCATGCGCTTTTCCCATGTAACCTGAACCCACTAAACCCACACGCATTTTATTCGTTGTCATAATGGCTTTCCTTTAGGCTGTGGCATCTAATCGGCTGAATTCTTCTAATTCAGCGGTCAATTCGTCTAACTCTTGACCACCCGCCATCATTTCTAAAACATCTTCTCGACTTACTTCTGACTTCAAGAAAGAACCTAGGCTTTGACCACGGTTTAGTAGCGTAAAACGATCGGCAATGGGGTAAGCATGATGTACATTGTGGGTAATCAAGATCACCGCCAACCCTCTGGCTTTGGCTTTGGCAACGACTTTTAAGACATTCGCAGACTGCTTCACGCCCAGTGCCGCTGTTGGCTCATCTAATATAAGAACCTTGGCCCCAAAATGAATGGCACGAGCGATCGCCAAACATTGTTTTTCGCCACCAGACATGGTGCCAATGGCTTGCGATGGATCACGAACATTGATACCCATTTCTGCCATACCAGATTGTGCAATCTTATTGGCCTTCTCAATATCAAAGCGCTTAAATATACCGCGCCCTGTGGTTAACTCTCGGCCCATGAAAAAGTTACGCGTCACGCTCATCAAGGGCACAAGCGCAAGATCTTGATAAACCGTTGCAATCCCCGCATCCAGTGCCTCTACTGGAGACTTAAACACCACCGCTTTTCCATCTAAATGGTATTCACCTTCGCTTGGTGCATGCACCCCTGCTAATGTTTTGATAAGCGTTGATTTACCAGCGCCGTTGTCTCCTAATAGACAGTGAACTTCACCCAATCTCACTTGCATATTAATGTCTTTTAAGGCGATGACAGAACCGAAGTAGCGGCTCACATTCTTCAATTCAATTATAAAATCACTCATTTTTGCTCTCCTAAATGCTTCATCCAAAAAGTAAACTCAAATACGGACACCGATCTAATGTCGGGCTTCTGTCACCTTTTTACGGATATAGTTGTTGAACAAAACAGCGATTAACAGCATGCCGCCTAAGAAAACTCGGAACCAATCTGAGTCAATACCAGTGAAGAAAATACCCATCTGGACGACACCAAAGATCAATGCACCAAAACAAGCACCGATAACAGAACCGTAACCACCGGTGAGCAGAGCACCACCGATCACCACCGCGATAATGGCTTCAAACTCTTTTAATACGCCTCGATCTGCCGACGCAGAGCCAAACTCAAATACCTGACAAGCGGCATACACTGTGGCGGTAAAAGCTGTAAACATGAACAAAGAGATTTTTACTTTATCGACAGGAACACCCACGTTACGGGCTGCTTTGTTATCTCCACCCGTGGCAAAGATCCAGTTACCAAACGGCGTGCGTAGCAGAACCCAACTCGCAATAATCGCCAACCCTAAACACCAGATAATTACCATAGGGATACCGTCAACGACTGGATAACCATCGTCATAGGTACTACCAATTCCCATATCAGCCAACCAAATAAAAATACCTTGACCTATTCTTCCCCCAAAAATAACAGCCAGCCAATCTCCTTCGGCGTATTTATCAATACCACCTACGATGGTGCGATTAGTGAATAGAATAGACAGTGCAATAGTCAAACCGCGCAGAATAAAAAGAAACGCCAGACTAACAATAAAAGAAGGCAGACCCGTTTTAACCACAATATAGCCATTCAAGAAGCCAATCAGCATGGCGCCAGCAAAAGCAAAAAGAATGGCTCCCCAAATTGGCCACCCCCAATACACTGCTGGGATGGTCATCATCATGCCTGCAAAACCAATCATGGAACCAATGGATAAATCGAACTCACCCGCGATCATCAACAAACACGCACTGATCGCGATCAAACCTAGTTGCGCCGAAACGGTTGCCCAATTCATGATGCCGTCAGAGGCAAACATGCCAGAATCGCCAGCGGTAATGAAGAAAAAGACAAATACGAGAGCCGCACCAGAAATGGCGCCAAATTCAGGTCGATGCAAGAGTCGCTTCCAAGCAGGAACATTCCGAACCCGTTCGTCTACTGCTGCGTTGCTACCGGTTAATTTATCTTCTTCTATTTTAGATACCTCAACAGGTTGAGTTTGATCAGTCATAGCATTTCACCTATTTTTATATTTATTTTTTGTGGCTTCTAATCATGCTCTATCCATTTACGACTTAAACCTAACAAAGGTAATCGTATCGGCTACTTAAGTAGTGCACCTAAGAACGTGATAGAACTTAATGTCTTTTTGTTTCAACAATGAAACCATAATAGAATATTTATTTCATTTTTTTCAATAGGTAAAATAAATATTTTTATTAAATTTACATAAAAAGGCTTAAAAAAAACCTGAAAAAGACACTAAAATAAAATAAAATCGTTTTAAAACAAATAGATATAGAAACCAAAAACAATAAAAACCAAAAATTCCAAAGTATTGCAATTATGAAACATTCATTCTAATATCATTTCGACTCTGATCAAAAATGAATCAGCAGCGGTGTTTACTAAATCCAAAAATACGTAACAACAAAAATAATTAAACAAAACGGAGATAGTTGGAATGAAGAACCTTCTTAAGAAAAGCACAGCCATACTGGTAGCAGGTGCGGCGACTTTAGGCGTAATGTCTATGTCATCAACCGTCCATGCCGAAGGCGAACGCTACGTGTTTATATCCCACGCGCCAGACTCTGATTCATGGTGGAACGTCATTAAGAATGCGGTTAAACATGCCGCTTCAGATATGAATGTCACTGTCGAATATCGCAATCCACCAACTGGCGATTTAGCCGATATGGCGCGTATCGTTGAACAGGCTGTCGCAACGAATCCTGATGGTATCGTACTTTCTATTGCCGACTTCGATACATTGGAAGGCCCTTTAAATAAGGCCACTCTTAAAGGCATTCCTTTTATTACGATGAACTCTGGAACTCAGCTACAATCCAAAGCATTGGGTGCTTTATTGCATGTTGGCCAGCCTGAGTTTGCCGCTGGCTTCGGTGCGGGGGAACGTGCGAAGAAACAAGGCGTAAAGTCTTTCCTTTGTGTTAACCATTATATTACCAACCCAGCGTCTGTTGAGCGCTGCATGGGCTTTGCAAAAGGTCTAGGCGTAGAACTTGGTAGCCAAATGATCGATTCTGGATCAGATCCGACCAACGTAGAGACTAAAGTATCGGCTTACTTGCGTAAGCACCCAGATACTCAGGCGATCCTAACGTTAGGGCCAACTTCTGCGCACCCAACGTTACGAGCTTTGTCTAAAAATCGAAATTTGAAGGACATTTATTTCGGTACGTTTGATTTGAGTGGTGAGATTTCTGCCGCCATTAAAGATGGCAACATAGACTTCGCAATAGACCAACAACCGTATCTACAAGGTTACTTACCTATCAGCTTCCTAACACTTTATTCTCGCTACGGTTTGATTCCGAGTAATGATGTTAACTCTGGCCCTGGTTTTATCACCAAAGACAACATCGCATTGGTTGAAAAGTACGCTGGGGAATTCCGTTAATTCAACTTGAAAAATAAGAACAGAGGTTAAGGACAACCTCGTCTATGATCTATCACGTCAGCGGAAGGCTTAATTAAGCCTTCCGCCTTGACCGTATAAAAAACCAGCAAGTATTTAGGGTCAATTATCGCTATAATGCTTGTTTAAAATTGGTATTAGGTCACTACTTTAGGAGTCACTTTCTTGGCTGCACCAACGTCACTTGAACTACTACAACAAGCCATTAGTCGGAACTACGACGACTTAAGTAAACGACTTCAACAAGTCGCGCGCTTTTTGCTAGAACACCCGAATACTGTCGCCCTAGAAACCGTTGCCAGTCTTGCCGAACAGTGCGATGTACCTCCTTCAACACTTGTACGTTTTGCGGCCGCCTTTGAGTACAACGGTTTTAGCGAAATGCAGAATCTCTTCCGACAAGCTCTTGTAGAGCAAACGTCCAGCTACAGTGAACGAGTAAAGCTCAGTAAAAGTACCGCTGGCACGATAATAGATGCGTCTCATATTTTAGAAGAATTCAGCAGCAGCAATGCGTTTTCAATGAATCACATGAACCACCATTTCTCTCAAGAAATGCTCTCTAAAGCCGTAGATTTACTCGAAAATGCTCAAAATATTTACCTAATCGGTCTGCGTCGCGCCTACCCTATTTCCAGCTACTTCGCTTACAGTTTAAGACACTTAAACAAAACAACTCACCTCATCGATGGTGGTGGTGGCATGCTGGTAGAGCAAGCCAGTAACATACGTGAAAACGATGTCATTATTGCCACAACATTTAGCCCTTACGCCAAAGAAACGGTTAACGTAAGCGAGTACGCATTCAAGGCGGGTGCAAAAGTCATTGCCATTACCGACAGTAAAATAAGCCCATTAGCGGCACTTTCTGATGTATGTTTTGATATAAAAGAAGCCGAAGTCATGGGATTTCGCTCCCTCACCTCTTCAATGACATTAGCACAAACCTTACTCGTCGCCTTGGCATATAGACTCAACAGTGACGGTAAAATGGGCGATACAAAAAAAATAGAATGGAAACATTAGGCTTTAAATCGTTAAGAGCGTGCACCTCGTTTGAGCACCCAATACAAATAAGTAACGACCATGAGGTTAAAAGCTAGTATTGATACATTGACGAGATTAGGCGTTTGAGAAATGGCGTAAAGTTCTAAGGGAATATAGAGCGAGCCGCTGATGAAGGCAAACCATTCCGTCCAGCGTAATTTATTCCATAAGCCATAGGCCATAACAAAGCGAAAGCTGGCGTATAGAAACGCGAGCAAGGTCACCCATGTTAGACTTTGATGGTTCAATTTCTCAATCAGATTCAGAAACAAAGCAAGATAATGGTCACTGGGTGAAAGTGACCATTGCCGTATCATCTGTTCGGCTAATTTATAAAGATCTTGTCCTGCTAATGCATTAACGCCAACGGCCACCAGCAACGCCAATACACCTTTAATCCCCTCTAATAAAGCGATGACATTCAGACCTTCAAACTTCATACACGCTAGCTTCTGTTTAAAACAGCCAGAGTAATCAAGCAAGATGACAAAGAGGTGATTGTTCAGTTTTATTTTGATATGAAATATGGAAAAGCAGGCACAAAAAAGGCAAGTCAGACACCAACGCCTGACTTGCCTTCTAAACGCTAGAACAAAGGCTACACCTTAAATTTATCCAAAGATTTCGCTTGTTGAGTGGTGATTTCCACCATGGTTTCACACAATGCAGATTGCTCCGTAGCAGCATCTGAAACCGACTGGCTTATATCACGTATGTTCGTGGTATTACGATTGATCTCATTAGATGTCGCACTTTGCTCTTCGGCGGCGGCAGCAATTTGTACCGTCATATCATTAATTTCATTGATACTTGCACGAATAGCATGTAATGAATCTTTCGCTTGGTTGGCGATAAGCTGCGTTGAATTCGCATTCTCCCGACTTTCAAGGATAACTTTTTCAGCACCTCGCACGCCCGTTTGCAATTGCTGAATCATTTTTTTAATTTGCTCTGTCGACTCTTGTGTCTTCGAAGCAAGTGTTCTCACTTCATCAGCAACAACCGCAAAGCCTCGACCTTGTTCACCGGCACGAGCCGCTTCAATGGCTGCGTTCAATGCTAACAAGTTCGTTTGATCCGCGATGGCCGTAATAACCGTCAGAATTGATTCTATATTGTCACTGTAACCCACTAAGTCATTAATAGTGGTGACAACATTGCCCATTTGATCGGTTAATTGAGCAATAGACGCAGTAGTACGTTCTACAACCGCTTCGCCTTCTTTTGCTGCTGTATCCGCCTGATTCGCACGGCTCGCCGCAGTTTGAGCATTGTCTGCCACATCATGAGCCGTTGCAGACATTTGATGCATCGCCGTTGCTAATTGATCCAGTTCATTCAATTGAGTATATAACTCCGCAGAAGAACGGGCAGAAGACGCCGCTGTTTTGTCTGTATTAGCACGAACACTCAATGAGCGCCCTTTCACTTCGCTGATTAAATGCTGTAGGTAACCAACAAACTGATTAAACTCACCAGACACAGCACCAAACTCATCGTTACTGGTAATGTCTAGTCGTTTTGTTAAATCACCTTCACCGCCATTAATTTCTTGTAACGATTCATGCAATGCACGCAGTGGTTGCAGCAAACGAGTCACCATGAAATACAAGACAACCGATACCAACAGTGTCGCAATTAATGTTCCCAGAAACGCAATCCAACCGAATTCTCGAACACTTGCAAACAACTTCCCTTCGTCCAATACAACACCGACATACCAGTCAGCACCATACAAATTTGGCAATGGACTAAAAGACACAAATACAGGCGTGCCATCTTTAAGTTGGTTTTCGGCTAAATTCGTGTTCAAAGCAGACACGCTGCCTTGTAGCAAGTTCGAAACAGACTTTCCGTTTAAATCTGCATTCGGGTGGCTAATGATCTTGCCAGATTTATTTAATAAAAACGCATACCCAGTGTCATTAAAATTCAAAGTGTTAACAGCGTTAGAAACCGTTTGAAGGCTTAAATCACCACCAAATGCCCCTTTAAACGTGCCTTTATCTCTAAAGGTAGCAACCACAGAAATAAGGATTTCTCCGGTTGTTGAATCAGGGTAAGGGTCCGTTAATACGGTCTGTTTATGTTGTTGAGCTAATGCATACCAAGGTCGCTTACGAGCATCCCATCCAGTTGGGTTCCAATCAGGATCATTGGTAATGCGAGTCCCATTGGTGTCTAGTCCACCAAAAAGCAACAAGAACTCATTTTTATAAAGCGGTAAATCAAATGCTTTTTGAATTGTTTCCATACTGTAATCAGCATCGACCGTTTGAGAAACGGTCTCAATCAAATCCATTTTACCTTTAAGCCAATGATCCACTTGTAAAGCCAATGCCTTACTTGTTTCTTGTGTACTGATATCCGTTTTTTCATACAGTGCTGTTCTAAGGTTGCTGTACTGCAGCCATGAGTATGCAGTAAACGCTAAAGCAACTACCACGGAAGCGCATAACACTACTTTATGAGATACCTTCATTATTCCAATACCTTATTAAAAATTTTATAAACTCAACTTCATCCATTAATGTTAGTCTGATTTTTTATTACTACCACTAAAAAATATTAACTGAACTAATTTCTGCAAATTTATAACACCACAGACCAAAGCGCTACTTTTAACACGTTGTTTTTTGTAGCCGTCTTATTTACATAAAAAAACCCGCAATCCTTTGGAATTACGGGTTTGGCTGCTAGTCACACTGGGATATTATACTAGATCAAAGCGGTCCAGCTCCATTACTTTAGTCCATGCTTGCACGAAGTCCTTCACAAAGCGATCTTTTGAATCGGAACAAGCGTACACTTCAGCAATAGCACGAAGCTGCGAATTCGAACCAAAGACCAAGTCGACGCGAGTACCTGTCCATTTAATGGCTCCCGTACTCCGGTCTCTGCCTTCAAACTCGTCTTCATCACTTGAAACAGAATTCCACTTGGTATCCATATCGAGCAAATTCACAAAGAAATCATTCGATAATGTTTCTGGTTGATTCGTCAAAACACCTTTTTGAGACTGTTCGACATTAGCTCCTAATACACGTAAACCACCAACAAGTACCGTCATCTCTGGCGCTGATAACGTAAGTAGCTGCGCTCGATCCAACAATATTTCTTCTGCGCTGATCGTGTACTTACCTTTTTGATAGTTACGGAAACCATCCGCTATAGGCTCAAGCACATCAAACGACTCTATGTCTGTTTGTTCCTGAGTCGCATCGGTTCGGCCCGGCGTGAAAGGAACCGTGATGACGGTACCCGCCGCTTTCGCTGCTTTTTCAATACCTACAGAACCTGCTAATACGATCAAATCGGCAAGAGACACTTGCGTTGTAGAACCACGGTTGAACTCAACCTTAATCGCGTCAAGTGAACTCAAAACACTCGCTAGTAGCTCTGGCTGATTCACGTCCCAATCTTTTTGTGGCGCAAGACGAAGACGTGCGCCATTTGCTCCACCGCGCATATCTGAACCACGGTAAGTGGAAGCGGATGCCCAAGCCGTCGATACCAACTGAGAGACAGACAAACCAGAGTTCGCAAGCTTCTCTTTAAGAGCCGCAATATCTTGTTCCGTCACCAATTCATGTGTTATTGCGGGAATCGGATCTTGCCAAATAAGTTCTTCTTGAGGAACTAAAGGCCCTAGATAACGAGAGACCGGCCCCATGTCACGATGAGTCAATTTGTACCAAGCACGAGCAAAGGCATCAGCAAGCTGATCTGGATTTTCGTAAAAACGTCGTGATATCGGCGCATAAATAGGGTCTTCACGCAATGCAATATCGGACGTAAACATCATGGGAGCATGTCGTTTCGTTGCATCGTGAGCATCTGGGACGCTATTAGACCCAGCGGTTCCTTTGGGAGACCATTGCCAAGCACCAGCCGGACTTTTTTCTAACTCCCATTCATAATCAAATAGGTTTTCGAAGAAGCCATTATCCCATTTGATAGGATCTTTCGTCCAAGCGCCCTCAAGACCACTACTAATAGTATCAGTGCCATTGCCCGTGCCTTGCGTATTACTCCAACCAAAACCTTGTTCAGCTAAGCCCGATGCTTCTGGATCATGGCCAACTTGACCGGCATCGCCTGCGCCGTGTGCCTTTCCGAATGTGTGTCCACCCGCAATCAAAGCAACTGTTTCTTCGTCGTTCATCGCCATTCTGCCGAACGTATCACGAATATCACGAGCGGAAGCGAGTGGATCAGGCTTACCATCTGGGCCTTCAGGGTTAACGTAGATCAAGCCCATTTGTACGGCAGCAAGTGGATTTTCTAGATCACGTTCCCCAGAGTAACGGCTATTCTTACCGCCACTCTCTTCTAACCATTTCGTTTCTGTACCCCAATAAATATCTTCTTCTGGTTGCCACACATCAACTCGACCACCAGCAAAACCAAAGGTTTTGAATCCCATCGATTCGAGAGCACAATTACCAGCAAGAATCATCAAATCGGCCCAAGATATTTTACGGCCATATTTTTGCTTAATAGGCCAAAGCAGACGACGCGCTTTGTCCAAATTGACGTTATCTGGCCAGCTATTTAGTGGTGCAAAACGTTGTGTTCCTGATGTCGCTCCACCACGCCCATCGGCGGTACGATAAGTACCGGCGCTATGCCAAGCCATACGAATAAAAAACGGTCCATAATGACCATAATCTGCTGGCCACCAATCTTGTGAATCCGTCATTAGCGTATGAAGATCTTGCTGGATAGCGTTTAAATCAAGACGTTTAAACGCTTCGGCGTAATCAAAATCCTCGCCCATTGGATTAGATTTAGCGGAATGTTGATGAAGAACGTTTACATTCAACTGATTTGGCCACCAGTCTTTGTTAGTGTTACCACGTCCTGCAGACTGACTAGAATCAGCGGCGCCATGGTTAAAAGGACATTTACCTTCATTCGACATAATCTTCTCTCCTACTTGTGACTTAGAACACTTTATTCTTGAGTGACTATAGTTATAGACTTAAAAAAAACAAGTAACCAATAAATAAAAACTAAGAGGACCATAGGCAACATATCATTCACTTCTAATGCCTCTTAATGATGCACTCAAGGCAGAAGTAAACCGTCATCGCCTATAAATTCAGCTCCGCCAACCCAGTCAAGTATTGTGTAAAGCGCATAAACATTTACTGAAATTATTCGTCATATCGCCTCAAATAACCTTGATAAAAATATTTGGCTAACTATTGGTTCATTAGTTGCTTATAAACCTAGTAAGCTGTTTTGGCTTATTCATCATGGGAGACGACTATGACGCAATCAGATTATCCATTAATTGAAGTACCCAAAAGTAAACGCCGAGGTTTATTACCAATGGCGTTTATTCTGCTTGGATTTACCTTCTTTACCGCTACCATGTGGGCTGGCGGAACATTAGGCACGGCTTTTTCTTTTTTTGAATTGCTCTTAGTTATTTTGGTTGGCAACTTGCTACTCGGCACTTATGCTTCTTGTTTGGCTTTTATCGCTTATAAAAGTGGTCTAAACAGCGTACTCATGGGACGTTTTTGCTTCGGTGAAGTGGGTAGCAAACTGTCAGACTTTATTCTTGGTTTCACTCAAATTGGCTGGTATGCGTGGGGAACGGCGACACTTGCCATTGTTTTGGTCAAGGTCACAGGTACTCCAGACGCTTGGCAAACGCCCTTAATGATTTTATTCGGCATGGCGTTCTGTATTACCGCCATGATTGGCTTTCGCGGCATGGACATACTGTCGCGGGTAGCGGTTCCCGCCATGCTTATTTTTATCTTGATCAGTCTTTACACTGGGTTAGTCGATGTAGGCGGTGTGTCTGTTTTATTCGGTATTGAACCGACTCAAAGTTTAAGTTTCACTGCCGCCATTACCATTGTTATTGGGACGTTTGTTAGCGGCGCTACTCAAGCAACCAACTGGAGCCGATTTGCTAAAAGTGGCAAAATCGCAATATGGGCAACCATGGCCGCGTTCTTCATCGGTAATGGATTAATGGTATTAACCGGCGCTCTTGGCACATTAATCTATCAACAAGCTGACATTGTTGATGTCATGCTGGCGCAAGGTTTTGTCGTGTTAGCGGTGCTTATGTTGTTTCTGAATATTTGGACAACGCAGGACAATACGATTTATAACTTTGCCGTTGCGGGTTGTAACCTGCTTCGTACTGACAAACGTCGAACCATTACCGTCATTGGAGCCGCCATCGGGACAATAATGGCTGTCTTTGGAATGTATAACTTCTTAATTCCTTTTCTAATGTTACTGGGGACCTTTATTCCACCCATCGGTGGCGTGATCATGGCGGATTTCTGGCTGCGCCATAAAGGGCAATACCCATTACTGGAAAACGCTCAGTTACCAGATTTTAACTGGATTGGACTGGGGTCTTACGCTATTGCTTCCGCTGCAGCATATGCTTCTCCCGTCATGCCGCCTATCGTTGGCGTTCTGATGGCTATGGTGTCATACGGTATTTTATCTTTTCTGGTTTTTCGCAAAACAGCCAAAGCGCTAGACGCTCAGTGAGTATTTGTTGCGCAGATATCCCCCGCTTACCAGGGCTAGAAAGCATTACCTTTCGAGCAGGATTAACCGGAGGCCAACGCATAGTGCGTTGGCCTTATGTCGCAGAGAACGACTCGATTCAAGCTTGGGTCAGCGGTGGCGAGTTGGTTTTTATTACAGGAATAAATCATTGTCGTACCGAACAAAACCTCTGTCTACTCGTTCAAGAAGCGGTAAACAGTAACGTCGCAGGGATGGTCATTTTGACTGGCCCAGAGTTTATTCAGTACATTCCCAACAGCGTATTAGAACTTGCCAATCAACATCAACTTCCTGTATTAGAACAGCCCTATAGCTTGAAAATGGTCTTGGTAACCGAGGTCATCAGTAACGCCATAGTACAAGATAACTTACTAGGTAAATCGGTTAAGCTATTTTTAACAAAACTCATTAATGGCTTTGATCAAGCACCTGAGTTGATTCATTTGCGTGCTGGGGATCTGGGCATTAGCGATACGAATCCTTTCGCCACTTTCGCGGTAAGAATCAGTCACCTTGATCAAAGTACAGACGACTCAAATCATCAGTTGCTACACTTGCACCATGAACTGGAACAGCATTTAGGTAGCATACTAAAACGCAGAGACATCGACTGGCCGGTTCTGACTTACGAAAAAGATCTTTTGGCGATATGGCCCGTCACTGAAGACACCACAGAACTCTATGACGAATTAGAACAAGTACTGAACTTACTGCAAAAACAGTTTCCACTACTGGTGTTATGTATCGGTGTAAGCGAGAGAAAAACAGGTTTAGACAAGCTAGCCGATGCAACAGAGCAAGCTCGTCAAGCATTGCAATTTGCAGTCAAACATCAGCATCAACGTATATTTTTCTATGAACAGTTAGGCATTGCCCGCTTGTATGCAGCCATCCCAAATCGCGGTTTATTATCGGACTTTTGCAAACAACATTTAGGAGAATTGTGTTTTGCACGCGACGCCTCCACACTGGAAATGAAGTCCACTCTAAACCATTATTTCAACCATTTTGGACACCAACAACAAACTGCAGATGCAATGGGTGTTCACAGAAACACATTAAGTTATCGCCTAAACAGAATTGAACAACGTCTAGGCTATTCTTTACAAGACTCTTTTTTACGGCTCAACTTACAAAATGCCCTACTGATTGAACAAATACTGTTTCATCATCACG
This sequence comes from Marinomonas maritima, assembly GCF_024435075.2. Taxonomy (NCBI): domain Bacteria; kingdom Pseudomonadati; phylum Pseudomonadota; class Gammaproteobacteria; order Oceanospirillales; family Oceanospirillaceae; genus Marinomonas; species Marinomonas maritima. The sequence goes on along the minus strand of NZ_JAMZEG020000002.1, from coordinate 256,443 downwards.
ATATTGAAGAACAAGCCGACACACTTGTCAGTCCCAACGATTGAGGTTTTTTTTATGCATATTATTAACGCCCGTTTACGTCAACAAGCTGAGTTATTCACCTTAAAAATTGAAAACGGCCATTTCACTAAAATCGAAAAACAAGACAATACGTTAGTCGTCACTAATGATGAATTTGATGCAGAAGGAAACCTTGTCTGCGCGCCCTTCGTTGAGCCTCATATTCACTTAGATGCTGCGTTAACGGCGGGTGAGCCAGAGTGGAATCAAAGTGGCACCTTATTCGAAGGTATCGAACGCTGGAGCCAACGCAAATCGATGCTGAATGAAGCAGACATTCGCAAGCGCGCCCTATCCACCATAGAACTATTGATACAAAACGGGGTTCAAGCCATTCGAACCCATGCCGATACAACGGATCCAACCTTAATTGGGGTTCGTACTTTATGTGCATTACGAGACGAATTAAAAGACAAAATAGACATACAAATCGTCGCGTTTCCACAAGATGGTATGCTGTCTTACCCCAATGGTTTAGCACTGATGGAAGAAGCCCTAAAGATAGGCGCCGATGTCGTAGGTGGTATTCCACACTTTGAATACACACGTGAATTGGGTGAGAAGTCCGTCAAACTGATCTTGGAGCTGGCGATAAAATATGACCGACTGGTTGATGTACATTGTGACGAAATTGATGATCCGAATTCTCGGTTTTTAGAGTTTCTCGCCTGTGGAGCGCTGTTTCACGATATGGGATCACGCGTCACAGCAAGCCACACAACCGCCATGCATTCTTACGATAACGCTTATTGTTCGAAGCTGTTCCGCTTATTAAAAAATTCAGGCATTAACTTTATTTCCTGTCCAACCGAAAGTATTCACTTACAAGGCCGATTTGACACTTACCCAAAACGCCGCGGCGTTACTCGCGTCAAAGAATTACGCGAAGCCAACATCAACGTCTGTTTAGGGCAAGATTCTATCTTTGATCCTTGGTATTCGTTGGGTAATGGAAAACTATTACGCACTCTAGATTTTGCCCTGCATATCTGCCAAATGATGGGCTATCAAGACTACGAAAAAGCACTGGATATGATTACAGACAACAGCGCTAAAACAATGTGTCTAAAAGGCTATGGTATAGAAATCGGCAACCCTGCAAATTTCATTTTACTAGAAGGGAACGACGACTACAGCGTTATTCGTCGCCAAGGCGAAGTGTTGCTATCCGTGCGTCATGGCGAAATCATCATGCAACGACAACCATCCAACGTTATCACTCAACCTTGGATTACAGAGGCGTCTTAGAAGACGCCTCCAGTAGCAAACATGTAAAGTTAATGAGTCGTTGTTGGGCAATTTTCTAAGCCAACACGATAAGTTGATACCATTCCAGTGCCGCCATCTTTATAAAATGCGGTGAACGCGCTGTAACTGGGTTTATACGTCACAGTGTAGTTCATGCTTATTTGTGATCCATAATTGCCACAACAGTTAGCACTCACGGACGCATCTTGATTAATAATTTGAAAGTCTTCAAGATTATATTTTTTCGCGAAGGCAATTAACTGCTCTGTTTTGGCTTGATAAATGGCACCTACCTCTACATCACTATTCGGTTGTAGATTTTCCATGTAGGACACAGAAGTAATGTCTTTGGGCTCACACACCGCTTTTTCCGTACTTTCTTGCGCGACTAACTGAGTTGAAGATAATACGGGGACAGTAAAAAGCAGAACAGATAAAAGAGTTTTCATAATAAACATCCTATGTGATTAAAAATATATCCATTAGCGTAATGACTAAGCATCACACTGATTAGTTAAAAGGCTTTTACTTAAAAAGAGCACGAATTAACGTGCTCTAATAATAACGTTAACTCAATGCTGATTTTATAACTTAATCACTAAATTTTCTGCTTTTCCATTCGAAAACGCGACAATATTTTCAAAGGCGATCTTAAAATAAAGTTCATAACTGGATTTTTCCACATAACCAATATGCGGTGTACAAAGCACATTTGGCAGTGACAACAAAGGCTCGTTATCAAGGTTAGCTGGCTCTGTTTCAAATACATCAACCGCTGCACGTTTGGATGGACTGGATAACATTTCATGGTACAAAGCCCCACTTTCTATCAATTCTGCACGACTGATATTCACGAACAGCGCATCAGACTTCATTTGTGCTAAATCGCCCTTCGTTACACACGCTGTAGTGGCTTCATGCAGCCTTAAATGCAAAGAAATAATATCGGCGGTTTGAAAGAATTCTGCTTTCGATTGCGCCGCTGAAAAACCGTGTTCTTGAGCAAGTGCCCGTGATGATTCACTTCCCCAAACAAGAACTTTCATGCCAAACACTTTCGCATACTGAGCAATACGCTGACCAATTTTACCGTATCCCCAAATGCCTAATACCGCGCCATTCAGTACTCGCCCAAGACCTAAAGCGCCCGACTGCTGCCATTGACCTTGTGATAAATTGGAAACATATTGTGGAATATGGCGACTCGCGGCCATGATCAGCCCCCAGCACAATTCAGAAGGGGCAACAGGAGAACCAATACCTTCCGACACGGCAACACCATATTGGTGACAAAGCTTGGCATCAATATGATTACTGACTTTACCTGTTTGGCTAATCAGTTTTAAATTAGGCAAGTTAGCAAGCAATTCCTCAGTAATTATGGTGCGCTCACGGATCAAAACAAGGGCATCAAAACCCTTTAGATTCGCGACTAAGTCACCAGTATTCGCAAAGGTTTCATTAAATATGTGTACCTCATGACCGTCTAAAATGGAAAAACACTCAAGGTCTTTTACGCTGTTTTGATAATCGTCTAATACCGCTATTTTCACGAAACAACCCTCTTTAACCAATCTTGTTATCACTTGTAGAATGACTCCAATCATCTGACAAGATCATAAAAAACACCAGTGCAAAAAAAGCCCCGCACAAGGCGGGGCAAAGACAGAGATTTTAATTTGCTGTTCTAAAGCAAGGATGCACATAACTTCATGCGCTTAGTTCAACCTTTTTACACTCGTTCAAACACGGTTGCGATACCTTGGCCCATACCAATACACATGGTAGCAAGACCAATGGTGGCGTCTTTTTCACGCATCACGTTAAGCAAGGTCGTGGAAATTCGCGTACCAGAACAACCTAATGGGTGTCCAAGGGCAATTGCGCCACCGTTCAAATTCACTTTCTGATCAACCAAATCAATCAATTTCAAGTCTTTCAACACAGGAATAGATTGCGCAGCGAAGGCTTCGTTTAACTCGACAATGTCTATGTCATCTATTGTTAAACCCGCACGTTTAAGTGCTTTTTTCGTCGCTGGAACCGGACCATAACCCATGATCGCTGGATCACAGCCAGCCACAGCCATGCTGCGTACTTTGGCAATCGGCGTGAGACCCAGTTCTTCCGCTTTCTTCGCAGACATCATAAGCATCGCAGACGCACCGTCAGACAAGGCAGAAGACGTACCTGCTGTCACTGTACCGACTTTAGGCATGAAAACAGGTTTCAAACCAGCAAGTGACTCCATCGTTGTTTCTGGACGAATCACTTCATCCACTTCCACTAGAATTTTATTGCCTTCCGCATCATGACCTTCAATCGAAACAAGTTCGTTATTGAAACGTCCTTGAAGGGTGGCTTCATAAGCAAGACGATGAGATCGCACCGCAAATTCATCTTGCGCTTCACGACTCACACCGTGCATTTTGCCTAACATTTCCGCCGTTACACCCATCATCATAGATGCTTTTGCCATGTGCTTTGATAACGCAGGGTTTACGTCAACACCATGCATCATGCCTACGTGGCCCATGTGCTCAACACCACCGACAACAAATACATCGCCTTGACCGGTCATAATCGCTTGCGCTGCTGTGTGAATCGCCGACATAGACGAACCACATAAACGGTTTACTGTTTGCGCTGCGGTGGTGATTGGCAAACCGGCTAACAGGGACACTGCACGAGCCATGTTAAAGCCTTGCTCTAGAGTCTGGTTAACACAACCCCAGATCAAATCTTCTACGTCTTTTGGATCGACATTTGGATTACGCTTGAACAAGGCCTTCACTAGCCCTGCCGATAAATTTTCAGCTCGAACATTGCGAAAGACACCGTTTTTCGTTTTACCCATCGGTGAGCGAACTGCGTCGATAATCACGACATCATTTGGATTCAGTTTCATAGAAATTCTCCTCTAACCTCTGGGAAATTATGCGCTGTAATAGGTTTCATTGTTTTTCGCCATTTCACGCATTTTCGCGGTTGGCTCGTACAATTTACCTAAGTGGCTGTATTTGTCTGCAAGGTCACAAAATGCCTGCAGTCCCATTTGGTCTAGGTAGTGCAACGCACCGCCAAGGTATGGAGGGAAACCAATACCGTAGATCAATCCCATGTCTGCTTCCGCTGCTGACGCAACAATGTTTTCTTCTACGCATCGAACAGTCTCGACACAAAGCGGAATCATCATACGAGCAATAATATCTTCTTCGGTCAGTTCAGACTGAGAAGTAACAACAGGGGCCAACAAAGCATTGATTTCTTCATTGAACACTTTTTTCGGCTTACCTCGGCGATCAGGTTCGTAACTATAAAAACCTTTGCCATTTTTCTGACCAAAACGCTCAAGCTCGAACAAACGATCAACCGCATTTTTGCCTTCATGCTTCATGCGATCTGGGAAGCCTTCCGCCATCACCTGGTCGGCATGAAACGCCGTATCGACACCCACTACGTCCAACAAGTAAGCTGGGCCCATTGGCCAACCAAATTTCTCCATGGTTTTATCCACCACTTGGAAATCAGCACCTTCTTGTATCATCAAAGAAAAACCAGCGAAGTAAGGAAATAACACTCGGTTCACAAGGAAACCTGGGCAATCATTCACTACCACTGGGGTTTTACCCATCGCTTGAGCATACGCTACGGTTTTAGCAATCGCAGCATCACTGGTTTTTTCGCCACGAATGACTTCGACCAACGGCATACGATGCACAGGGTTGAAGAAATGCATGCCACAGAAGTTTTCTGGGCGCTTAAGATCTTTTGCTAATTCAGTAATAGAAATCGTCGATGTGTTAGACGTTAGAATCGCATCGTCGGCAATCTTCGTTTCGACTTCAGCCAAAACCGATTTCTTGATCTTCACGTTTTCAACAACGGCTTCGACCACTAAATCAACATGTTCAAATTCACCATAAGTCAATGCAGGAACAATACCGCTCATCGCTTTAAAGGCTTTCTCTGTGGTTAAACGTCCACGCTCTACTTGGCCATTAAAGAGTTTATTCGCTTCATTCAACCCAAGCTCTAGCGCTTCAGTACGAATGTCTTTCATGATAATTGGCGTGCCTTTAGAAGCCGATTGATAAGCAACACCGCCACCCATGATACCCGCACCCAATACAGCGGCTTGCTTCACCGGTGTCGCATTTTTCGCGTATTTACTGGCCGTTTTCTTAATCTGTTGATCGCTTAAAAACAGGTTAACCAAAGATTTTGCTACAGGACCTTTCGCCAGTTTAATAAAACCTTTGATTTCAGTATCAAGGGCTTTTTCCATGTCCTGACTGATGCCTTTTTCTATCGTCTTAATCGCCGCCATTGGTGCAGGGTAATGTTTGCCTGCTTTTGCACCAACCACACCACGAACCGATTCGAAAATCATCATTTTTTCGATAGGAGAAAATACCATTGGCGCACGCAATTCATCGCGGCGTGCATGGTAGTCAAGTTTACCGTCAAGAACCTGTTGAATTAAGTGACGAGCAGAGTCATTCACTTTAGCGGCTGGGACAACGGCATCCACTGCGCCGTCTTTCAACGCATCTGCACTTCGCTTCTGAGCACCACCACAAATCCATTCACAAGCATTATCTGGACCGATCAAGCGCGGTAAGCGCACTGTGCCACCCCAACCTGGGTAAATACCCAACTGGGTTTCAGGCAAACCTATTTTTGCCGTGTCGGCCATCACACGATAATCACACGATAAAACCAGCTCCATACCACCGCCAAGCGCGATACCATTAATCGCCGCCACGGTTGGACAAGATAAGTTAGAGATATCATTAAAAATATTGTGAGCGTTTTGTAGCTTATCCGCTAAATCTTCGTCATCTAGTTTGAACCATGACGTAAATTCTGTGATATCTGCACCGACGACAAATACGTCTTTCGCGCTCGCAAAAATAACGCCTTTTAAATCGTCAGTATGTTTGAGTATATCGACGACTTTAGTTAACTCACTCAACGTAAGACTGTTGAACTTATTAACCGACTCACCGACCAAATCCAGAGTGACCGTTGCCACGCCTGCATCATCGACTGCAACCTTGACTGCTTGTCCTTCGAATATCATGCTGGTCTCCAATTATTTTTATTTTGATTACGGTGGTTGTGATACACCGTAATCCGGTATTTGAATATTTTGCTTTCTTTCACAAAGTGATTAAAGGCTCTTTTCTAACTCTGGTACGGCATCAAATAGATCCGCAACCAAACCATAATCCGCTACTTGGAAAATAGGCGCTTCTTCATCTTTGTTGATAGCAACAATGACTTTAGAGTCTTTCATACCTGCAAGATGCTGAATGGCACCTGAGATACCAACGGCTATATACAGATCTGGCGCAACCGTTTTACCGGTTTGACCCACTTGCAAATCGTTAGGAACAAAGCCGGCATCAACGGCGGCACGAGAGGCCCCTATCGCTGCACCTAACTTGTCTGCAACCCCTTCTAATAATTTGAAGTTGTCACCGTTACCCATGCCTCGTCCACCAGAAATAATGATACTAGCCGCCGTTAATTCTGGACGATCAGACTCAGCCAATTGTTCTTTTACGAAACGGCTACGGTCAGAAACAATCGCTTGTGAAAGCACTTCACGCTCAGCATTACCGCCTTCACTTGCCGCTGGATCAAAACCTGTTGAACGAATCGTCAAAACTTTAACAGCATCCGTGGTTTTTACTGTCGCAATCGCGTTGCCTGCGTAAATTGGGCGCACAAACGTATCTGGTGACTCAACTTTAATGACATCCGACAACTGCGCCACATTCAATAAAGCGGCGACGCGCGGCAACGTATTTTTACCTGTTGTTGTTGCTGGGGCTAATATATGACCGTAGCCACTGGCGACTTCAACAATCAATTTAGAAACATTTTCTGCCAATTGGTGTTCGTAAACCGTATTGTCAGCGACCATAACTTTGGTCACTCCCGTCACTTGGCTTGCTTGCTCAACCACGGTTTGACATTCAAAACCGACAATCAATAAATGCACGTCAGAGTCAATTTGAGTCGCTGCCGTCACCGTATTCAAGGTCGCAGGTTTTAAAGTCTTATTATCGTGTTCTGCAATAATTAAAACGCTCATGACACCACCTTCGCTTCATTTTTAAGTTTGTCTACCAACTCAGCAACAGAGCCCACTTTAATACCACCCGCACGTTGCGGCGGCGGTGTGACAGAAACAATGCTGACATTGGACCCAACTTCTACACCAAGATCTGCTGGTGTTTTCACATCTAATGGTTTTTTCTTAGCCTTCATAATATTAGGTAAAGAAGCAAAACGCGGTTCGTTTAAACGTAAATCTGTCGTAATAACAGCAGGAAGCGTGATAGCCAATGTTTGCAAACCACCATCCACTTCACGGGTCACTTGTGCTTCGCCATTTTCAATTACCACTTCAGAAGCAAACGTTGCTTGTGGATAATCCAATAATGCGGCAACCATTTGTCCTGTCTGATTATTATCAGAATCAATCGCTTGCTTACCCATGATCACTAAATCGGCCGCTTCTTCTTGAGCCACTTTAGCCAATAATTTAGCCACCGAAAGAGAATCTAAACCGTCTTCCGTGTCTACTTGAATAGCACGATCAGCACCTAAAGCCAGCGCCGTTCGCAATGTTTCATGGCAGCTTTTAGAACCAACGGAAACCACAACGACTTCAGTCGCCACGCCTTTCTCTTTTAATCGAATGGCTTCTTCTACTGCGATTTCACAGAAAGGGTTCATAGACATTTTGACGTTAGTAAGATCAACCGCAGTATGATCGGCTTTAACGCGAACTTTGACGTTGTAGTCAATCACTCGTTTTACGGATACTAGGATTTTCATAAGTCCCTCATATATATTATTTTCTTGCTATCTATAGTAGTTTGAGAAGGATTTTCATCAATAACAAAAAAGCGCCAGTTAACTGACAAAAATATTCACCCTTCCGCTAAAAAACACTCTAAGCAGTGATAAATCACGCACTTCAGGCGCAAACATCTCCCTGATTCTAGTACGTATTCACTGAAAAAAGTAACGCAAAGGTGCATAAAAAAAGACGAATAATATCGTTGAATTGCAGAAATCATAAATAAAAAAGCCTCACACTGAGGTGAGGCTTTTAAGAGACGTAAAAAATACTACTTATTACGAGACAAGAACTTAGAAAAAGCCTGATGCGCCTCTTTTGAACCTAAGCGATCTTTAAATATACGCCCCTCTCGCATCAATGCCATTTGCACGTCATCCTGACCTCGATATTTAAGTAGATCTTTACTCAATGCCACCGCTTCGACGGGTAAAGCGGCCACTTTTTCAGCATAGAATAGAGCGACTTTAAACGCTTCACCCTCTTCACATAAATGGTTAATTAATCCTATTTCATACGCCATCTGGGCATCAACAAACTCGCCAAGCACTAATATTTCAAACGCTTTTTGGTGACCAACTAACTGAGGCAGTAAATGGCTTGATGCCGCTTCCGGTACTAGGCCTAGCTGGACAAAGGGGAACTGTAACCGTGCTTCACGTGAAGCCAACACCAAATCACAGTGCAGCAACATGGTCGCGCCAACCCCCACAGCTCGGCCTTCAACACCAGCGACAAGCGGTTTCTTGTAGCTGGTTAATACCTGTAAGAAAGCCATGATGGCTTCCATTTTTTCAGGCTTTTGGGCGATTTGAACAAACTCATTAATGTCATTCCCAGAAGAAAAGTCACCACCTAAACCGTAGATCAACGTAACTTTTATCTCGGCATTTAGTTCAGCCCGACGAAGCGCATTGGTTAACGCTTGATACATGTCTAAAGTAATGGCGTTTTTCTTTTCTACTCTATCTAGGTACAAAATCTGCACACCAGACTCAATTTTTTCAGTAACAAAATCACTCATTACTGACACTCCTCAGAAGGTATATGAAGTATTTGTTCATCAACTAACTTACGCACCATGGGACCATCGTCGGCCCAACCATGGCAACTGTTAATCAATTTAGTGACGGCTATCGGGATCTGCTCTGGGTATTTTTTACCCAATGGTTCCCACATGGTTTGAAACGCCGTCGTTGCAACCACAGGAAAAAGTTCCAAAACGTGAGTACAACCGACTTTACCGCTGAACGTTTTTTTCAACCAGCGACCCCAACCCGGCCCAATGCGCGTCCCTTTCAGAATCGAAAAATTCGGCGCGGCGCCACCACAACTAGGAAAAGGGAAAGCATCCATAGAAACAGACACCTCCTTAATTAGGAAGGTGTCATCCAGCGTTAATCTAACGGATATATCGTGAAACGGACTGCCTTCAGGCACCAAACTACCATCAAACTCACGATTCACATGATAAGACTTAATGTCTTTCATGTTGGCTTCAATGTCCCACAAGCCATCATCGCGTAAGAACCCATAGGATTCGATGCAACGTCGATGCATTAACTTACGCTTAACTTGCGTCATTATTGCTCTCCTGTTACTGGCTAAAAGGCGCTATGAACATGAGATTTAAGCTTGCTCTTCTTCTCGCAAAGCTCGACGTAGTACTTTGCCAACGTTTGTTTTTGGTAGTTCCATTCTGATTTCAAAATACTTAGGCACTTTGTAGGCCGCTAAATGCTCTTTGCAATAAGCTCTTAACTCTTTTGCATCTGGCTTTTCAGCATTCGCTTTTAATACAACAAATGCTTTTACTGCCTCACCTGCTTTGTCATCTGGCACACCAATGGCGGCAGATTCTAGAATCGCTGGATGCGACGAAAGACAATCTTCCACTTCCGTCGGATACACATTAAAGCCTGACACTATAATCATATCTTTTGCGCGATCTACAATTTGTAAGTAACCATCTGGATGTTGCATTGCAATATCACCGGTGATTAAAAAACCATCATCCGTCATGGCTTCGCGAGTGGCTTCTTCACGATTCCAGTAACCTTTCATCACCTGAGGACCACGAACACATAACATACCAGACTCGCCTTGCGGCAACGCGGAGCCATCTCTTCCTTGAATTTTAATGTCTGTTTCAGTAACCGGAAGGCCAATCGTTCCAATGCGTTCTTTCCCTATTGGGTTAAATGACACAACTGGCGACGTTTCGGTCAAGCCATAGCCTTCTACAACTTGGCAACCTGTCACTTTTTTCCATTCATTAGCAGCAGCATGCGTCAGTGGCATCCCACCAGAACATGTCAGCTTAAGATGTGAAAAATCTAAGGTACGAAAATCTGCATTATTACACAGCCCAACAAACAAAGTATTAAGGCCACAGAAGCCGGTGAAGCGCCATTTTTTAAGCTCTTTAACAAAGCCAGGCAAGTCTCGCGGGTTAGGGATAAGAACACTATGAGCACCACGTTCTAGCAATGTTAAACCATGTATCAAAAATGCATAGATATGATAAAGAGGTAAAGGCGCAATATAAATCTCTTCTTTCTCATCAATAATAGAAATTAATCTAGAGCTCAATTGATACATATTCGAGATTAAATTAGCGTGCGTAAGCATGGCGCCTTTTGCCACACCCGTTGTACCACCCGTGTATTGCAATACCGCAACTTGATCCTGTGTACTGTTGACCTTAGTAACTGCCTTCCCCTTACCTTTAGCCAACACTTCATTCAGCGTTAGAGCGCTAGGGAGGTGATAAGCAGGCACCATTTTTTTCACATACTTAACAACAGAATTCACCAAAAGACGTTTTAGTGGCGGATGAAAGTCAGCAATTTCAGTGATAATAAGATGCTTAATTGAGGTTTTCGCAAGAATTTTTTCAACGTTATGCGCCATATTAGCAAACACAACTAACGCTTTTACATTCGCATCTTTAAACTGATGCTCAAGCTCTGTTGCTGTATACAAAGGGTTAGTATTAACAACAATTAAACCTGCCTTTAGCGCACCAAACAATACAACAGGGTATTGAATAACATTGGGCAATTGAATCGCAATTCGATCACCTACCTCTAAGTCGGTTTGGTGTTGAATATACGCTGCGAATTGATCCGATTTTTCATTTAATTCACGGTAAGTTAAGGTGTGACCAACACTGGTAAAAGCCGCTCGATCTGCAAAGTTTTTCGTTGCTAAGGCCAAGACATCCGTTAATGACTGATAGCCGTGCGGGTTAAGTGAGTCAGGTAAATAACTACCTGGGGCTTTCCCCATGAACAGATTGCTATGAGCAGAAGTATCCATTGTCATATAAAGCTCCTTTGTTTTTTTTATTTAGGAGAATAGGTAAGTACAAAAGCTCAACTACGCACATAGTAGTTGAGCTTTTAAGCAATTAAGGTTGCAACAATTAAAACCTACAGAGGGAAAATTTGAGTTAACTTGGTTGACAACATAATGTCACCCTCTGCTCGAATCTTACCCTGCATGAAAGCCGCCATACCATCTAATTCACCGCTCATGACTTCCTTGAGTGTATCTAGGTCCATACTTAACGTAACGGTTGGGTCATCGTTTTCCCCTTCCACCATTACACATTTTCCATCAGCGATGATTAAGTGATAGTTGTCAGCATCGTCTAAGTCAAATTGAAACACCGCCTCCATATCATCCGCTTCATCTGCATCAAAACGACCCAACATAGATTCAAATACTGCTTTTGCTTCGCTCATAATTCTGACCCTTTAATCGGTTTAAAATAACATGTTCATTTCACATGTTTAATCTCGTTATCACTCTTTTCTATTAGCGACTAAGCGTTAAGAAATAGAAAGTTATCTTCGTCCATTGCCAATAAATTATCAGCACCAGAAAGCATAGCTTCGGCATGCGCCTTTGTGCGAGGCAGTAAACGCTCATAGTAGAAAGTCGCAGTTTGTAATTTCGCCTTATAGAAACCGACTTCGTCTGTACCTTCGTCTAGTTTTGTTTGTGCCACCACAGCCATACGCGCCCAGAAATAAGCCAATACAACGTAACCAGAGAACATCAAATAATCAACAGATGCGGCACCGACTTCGTCTTTGTTACGCATGGCTTTCATACCAATTTTCATCGTAGCATCTCCCCATTCGCTATTCACTTTGTCTAGCGCAGAGATGTAAGACTTAAGGCGCTTATCGCCTTTGTGTTCTTTACAAAACTTATGAATGATTTTGGTAAAACGACGCAAGGTAGCGCCTTGTGTCATCAGTACCTTACGACCTAATAAATCCAACGCCTGAATACCGGTGGTTCCTTCATATAGCATAGAAATACGGCAATCACGTACGTTTTGCTCCATACCCCATTCGGCAATATAACCATGTCCACCGAATACTTGCAGTCCTTGGTTCGCTGATTCAAAACCGGTTTCGGTTAAGAAGGCTTTTGCGATCGGCGTAAGCAGAGACATTAATTCATCGGCTTCCGCTTTTTCATCAGCAGAGCCTCTTTTCATTGTATCTACTAGCATAGAACAATAATGAATTAATGCTCGACCGCCTTCTGAAAACGCTTTCTGTGTCAGCAGCATGCGACGAACATCAGGATGAACAATAATAGGATCTGCTGCTTTCTCTGGTGCTTTTGGTCCAGACAAAGAACGCATTTGTAGACGGTCTTTAGCGTACGCAACGGAGTTCTGTAATGCCCATTCAGCATGAGCCAAACCTTGAAGCGCCGTACCAATACGTGCGGTATTCATAAAAGTAAACATGCAGTTCAAGCCGCGATTCGCTTCACCAATCAAAAAGCCTTTCGCGCCATCAAAGTTCATCACACACGTTGCATTGCCGTGAATACCCATTTTATGTTCAATCGAGCCACAAGATACTTGATTACGTTCGCCTTTTTCACCTGATCCATCAACACTGAATTTTGGCACAATGAAAAGCGAAATACCTTTCGTGCCAGCAGGCGCATCTGGTAGTCGAGCCAACACGATATGGACAATATTGCCAGCCATATCATGTTCACCAGCAGAGATGAAAATTTTAGTACCTGTAATGGCATAACTACCATCCGCTTGCGGTTCTGCTTTGGTTTTCATCATACCAAGATCGGTACCACAATGAGATTCAGTCAAACACATAGTGCCTGTCCATTCCCCAGATACTAGTTTAGTTAGGTAGGTTTGTTTTTGCTCATCCGTACCATGTGATTCAATCGTATTCATCGCACCGTGACTCAAACCTGGATACATGCCCCACGACCAGTTAGAGGTGGCGATCATTTCCGTCACCATCATGCCAAGTGAGTCAGGTAGACCTTGTCCGCCTACACTTTCTGGATGAGAAAGAGATGGCCAACCGCCTTCAACATATTGCTGATACGCTTCTTTGAAACCGTCAGGTGTTGTAACTACACCGTCTTTAAACTGACAACCCTGCTGGTCGCCAATACGATTAAGAGGAGAAAGGACACGCTCCGCAAACTTAGCGCCCTCTTCTAGAATTGCCGCTACCATATCAGGCGTTGCTTCTTCAGCACCGGCTAACTTAGCGTAATGTCCAGGAAAATCGAGAACCTCTTCAGTAACAAATTTGATATCGCGCAAGGGCGCTTTATATTCAGGCATGGCCTATGACCTCTTATTGTTTTATTTCATCCGTTCCAATAGGAACCTCTTATACTGGAAAGGTTCCTCTATAAGCGCTTTTCTCTCAATAACAAAAGGTGCCAAAGTTAATGACAAAATAGACCAAGGTAATACACTTCCTTGTCACACAAAGAGAATCAGTAAGGCACCAAGGCATAAAAATCTATCAATTGCCCCCATCCATTCTCTGAGAATTGCTTAGAAGTGTTTAAGAAAGAATATCATCACAACGCTGCCGGAGCGTGTTAGCCCAATTACCTTCGATTCCTCCTATGACCTCCATTCGACTCGCTTCATGCCATACCGATGTATTCATAGAAACCTCGCCTCGCGCCACATTCACAAAAACAGCCTTAGTTGAACTAACAACAAACACTCCCTTAATTCGATAAACGCCGTCAAGTAACGCTATAAAATGAACGATTGAACGGACCTTTTCTTCATCAAAGCAATGATCACGAGACCAGCGCCAGCCTAACACTTGCATCGCATCTTGCTGCTTCTGATAATATCGAGTTTCATCGTCCAGTGGTGCTTTCTGTTGCGTATGATGATGTGCGTGAATATGGTGCTCAGATGACTGATGCGCCCCCTCTTCTGGCATATTAGAAAGAAGTGGCCTGTCTTTTAAACCGATATCCAAAGAGTCGACATCAAGCGTCATAGGGTCAGAGAAGAACAAGGTTTGCTTAGGTGCTGGTAAAGAAAAAGGCCCAAAGCGAACCTTGACTAAATCGATATCACCTTGTTGATAACGATCAACATGACTCAACACAATACCATCAGCAGATTCAATTTGATCATTAAAAATAGCATGCTTTGTATAGCGTTCGTCACTCAAGTTACGAGCATCTAGCACACAAAAAGCCCCCGTTAGCAGCAACACATCTTGATAAGCATCACCACGTAACGTCTGAATAATTTGCTTAGGATGGCCAAGGCCAGACGGTTCGATAAAAATTCGATCTGGATTGTATTGGCGGATAAGTTGATTCAACCCTTGCTGAAAGGCAGCAGACGTTGTACAACAAACGCAACCGCCCGGCACCTCGCTAATAGCGACGTCTAAATCCGCATAAAAAGCACTGTCCAGCCCAATATCACCAAACTCATTAACCAGTACGGCCCAGCGTTCGTTAGACGGCGATTGCGCTAATAACTGTCGAATGAGTGTGGTTTTACCCGCGCCTAAAAAGCCCGTCACTAAAGTGACTTTTATTCCTTGGTAGCGCATAAAAAACCTCAAAAATGAAAATATAACAAAGAGATACTACCGTGCGAGCCGCGTGAAAAAAAATTTTCCTGATTTAAAATGAATACGCCAATGTAATGCTAGTCGTTGAATCTGTATTTTCTCTATCATCAAGCACCTCACTATTGTGAGTGATACTATAAGCCGCTTTCATGCTCAAATTATCCCTTAGTCTCGCCGTAATCGCAGATTCAGATTTAGACAACGTATTTTTATTTCCTTCCACAGCCACATCACTGCCCAACACCTGAGTGAACTTTACTTCCGTACTAAAATTATATTCGTATTCCGCTTCTATATGCATAATGATGGCGTCTTCCTTACCTCCAGCGTCCGTACTATTAAAAGAATAACCAGGCCCTATGTTGTAATCTAGAAAAGAGTTTTGATCAGAAAACAATCGTCTAGAATAGCCAACAGCGATCGTATTTTGGTAATCATAGCCACTAAAACGATCATCTGTATACGATCCAAAAACAAAGACAGACGTATTTTCAGCACTCAATTTATAATCACTTTGCGCTGATAAAAATATTTTTTGTGCCGTCGTTTTATTCTCTCCGTCATGTTTGTCTCTTTTGTATAAAGCATCCAGCTCATACTTATTTTTCCAAGTCCTAAAGTCTTGCTTTATTGTCGCTCTACCTTTCAACGCTGAACTGTCAGTATTGCCTGTCGTCGCAATAACGCCTAACTGCACTTCCATACTTAAAGGCTCTAAAGATTGTCTCTGCGGTAAAATTTCTGCTGCATAGAGCGAAGGTATCGCAAAAACTAAACTAGCAAGCACTGCTCGTTTTAACGGTCTCATCGGAATGCATTCCTTTTATTTCGTAAAATAAATGCCATGTGACCAAAAGGAAGAAGCGAAGAACAAGGAGATGTTTAAAAATCGGAATAAGCCAAACACTTGCCTCCCTTCCTAAATGGCCTTCAGGCTGGGATACATTCTTTCATTGATGCGGAAATATCACAGTCAAAATACTGTTAACTATATGAAAAATAGTAGATAAGAAAATAGGAAACTCTTACATTAGATGCGTACTTTAACGTTGTTATTCACATCCTTACTCTGACGAATCAGCTCATCGCCAGCGTGCCCTCTAGCGGACTTAGCCAACCTGTCATAAAGCAATACATTCACAGAAGCAGCAAGATTCATACAACCTATTGTAGGCACAAACACCACGAAATCCGCTCGGTCTACAATTTTTTGATCTATCGTGCCGTCCTCAGGACCAAAAATATACAATGCTTTTTCGGGGTGATTAAAAGCAGGAAGCGGCGTTGCTCCTTGAATCAAATCCACACAGACAATCTTAGTCTCAAGATCCACAGCGTCCGCCAAACCGTCTACCCCGAGCGTTTCTATATTTATCAGAGGGATTGATGTACTCACGTTTTTTGTGTCCGTAGACATTTTAACAGCACGATCGTAACGTTGACCTGAATACAACACCTGATCCGCTTGGTAACATCCTGCGGCTCTCATAACCGAGCCGACATTGACGGTATTTTTAGGGTTGATTAAACCTATAGATACAAAAATTTTTTTCATCGAAAACTCACCACGTACACATTTTAAACAGCTCGAATAATATCATTATTCGCCAGCATGTATCGCTACTCTTGATACACCAGAATGTCGCATATAAGCGTCCCTTACTCGCTAAAAATAAGAAAAAAGAAACACAACTGCCATCGAATACTTTCGCTCTGCCTTCAGATGAGTACACTGATGGCAGAAAATAGACTGCAGACTTAAAAAATTAAGCAGTATTATAAAAAATTTGATCAATGACACTTTATTTGATTAACAAAATCATTCAGGACACTCATGAATCTTTTTAAAAAGCTTGGCCTTACCTTATTGGCGGCCGCCACATTTCAAACTCAAGCCGCGTCTGTTTGGAAAGTCACTTCAGGCTCGAATACGCTTTACATTGGCGGTACTATTCACTTATTAACACCGCAAGACTACCCCTTGCCCACCGCGTATGAAAAAGCCTACCAAACAGCAGACAAAGTTATCTTTGAAACCAACATGGAGACTCTTAGTAATCCTGCATTTCAAAAGCACATGCAGGCTGAATTGTCTTATTCTGATGACACAACCATCGACCAAGTCATTACCCCTGAAACCTACCAGTCACTCAAAATCTATTTGAACGCACGACAAATTCCAATCACAGCCATACAGAATTTAAAACCAAGCGCCTTGGCAATCTCCCTGAGCATGATTGAACTAAAGCATTTAGGATTTACCAGTCAAGGTGTTGATCAGTTTTATGCACAAAAAGCACAACAAGACAACAAACCAAGAGAATGGCTTGAAGAGCCCGAAACCCAAGTGCAAATGCTCAGTAGTCTTAACAAGCAAGACGGCAATGACGTTATTAACTACACATTATCAGAAATAAAGAACATGCCTCAAACCATGAACGATCTTCGAAAAAGTTGGCGCAAAGGAGATATTGAAAGCATGGCGAATTTGGAATTAAAAGACTTCAAAAAAGATTATCCTGAGATTTATCAGTCACTTTTAGTAGAACGAAACAATCTATGGATGCCTCAAATTGAACGTATGCTGAACGATACTAGCATTGAGTTCATTATGGTTGGGGCTATGCACCTTGCGGGAGAGGACAGTATTCTAGAAAAACTCAAAGCCAACGGCTATCAAATTACCAATCTTTAAACAGCTCACTGCCATAAGCCACGACCAATACGGTTTTATAGATAAAAAAGCTTACAATAAGGTGAGTTTTTTCATCATATAAAACCTATTTGACTATTTATTGCATTTTCTTCTCCCCAAACCACCTCGAATTTTTTATACTTGCCGCCGAAAAGGTTTACTGACCAGATGATCAGTTACTAAACTTATCTCGGCGTATTTAATGGCAAGTTCAGCCCTCAAGCACATGAACTTACCATTAAATAAATTTCGTCGTCCTACTAGCAAAAGGCTGCCTCATGCTCGAGCGTTATTTCCAACTTAAAGCACACAATACTACGGTACGTAACGAAGTCGTCGGAGGAGTCACTACCTTCTTGACGATGGCCTACATTATCTTCGTTAACCCCTCTATTCTTGCCCAAGCAGGAATGGATCAAGGTGCGGTTTTTGTAGCAACCTGTCTTGCTGCCGCGATTGGCTGTTTGATTATGGGCTTATATGCCAACTACCCAATTGCATTAGCGCCGGGGATGGGATTAAACGCCTTCTTTACTTACGGCGTTGTTCTCGGCATGGGATACTCTTGGGAACAAGCGCTAGGCGCTGTGTTTTTATCAGGTATTCTTTTCATTTTTATCAGTATCTTCCGACTTCGAGAATGGGTCATTAACGCTATCCCTTCTTCGTTAAAGCTCGGCATTGCCGCGGGTATTGGTCTTTTCCTAGCAATGATTGCATTGCAAAACTCAGGCATCATAGTGAAAAACCCAGCGACGATGGTGTCATTGGGTGATCTTTCTTCTCCATCCGCTATTTATGGTTTGCTCGGCTTTTTTGTTATCTGCGCCTTGGCGTACTTAAACATCACTGGCGCGGTCATGATCGGCATACTTTTCATTACGATTTTGTCGATAGCATTTGGTCAAAATGAATTTGGTGGACTGGTTTCTATGCCACCTTCCATTATGCCAACGTTTCTTGCCATGGACATAGAGGGCGCCTTCCAAATAAGCATGTTAAGCGTGATCTTTGCGTTTTTCTTTGTCGATTTATTTGACACGTCTGGCACTCTCATTGGCGTCGGCCAACGGGGTGGATTATTAGACAAAGACGGTAAACTACCACGCCTTAAAAAAGCGCTTCTGGCCGATTCTAGTGCGACGGTAGTGGGTGCGGCTTTAGGTACGTCTTCTACAACCAGTTACATCGAAAGTGCTTCTGGCGTCTCTGCTGGCGGACGTACAGGTTTAACCGCTGTTGTCGTTGCCTTATTATTTTTACTAAGTCTCTTCTTTGCACCACTAGCAGGTTCTATCCCTGCGTATGCAACCGCTGGTGCATTAATGTACGTGGCTGTATTGATGACGAGCAGTCTTGCTCATGTCGATTGGGATGATATATCAGAAGCAGCACCTGTTCTAATTGCCGCTTTCACCATGCCACTGACTTACTCTATCGCCGACGGTATTGCGCTGTCTTTTATCAGCTACGCAGTGATCAAACTGCTGTCTGGTCAGGGTAAAAAAGTCAGCCTCGCTGTGTACCTTTTAGCGGCGTTGTTCATCGCTAAATTCTTTATTTTTGTATAATTACTTTATTTTTCATCACTAAAGTAATAATGACAGACTCATAAAAAAACAGGCGCAGAAAATAGTCTCTGCGCCTGTTTTTTTATTTCCACTTCGCGTATCTCATCACTCGCTCTCTAACGCACGCTTTTAACACACTGTATTTAACATTACAGGCATTTTTCAGCTTCGCCAAAACCACGTATTACTATATGATTCGCCATCGAATTTTACCCTCCAAGTGATCAAAATATGTCTAACAATGCGCTCTATACGGATTTATCTGGCTATTACGATTTAATGTGTGCCGATATCAATTACCAAGCCCAGAGCAATAGCACGCATCGACTTCAACAGATCTTCGGAAACAGCGGGAAACGGCACTTAGATTTGGCCTGCGGAACGGGACCACACATTTACCATCTTATCAAAGACGGCTATCAATGCAGCGGGCTAGACATTAACCAACCGATGCTAGACCTTGCCCAACAGCGTTGCCCTGATGCGCAATTCGAACTAGGCAATATGTGTGATTTTGAGGTAATCAAACCTTATGATTTGATTACCTGTTTTTTATACTCAATCCATTACAGTGGCAGTATACAAAACCTAAAAAATTGCATTCAAAGCGTACATAACGCACTCAATAACGGCGGTGTTTTTTGCTTCAATTGCGTTGATAAAAATCACATAAACAATAGTTTGTTTGCAAAGCACAGCGTCATCCACGAAAACAGCGAGTTTTCCTTTGGGTCATCTTGGTATTACCGTGGCGAAGGAGAAAAACAAACGCTAAAGCTGAGTATTGAGAAAAAAACGACAGAAGAAACTCAGCGCTGGACAGACGAGCACCCCATGGTGGCATTAAGCTTTGATGAGCTAAAAGCACTATTAATACCGTATTTTGACGTCCATATTTTTGAACATGAGCACGACAAAATTACTGCTTGGGACAAGGCATCTGGTAACGCAATTTTTCTGTGTGTAAAACGATAGAAAAGGCTTAATACGTCAGAGTCATAACTACGCCATAGCGCGATATTTCAAAATCAAAGCAATGATTTCGTGGTCGCTAACCGTAGAGGAAAGAGACTCATTGATAGAACGTCTTTGTGGTAAACGTATATTAAACTTACTTTTTAATACACCAACAACTTGTGAGTCTGAATTAGGATCAAACGCCTGACTTGCAAAAGCGCAAATCCGTTGCAGTACGAACTCTTTAGCAGTATTAATCATATATCTCCTATGATTATTTGAGAAAAACGACAAAGTTCTCCCCTTTCTTGTTTCTAAGACGAGTCTAAATAGATAGACCTAGTACGCATTAGCAAACATATTATTCAAGTAAAGTATGGAAAAGACACGGTGAGCTGAGGTAAAAAACCTCAACATAACTCAGTACTTTTGGGATAATGCGATGAACTGAATTTATAATAAAAACAGTGAAGTTCTAATATGTGCTGAATTAATCACTTTGTCTACTAAAGTTTTTCTAAAAATTAAGAATTGTTCAGGTTATTCCTCGCTCAGCAAGGGTATTGTCACTTCCACCAACAATCCACCCAAGGCACTACGAGCCGCTCGAAGCGTTCCATTATGCTGGCGCACAGCATGCTCAGCTATCGCTAAACCCAACCCTGTACCGCCGCTGTGTCGATCACGGGCTGTAGAAACGCGGTAGAAAGGCCGAAATATAGAGTCCAATTCCTCCTCTGGCACACCATCGCCGTTGTCTTCGACACGAATACATAACGTATTTGAATAAGCCTCTAATACGACCTGTATCTGATCTTTTCCATAATGAATGGCATTACGAATAATATTTTCTAAAGCACTCATCAATAGCTGAGGATGACAGTTAAGCAACCGATCAGGCACCTCTGACACAAGCAATGTTTTGCCTACCTGTTCAGCTTCAAATTGACTGTCCGCCAACAGTGCCTCGCAAATGCTTGAAAGAGATTGAACCTCCCTATTCAAATGACTGTCCACTTGCATACTGGACAGTTCAAGTAACTTACCAATCATCTGCTCAAGCCGCTGGGCCTCAATATCAATTCGCGTTAGATCAGCACTTTCTCCCTGCTTTCTTTTCGCCAAAGCTTGAGCCATTCTTAAGCGAGTTAATGGCGAACGCAGTTCATGGGAAATATCCGATAAAAGGCGCTGCTGTCGAGAAATCATCAAATTAACGGCTTCCACCATTTGATTAAAGCTTTTTCCGGCTTGGCGAAACTCTGACGTGCCTTTCTCAAGCTCTGGGTCTATTTCAAACACACCTTGCGCGACGCGCTGAGCAGCCAACTCTAAACGACGAGCAGGCTGACTTAACGCCCAAGCTAACCAAAGCAATAAAGGGGTACTCACGAACATCACAGCCAACAACAATCGAAATGGATGATCAAACAATTGCAATAAAAAGGGCGGCGGTCGATCCCATTTTGTCATGATGTAAAGAAAATAATCTTGTTTAGCCAGACGAATGGGCACTGGACCAGATAACATAGCTTTGCCGTATAACCTCTGCTGAGGGTACAAAGAATCATCAATGCTCGTTACAAAATTGCGCAATGACTTCAAAATGAAATCATGCCGGTGATTTGAGGTCTGAATATTACCATCCAGATCGGTAATGTAGACTCGCAGTTTATTATCACCTGAGCCTCGACGCGACCTTTCATCTAAACGCTCTAAAACAGGACCAATATTATCAACGGATGAAAAAGCCTGTTCTACGTTGTCTCTGATTTGAAGCATTCGCTCATAATGAGCGGGTGAAATATCTTTGGTTTTACGAGGGTCAAGGTGTGGTAACGTCAATACCGCCATGATCACTAAAAACATGGTAAACCAAAAAATAGCAAAGATACGCCCATACAAACTGGTGATATTAGGTAAGCGCATCAGTCGCCTTCCACCAGCAAATAACCACGCCCACGTAAAGTTTTAATTCGAGGCTTGTCGTTGGGCCAATCTGGCAATTTTTTACGCAGATTAGACACGTGCATATCAACAGCTCGATCAAAAGCCGCTAACCGCTTACCTAACACATCAAGACTTAATACCTCCTTTGTTAATACACAACCAGGATGTAGTAAAAAATGATGCAGTAGCGCAAACTCTGTACTGGTCAAATCCAATAAATCACCATTGCAATAGGCTTCTAATCGCCCAGGATAAAGTTTGATATCCCGATAAGTAACAAAATCGTTTTGAGGGTTGGTTTTAGGGGCTTGTGTTCTACGCAAAATAGCACGAATTCTGGCCAACAGCTCACGTTCGCTAAAAGGTTTTGGCAAGTAGTCATCAGCACCCAGCTCAAGACCCACTACACGATCTATCTCCTCCCCTTTGGCTGTCAGCATTAAAACAGGCACGTCCCATTTTTCACGCAACTGCTTTAACGTCTCAAAGCCATTCAGTTTAGGCATCATCACATCAAGCAACACCAGATCCACACTGTCATCCATTGCTTCTAGACCCGCCAAGCCATCATACGCCGAAGAAACAACGCAATTTTCAAACGATAAAACTTCCTTGAGTAGATCGCTCAATTCGACATCATCATCGATTATTAAAATATGTGGCATCAACAATTCCTAAAAAGCAGTTTAGACAAACAGAACAATAGCTCTTATTTTACGTATAAATGAGAACAACAATGTGCCCTTTACGATACTTTACCTTGGCAATACGCCGCTTTACCTAACTATCTCTATTCTACTCATATGCGCTGAGAGCGCAGTGTTTATCAACATCCCCCCTTAAATAGTATAGAAGGAAAGTATTATGAAAATGTCAAAAAAACTGATTATAGCCTCCATAGCTTTACCGTTAGCATTGAGCGCAACAGGTGCCTTTGCTTTTGGTGGGAAACACCACCAAGACCGCCACGAAGAGTGTCGTCCAGGCCTAGACCGCGGCATGATGAAAGAGCTGAACCTAACAGACAGTCAAAAAGAACAATTTAAAACGCTTCGTCAAGCCAATAAAAAAGAAATGAAAGATCGATTCGAAGGCAAGCCTGAACGACATAATGAAATGAGAGAAGTACACGTTGAAAAACTAAACAATCTATTGCTTGCTGATAAGTTTGATCCAGCTAAAGCCACTGAAATTGCTCAAGAAAAATCCAATAAGCAAGTTGAGCGTCAAGTACAAATGCTTAGCAAACAACACAAAATGCTCAGTATTCTAACCCCTGAACAAAAAAAGCAGTTCGTCGAATTGCAAAAAGAACGTTTAGAAGAGTGTAGCGACGACATGCCACGCCATAAAGGAAAAGATCGAAAATAATCGCCGTTCGTATATGGCAACAATATGCTTAACAAAAGGTGACCATTGGCCACCTTTTTTCTTTGTCATCAAGTTTTGCAATCATCAGCTCCGTTTCCAAATTCTGGCAACGGCTCTGTCATTACCCAATAAACCGACTATTTCGCACACTAAACCAGTCAATAAAAACAACATAATGGGTATGATGCCGGCAAATTCACCTGTCATCATTGTCACCGTTAACGAAACAGACGCAATGACGAAACATAGCAACCCTAATACGATCAATATCGTTCTATGAGATGGCCTATAGTCGTATTCACCCTCACCAGACTCAAACATTCCCAATAGTGGCGAACAGAGTTTTCTCATTACCTCTTTCATAAATACCTTCTTCATTTGTTAGCTAAATCCCCCCGTATCTGATGTCGAAATCTATACAAACACTGGAACACCTTTTATATCATCAAGTTAAAAATAAATAAGGATTCCAATAAAAATAATTACCAAGTTTCATTAAACTTTAGACAATCCAAGCCGCTATCTTGAGAGAAAGAAGCAAATACTCAACAAGAAATTTGCTGACCATTTCCATTTATCGAATTAACGGAGAAGAAGATGAAAAACATTTTACTGGCTAGCTTAGCGGCAACGGCATGCGCTTTCTCGTTCAGCGCTCAAGCTGCAACATTTACCTATATCGACTATGGATTTGGGACAATAGACCCAGATAACTCAACCTCGTCTGACGATTTCTCATCGCTTTCTGGAGCCTTTGAATTACCAAACGGCGTGTTTGTTGCGGCTGAAGCGACGGAATACGGTAACCTTGATGTGACGGCTGTTGGCGCAGGCGTTTATACGCCAGTGGGAAGAGCGTCCAGCTTGTTCGGCGCATTGCAATTCATTCAAGCAGATTGGGGCAACAACAATGACGATGAAACAGGCTATCGATTTACGGCTGGCCTACGTAGTTCACTAGCGGATCGTTTAGAGTTTGAAGGAAAAATTAAATACGACGATGTTTATACAGAAACGGACAGCAGTTTTGCTGTAGCACTACGCTACTACGTGACAAAAAATTTCTCCATCGGCGCAAACTATGACATTGCAGAATTTAACGGTAATGATCAAAACGCTATGTTTGCTTCGCTAAGATTGGCACTTTAAACAATCAATAGCAGATAACATGGGTACTGTTGGTTGACAAAAAAAGAGCTGACGTTTTCAACGTCAGCTCTTTTTTACGTTATGTTCTATCCTGAAATGTTTAGCACACTTTTGTTAGCCAATTGTGCTTGTCTTCTGTTTTTCCCCACTGAATATCGTTCAATGCTTGACGTAGTTTTTGAGCAATTGGGCCAGGCTCGCCTGAGCCAACTTGGTATTCTTTATCGTTATGGATAAAAGTACCTACAGACGTTAATACAGCTGCAGTACCTGATAATACCGCCTCCACTGCTGGCTTAGCTGCACGCTCTAGTAACTCAGCTACCGTTAAGTCACGCTCAGTGACTGTCATTCCCAAATCAGTTGCAAGAGTCAAAATGGAAGAACGAGTCACACCGTGTAGGAAAGAAGTATCCAAACCTTTGGTGATAATTTCGTTGCCATCAATTAACAAGAAGTTTGCAGCACCCGTTTCTTGGACATCACCATTTGGACAGAACAAAATTTGATCCGCTTGAACCTCTGCTCTTGCCTTGGTAATTGGCCCCAACGCACTGGCGTAATTGCCACCACTTTTAACCATGCCCATATGAGGCGCGCACCGCATACCGGTTTCATCCAATAGAAGACGCAAAGCTTTTGCACCGCCAGTAAAATAATCTCCTACTGGAGACAACAACACATACAACATTGACGTAGCAGTTGGTGCGGCAGCTTTACCAACAGCCGCCTCTGTACCGATATGAGTCGGACGAATATACAAAGATCCTGGTGGTTCAGGCACCTCACTGGCAAATTCAGCAACAACATCGACAATCATTTTTGATACTTTTGCTTCATCAATTGTCGGTAGAGACAATAATCGGCTACTTTGAGCTAAGCGCTTAATATTTTGGTCCATACGAAACACATGCACACTGCCATCCGCATGACGAAACGCTTTCAAACCTTCAAAGCAAGTGCTTGAATAATGTAAGACATGAGCACCCGGATGCAATTGAATACTGTCCGATGCGACAACACTTGCGTCACTCCATTTATTATTTTCGAATGTTGCCAATGCCATCTTAGGCATAAACACGCTACCAAAAGCCGCCATTATTATTTCCTATATAGTTAAATGATCACAAGTAACACCAATTCTCAATACTGGTATTATCTGGACTCTAAATTTCGTTTATCGTCCAATCACCCAATAGTAAAACGGAAACCCGCTTGAAGAAAGTAAATCGTAAACCACAGATCAAACAGCCCGTATATTTGTAGTAATTTTCTTAATACACACTGAAAAAGAGAACAATAAAAAAGTGATGATACGAAAGAAGGTATTATCTTACTTAGCAAGAAGGGCTCAATAACTTAAGAGATGAAGTTACCGATGAGTTGCAAAAACAACCTTATCCCCGCCATGATGTTTAGCTTTGTACATAGCGTGATCGGCAGCCTGTACCAATTCCAATGACTCTTTACCATTTTCTGGATAGCACGCAATTCCAATACTAGAAGAGACTTGAAGTGAAGAACCATCAATCATAAAAGCGGTTGCCAATTCAGCGCAAATCTTTTCGGCAACAAGAGACACGCTTTCCGCCGTACTTGTCTTATTTAAGACCACTAAAAACTCATCGCCGCCCAAGCGCCCAACAGTATCTGATTTACGAATACAGGCAGTGAGCCGTTCAGCAATTTTCTGTAACAACTTGTCACCAACAGCATGACCATAGCGATCATTAATACCTTTAAAACCATCAATATCAATAAACAAAACAGAAAGGCCTTCTTTCTCACGCTCTACTAACGTTAACGCCGTCTGCAAGCGGTCTAGAAGTAAGGTGCGGTTTGGCAAGTGAGTCAAATCATCATGGCCTGCCGCATAAAGTAACAATTCTTCCATACGCTTACGTTCGGTAATGTCATGGGCAACCGCAATTCTCACTTGATGCGCTTCCGACCAACGTGCAGACCAAAGTACATTAACGACCTCGCCATTCTTTCGCACCCAGCGATTTTCAAAACGAGGCTGTATTTGACCCGCAATAATAGTCGTCACTGTGTCCAACGTTTTTTGCGTATCGTCTGCATACACAAAATTCAACATCTGCTTACCAATCACTTCACTTGGCTCATAGCCAAACATGGTTTCAAACGCCGCGCTTACAAAGACAAAATATCCAAGTCGATCCACGACACAAACCGCATCTAACATCAGCTCCATGACATCAGCTAGATCTATCGCTAGCTCATTGTTTTTCATAAAATTGTGTACCTAAGAATTCAGTGCTGTTCATCTATTGTAGAAGAGAACTCAGCCGAGTGCCGTCGAATAAGAGGTAAATATCGGTTTAGTTAAGGTGGTACTTTCATGGACATTACGCCAGATAACGAGATTAACCAACATGAAAATGATTAAAAAAATAAGCAGCGCCTCCCCACAAGATGATATTTAGTAATACAGTCAGCCAAAATATAACGCGAAAACGCCGTTTTTTCGTCTTATGGCGAAACATTTTTTGGCCAAGCATTGCACCCGGCCAACCACCAAATAACGACAAAAAATGCAACGTCGATTCTCTAATTCTCTGCTTACCACGCTTGGCTGCGGACTTATCCAGCCCATAGAGACAGAAGCTGATTAGACTTAGTAAGCCACAAAAAGCGAGTAAAGCAAGATAATTCATCGGCATAAAAAAGGTTCTTTTGCTAAAAAAAACGATATTAATACGCCTCTTAGCAGCTAACCTCAAGTTGAAATACAGACAGCGTTCATTTAAAGGCCTTATATTCTCAGGCTTTATTCTGCCCTTCTCTTCAGAAAATAGTTTGGGGGAATTTTAACCTGACTCTAAAGCGCCATAAAATCGTGCAATCTTCCACTTATAAAAAGTGTATTGAGCTGCCTTCTTCAAACATATTGCTTTCATAGGTCGTGTCGCACTGGTCCATTTATTCCTTTTAAAATGCATACCCTAGGAAAAACCAAACATTGTCTAGAGTTTTTAATTCATTAACGGTGGCAGAGCCAAGCTGCTTTTCATCCACTTTATCTACCAAAAATCGAATGGGATAGGAGAATCTCAAGTACAACCCTTCTACATCAAGGAAGTTGCTGTCAGTGTAACCTAGCCCTGCACCCAGAGTGATCGATTTATTCTCACTCATCTCATTAAGGTTCTTGTGATAATAGTCAAATTCATACTCCCCAGCATTTAGGCTTACAAAGAAGTTCCCATCAAATAGATAGCGATCATAACTGATTTCCCAGCCTTCAAACGACCCAGTAACCCCAGACCCAGTCACAGCCGAAGCCTCGTCGCTTTTAAGATGACGCTCTTTTAAATTGACGTCCATTCGGACGAGTCTCACTTGATTAACGGAATCAAAGTTGTAGCCAACTTCTCCAGCAAATTCATCAAACTCATTAAGACCCATTTCTACTAATTCATATCCTACGAATGGGCCGGGATTAGGCCTTTTTAGGTTTGAGCACGCGGTCGTTGAAAGCAGTATAAATACCATCAAATAAAACTTCATGAAGAACCCTTCGTTCTAAAAAAATGGAACACAAAAGCGGATAATGACTGAGTAATACACTTTGCATAGACGCTTTATATATTGTGTTTTGAGTACACTAAAATAAACAAAAAATGCGCATGCGACTAGCTGGTAAATTTGACAGGATAAGAATATTCGAGAAAGACTTGGATCTGCAATCCAATGAAAGTGCGTTATATAAGGCTGAGTGAAATAGCTTTAACCGTCGCCGCCACGCGATTATTAACGTCCAGCTTGGTCATTACATTATTTAAATGAAAGTTCACTGTACGCTCTGATATACCTAATATTACAGAAATTTCATTAGATGTTTTGCCATCCGACGTCCATCGCATTACATCGATTTCCCGATTGGTTAAATGCACCTCTGTATCTATGACTGAAGCAGTACTAATGAGTTTTTCTAGCGCGTCGTTAAACACCTGCGTGAACCACATTAAGGTAGGTGTATGGGTATGGATTTCAGTTTGAGACATAGGTTCACCTGGCCGAGACAATGACATCATGGACGTTCCTGCCATATTACGAGTCGCCTGACACCATCCAAAATTCAATTCAAAGGCCGCCATGTCTTCTCGCAAATCAGGGATAGATTGAAAGTTCCCTTCTGCTGTCCAAATGAGTGGCGCGGTGGATGTTTTTACATGCAGTACCACAGGGTCATATTTGAAATACTCCTGACCCAGATAAATGTTTTGCCACGCCTTGGGGTAAGTACTGCGTATGGTCAACTTCGGTTCTGCAAAAGGCGTATGCGGACGATGAATATAAGATACATAGTCAAAGCCCAATACTTTAGCAAATTGCTCAGCCGCCTCAACAACCTCCTCTATAGATTGAGCAGATTGAATAGCGTCAATATATTCCATTGGATAAGCCGTTAACATTACTTATATAAGCTCGACAGAAACATAATAATCTCTATACATCACATAAAACACCTTAAATATATTGAGGTAAAATAGATTTAAAACCTTGTTCAAAGCATAGTTTAAAACTATTCAACCTTCATTAAAAGCGACTCAAAACTTAACCCCTGAAAGGTATTTTAAGACCATGGTGTGAGACACTGGTTACGGTGTTTTTACCATGTAATACTACCCTGACCCAAATTTCCCGCTGCCCCCACGCATTCCTTCATTCCGATACAGTCAATAACTCATCCCTGATCAAGCACAACAAAAAAGTTTCTCGTTCAATCGACATCCCTTTTTTATCACTGTGTCTAATAGTACCTAGATTATGCTTAATTGCATCATGGACGTTTATCCACACGGCTTTCATACCGTTTTTGACTTCATAATCTTCAAGGCTCGTCTCACCTAACTCGTCATCAATTTCACAGGTAAAGCAGTAAGACTTCATCTGCATGATATCGAAACCATCCCTATTCCAAGGCCGAAACTCTTCATACAAACCGAACGCCTCGACATTGCAAATATTCCGCGCGCCTGTCTCTTCTGTTAACTCACGAATCAAACCTTCAACCTGATTCTCACCTTCGTCAATCCCACCGCCCGGTAAGGTGTAATCGTCGTAACGCTGGGTATACAACATCAAAATGTCCTCGCCTTTTACGATAATCCCACGGGCCGCAAGACGTAAAAAAGAAGATTGATCGAGGGAATTTAAACTTGGATGGATAGAGGACTTTAACAAACGCATAAATTGGGAGCACTTTGTGTGGTTGGGTTAGTTTTCTTTGGTCTGCAAGTATATCTGTTACTTCTCAACGATTCCTAGTTTGCAATCTTGGCTCCGCCCTGCTGGGCGGGTAACTTTTGCCTGTCATTTAATTCAGAAAAGTGCAAAAGTAACCAAAAGGTCTATTTATCGTGCTATCGCCCACACGTCTCATTCACTTTGTTTAATATCACGCCTAGCAACACGACTTTTATCGTAAGGCATAGATTGGTTCTGCTGTTAGAGATCCTTTCCGTTAATGACCCTGAAACGCCATAAGGTCGCACAATCGGGATTGCATCGAAGGGACTTTTAACGCTACGTTAAACGAAAACAATTGTGAACGGAGTAAAGCAGCCTACTATTTTTTGTCCGTTTGAACGCCTTGTTATATTGCGATTACACCTAACGATAGAGTAATTACATCAGAATCAACTTGATTAAAAATCTTGATTTAAAACATCTAATTCTTTTAACTTTTTTTCAAGCTTATCTATTTTACTCATTGAGATCGTAGCAAAGACAAAAGCAGGAACGCCCATTGACATACCAATAATCCCAAACACAAATCCTAAATCATCCATAATGTAATTCCCTATATAATAATGAATATGACGATGATAAAAACTACTAAACTTAACTAGTAATATAACGTTTGCAGCAGGGGCGCGACGCTAGGAGCGTCCCTTTCCTGCACATGTTAAGGTGGGCCTTGGAGGAGCCGAACCTCCCTCGCACTTGGCAGCTTTCCATCTGTTTGCAGTCTCCCCGAGACATATCGGCCCTAAATTCTTAATGCTGAGTATCTTGCCCTTTCTCTAGCTTTGTGGCGTTGTAACTGAATATGGGATATAGCCTTCGAATATTTTTTGTGTTTCTTACTTCCGGTTCTTAGGTCTTTTATTTTCTCCAGGAGATTGGCTTCAGCGTTCTCAAGCAAAATATGAATTGACTCATAACGTTTAATTTTTCCTAGTAACCTAACAATTCTATCGTAGATATGAACAGAAGTTGGGTTATCATCTGCTGCTAGCAATAAAATTTCTATCGCATCCTCTGCACTTACATCCTTTGTCAATTCTGACAGAATCCCTACTTTTTGCGAACCGTGGAATCTAGTTTTAGCTGCCAGTTTATAAGGTGTTGATTTTGAGGTTTTTTTTGGTAGGTGCTCAGAGCACAAGACTTTATGATGAATGACTCCATTCTTATCATTAACTACAAGCTCATTACTGCTTGGAAGAAAATGATATAAACCCTTTTTTAGACTCTCATATATTGGTGTAAATCGAATAATTCCCCAGCCTCCGATACCTACAGCTAGGATTGGAAATGCTTTTATCAACTTTCTTCTATGACTGTCTACTTTGTTACGAGCTTTTTGTACATCCCTTGAGTCCCACGCTCTCTTAAGTGCTTTCCAATTTAAGATCGCAGTAATCATCATTGCGGCTAATGCTATGGCCACTGAAATAAGCTGTGTAAATGTATTGAGAAAGTCGTACATTTGTAACCTTAACGCCACATTAAGCGGCTAATAACAATTTGGCTAAAATAAGTGAGGCACGAACGGAAAGCCAACTGTTTTCATTCCGTTTAAACGGCTTGTTAGGCAGATTTTGGAAATTGATATATATCCCTTGATAAACCATCTGGAAATTCTTTCCTATTTACTTTATTACCACCCAGCTTTTCTACCAAAGAACGTGCAGCAATATTGTCATCATTCATATAGGTTTCAACAGAACTCCATTTAAACTTATTGTAAGCATGAAATATTGCAGCCTTTGACGCTTCTGTAGCCACACCTTTACCACGACCTTCTGGCATAACCCACCAAGTAAGCTCTTTTGGCCAATCTTTACCTTTCCAAAAGCCGCAAGTCCCAATAAGATTATCGTCAGATTTTTGCTGTATTATCCAAACGCCATAACCTAATAGGTACCAAGAACCAATATCTGCTTTTAATCTAGTCCAAACTTGTTCAATGCCTATGGGCCCTCCATACATTTCCGACGCATTAGCATCGGTATAAAATGCTTTATAGAGTTCATAGCAATCAAGATTTGGTGGTATTAATCTGAATTGCGGCGTATCAAGGGTGGGTATCATATTGTTTCTGCCTAACGCCACATTAAGCGGCTAAATATAGTTGGTTATAATTTTGAACGGAGTGAAAAAACCAACTGTATTTTGTCCGTTTGAATGCCTTGTTAGCAAGATGAACCACTAAGCTTTAATTTCACTTATTTGTATTTGAGGCTGAGCATTTGTGTAATTGGGAATATCTGACATGATTTTTTCTGCATGAGGACCGAATGCTTTCTGAAAACTATCCACTGAATCAAATACCATATGCCCTATGGCTATAAAAGGAGCCATTTCACCAGGAGTTCCTCCTGCTATACCAGAGTCAATATTACCTCCTTTTATGACGTCGCCAAGAAGTCCTTCAACCATTGGCATATGAGTATTGCAATAATATTCAATGTCAAAATTCGTATCTGACGAGTTTGGGTACATTACACTTACTTTAATCATTATTTTCCACCTAAAGTTGAAATTACATGAATATTACTTAATCTTGCTAACAGTTTAATAGTGCGCATGCGCGTTTAGACATTTCGTAAAGCCTCTAAATATCATCATAAAGCCATGAATAATAAAAACTTTATTAAGCTATTAACAAAAACTAAAACTGGAAAAACAAGCATGCGCGTTATTTCATTTATCCACAGCTCGTTATTTCATCTGAGATATTCTTATCCATTGACACTAAAGGATTTTTTAATTTTTCACCAGTACAAAACACGCACAACTCGTTTATTTAAAATGGTTAAACGCGCAAAAATGCGATTATTACAAAAATAAACTGTATATCCACCCATAAATTGCACTTTAGCCTTCACACTAAAAGCCGTCAGTTCGACGCAATCCCGATTGCGCGACCTTATGGAGTTTCAGGGTCATTGTTTGACGAGCTATCTCTGACTAAATAAACAATCTATGCCTTACGATAAAAGGAGCGTAGGAAACAATCATGCTCTTATGAAGAAAAGGAGGCATTAAAGATCTTAAAGCGAATTTTTGGTTACTTTTTGGGCGCTAGCAAAAAGTTACCCGCTCAGCAGAGCGGAAAAAAGATTGGGAATACAAAGCGTTTGAATGGAACCTAAATTCCGCGTCGGGCTAAAGCCGCGACCTACCATACGTTGAAATTCTGAAGTGTTCAGTTCGACGCAATCCCGATTGCGCGACCTTATGGAGTTTCAGAGTCGTTGTTTGACGATTCATCTCTCACCAAATGAACAATCCATGCCTTA
The DNA here is from genome assembly GCF_024435075.2 of Marinomonas maritima. Taxonomy (NCBI): domain Bacteria; kingdom Pseudomonadati; phylum Pseudomonadota; class Gammaproteobacteria; order Oceanospirillales; family Oceanospirillaceae; genus Marinomonas; species Marinomonas maritima. The sequence goes on along the minus strand of NZ_JAMZEG020000002.1, from coordinate 223,093 downwards.
CGATAAAAGTCGTCTAGCTAAACCGATATTAAACAGATTAAATGAGACGTTTGGGCGATAGCCCGATAAAGAGACCTTTTGGTTACTTTTGTGGATCTGGACAAAAGTTACCCGCTCAGCAGAGCGGAATAAAGGTTGGGAATACAAAACGTTTAAATGGAACCTAAATTCCGCGTCGGGCTAAAGCAACGATCTACCATAGACCAAAAGAGCTTGATTCCCGCCTTCGCGGGAATGACATGTAGATGCTTCGTGGGAATGACGTTCCTCAAAGCTGATTTGAGTTTGCAATTAAAAACTAATTCTCGCCAGAGATCCGGCTACCTACCGCTGTGGTTTGGTTTTTGTATTTCGCGTTGGCGCGTTTGTTATAAGGACGATCTGCGGAACCTGACATGGTTTCGAAGTTAATCGCGCCGATGGTCATTCCGGGGCTTAAGGCAATGGGTAGTTTGCCGCCGTTGAGGAATTCCAATACGATGCCGCCGCTCCAACCTGGGTCAATTCGATGTGCGGTCACGTGAACCATTAACCCAAGGCGCGCTAAGGACGAACGGCCGTCGAGCCATCCGACAAGGTTGTCAGGTAAGGTGACGGATTCTTTCGTTACGCCAAGCACCAATTCACCCGGATGAATAAAGAATGGCTTGCCATCATCAACAAGGATTTCTTCGCTCATGACGGATTCAATGACTTTGCTTAAATCCGCTTTCGAGCTGCTTAAATCAAGATACGGCGCTGGGTGACCTTGAAAGACGCGAAACGAATTCCCTAATCGCAAGTCAACAGACACTCCGCTGATCACACTATTATCAGGGCGAGGCTCGATCACGATGGAACCCTCGTCTAGGGCTTTTATAATATCTCGGTCACACAAACGCATTGTTTTTCCTTAGTCGTCACTCATGCCAATGGTCGGCATAGTGAATTGATCGTTTTGATTGGAGGCAAGGGTAGCACCAAGCTTGCGCGCAATCGACTGATAAATAACAGCGGTGTCACTTTCTGGCGCGCTCACTACAATGGGTTTACCTGCATCACTTTTCTCGCGGATCGCTAAGCTTAATGGCAGTTTACCTAATACGTTGACGTTGTATTCTTTGGCAAGGCTGGCGCCGCCTTCGTCGCCGAAAATCGCTTCATGATGGCCGCAGTTAGAACAAATGTGCGTCGACATGTTTTCGACCACACCCAACACGGGGATCTTCACTTTATTAAACATTTCAATGCCGCGACGCGCATCCAGCAAAGCAATGTCTTGTGGTGTGGTAACAATAACCGAACCCGCTACCGGCACTTTTTGCGCCAAGGTAAGCTGTATATCACCTGTACCCGGTGGCATGTCTATGAACAAATAATCCAAATCATCCCAATCGGTTTGCGTCAAAATTTGCATCAGGGCGCCTGTTACCATAGGGCCACGCCAAGCAACGGGCGTGTCTTTGGTAGTGAGAAAGGCCATCGACATCACTTGAACACCATAGGCCATTGGGGGGGTGAAAAATTTGTCTTCGCGAACCTGAGGGCGAGTGCCTTCGGCAAAGCCCATCATCATGCCTTGGCTTGGCCCATAAATGTCAGCGTCGAGTATCCCCACGCGAGCCCCCTCTTTTGCCATGGCCAAAGCAAGGTTGACGGTGGTGGTCGATTTGCCCACTCCGCCTTTACCAGAGGCAACCGCGATGATGTTCTTCACGCCTTTTAATCCCGCAATATTGCCTTGTGTCGCGTGGCTTTCAATCTTGTGTTCTATGTCTAGCACCACGTCTCGGCTTTCATTTAATTGGCTTTTAATACGGGCTTCAAGAGACGCTTGCTCTTTATGAGCGGGGTAACCCAAGCTCAATGTAATGTGCAGACGCTTTTCGTCACTGATTAGAGTCCAAACAGCACCATAAGGTTGACCGCAGTTATCATCGATCAGCGTTTCTAATGTTGCCTGTAGTTGGGCGTCAGTTTGCATTCGGTGCTCCTAATGAGGCCGTGATAAAAATAATTTTATATTATGTGCCAAGTGTGGGGGCAAATTGCGGAAAAGCAAGTCTAACCCTTGCACACTTGTGCTTGGTTCTTATAATTACGCACTCTACATACTATCTGTGTTTTAGGCTTTTTAATTGTTCGTCATCCGTCCCTAATTCTTGGTAGAATATCCGACCTTTTTTAATCCAGCAGGCTTATCAAAAATGGCACAAACGCAACGCAAAATTTTAGTCACCAGCGCCCTTCCTTATGCTAATGGTTCTATCCATTTAGGGCACATGCTGGAACACATCCAAACAGATATCTGGGTGCGTTTTCAAAAAATGCGCGGTCATCTTTGTACAGCAGTTTGTGCGGACGATGCCCATGGCACCGCCATTATGATTAAAGCCGCTCAACTCGGCATCACCTCAGAAGCATTAATTGAAGACGTTCGCCAAGAACACATGGCTGACTTTAACGATTTCTTGATTGGTTACGACAACTACCATACAACGCATTCTGACGAAAACCGTGAAATTTCAAGCCATATTTATAAACAGTTACGTGATAACGGCAAAATTGCTGTTCGTTCTATCGTGCAAGCATACGACCCAGAAAAAGAAATGTTCCTCGCGGATCGTTTCATTAAGGGAACGTGCCCTAAGTGCAAAGCGGAAGACCAATACGGCGACAATTGTGAAGTGTGTTCTGCGACTTACACGCCAATGGAAATGATCAATCCGGTTTCTGTGTATTCTGGAGCAACGCCTGTTGAAAAAGAATCGGAACACTATTTTTTCAAGCTTCCAGACTTCCAAGATTTCCTAACAACATGGACTCGCAGTGGCACCTTGCAAGAGCAAGTCGCTAACAAACTATCCGAATGGCTTGATTCAGGCTTAAAAGAATGGGATATCAGCCGCGATGCGCCTTACTTTGGTTTTGAAATCCCAGACGCGCCGGGTAAGTATTTCTATGTTTGGCTAGACGCACCAATTGGTTACATGGCGAGCTTCCAGAATTTATGTGATCGCACCGAAGGTTTGAATTTTGACGATTACTGGGCGAAAGATTCTGACGCAGAGCTTTATCACTTTATCGGCAAAGACATCATTAACTTCCATGCCTTGTTCTGGCCTGCGATGCTGGACTGTGCTGGCTACCGCACTCCGACTAAGGTTAATGCGCACGGCTATGTTACGGTAGACAATAAAAAAATGTCCAAGTCTCGCGGTACCTTTATTAAAGCCCGTACTTACTTGAACCACTTAGATCCACAATATCTACGCTACTACTTCGCGGCAAAACTGAATGCAAGTATTGACGACATTGATTTGAATTTACAAGACTTCATCCAACGCGTGAATTCAGACGTCGTTGGTAAAGTGGTCAACATCGCCAGCCGAACAGCCAGTTTCATTGGCAAAAAGTTCGATGGCCAATTAGCAAGCGAGATCAGCGAACCTGAGATGATCCAGTCTTTTATCGATGCAGGCGAAACGATTGCTCAGCATTATGAAAGCCGTGAATACGGTAAAGCCATTCGTGAGATAATGCGCCTTGCCGATGTAGCCAATACTTACATTGCCGATCAAGCTCCTTGGGTCTTGGCAAAAGACGAAGCAACGCTGCCGAAGGTTCAAGAAGTGTGTACCGTCGCCTTGAACTTGTTCAGTATCTTAGCGACTTATCTGAAACCTGTGATGCCAAACATGATCGCCGACGCCGAAGCCTTCCTTGGTAAAGAACTAACATGGGACAACCGCAGCGAATTACTATTTGGTAATAAAGTCAATGCGTTTAAACCCTTGATGGGTCGTATTGATCAGAAGCAAATTGATGCCATGATCGAAGAAGGCAAAGCAGAAGCCTTGATAGAAGCCGCGGCAAAAGAAGCCGCAGAGCCTTCAGATCAAGCCGCATCGCAAGAAGCAACAGAGCTGAGCAAAGAACCGATTGAAGCAGAAATTAATTTCGATGACTTTGCTAAAGTGGATTTGCGTATCGCGCTAATCACCAAAGCAGAGCACGTTGAAAAAGCCAATAAGTTGCTAAAATTGACGCTCGATATCGGTGGTGAAACTCGCACCGTCTTCTCGGGTATTAAGTCTGCTTACAAGCCAGAAGATTTAGAAGGCAAATACACCGTCATGGTGGCCAACCTTGCACCACGTAAAATGAAGTTTGGTCTGTCAGAAGGTATGGTATTGGCCGCAGGCCCTGGCGGTGAAGACATTTATCTTCTAGAGCCTCATCGTGGTGCTAAGCCTGGCCAACGCGTTATGTAAAAGCGTTTGCGTCATGTAAGTAACATGACCATTGTGGCAACAATAGTAACGCTCACCTTAGTAAATGAGAAAGAATATTAATAAGGTGAGCGTTAGCATTTTTAGACAAACATAAACCAAACTTATATAAGCATAACTTATTACCTATATACTAAATCAGACTAAATACACTAGAATTTTAGTCTTGTTAGTTATAAGCAGATTGGTATAGTTACGCTCGAAGATACTTTTTATCAAAAGCACCTAAAATCAACAAATTCACTACACACTTTTTTGGACGTGAGATGACTGAATATCTCCTGATACTGGTCAGTACCATTCTGGTTAATAACTTTGTATTGGTACAGTTTTTGGGCCTTTGCCCTTTTATGGGTGTGTCTGGGAAACTGGAAACCTCCATTGGCATGGCCATGGCGACAACCTTTGTTTTGACCTTATCGAGCCTGTGTAGTTACCTGACTTACACCTATATACTTCAGCCGTTTGGCCTTGAGTATTTGCAAACCATTTCCTTTATTTTGGTAATTGCTGTCGTTGTGCAGTTTACTGAAATGGTCGTCCGTAAAACCAGCCCGCTTCTTTATCGTGTACTCGGTATTTTTTTACCGCTTATCACCACTAACTGCGCGGTGTTAGGTGTGGCATTACAAAACATCAGTAAGCAAAACGGCTTTGTAGAATCCATTCTTTACGGCTTTGGCGCGGCGGTGGGGTTTTCTTTCGTTCTGATTCTATTTTCTGCCATGCGCGAACGCATTAACGTCGCTGACGTACCAACGGTATTTAAAGGTTCTGCAATCGGTATGATTACCGCAGGACTTATGGCTCTGGCCTTCATGGGCTTTACCGCCCTAGTGCAGATTTAGGAGCCGATATGCTAACCGTTTTACTCGCTATTGGAATCTTGGTGCTGTTGTCGCTTGTTTTCGGCGCTATTCTTGGCTACGCCAATGTGCGCTTCCATGTGGAAGGCGACCCGATAATTGACCAAATTGACGCGATCCTCCCACAAACTCAATGTGGTCAATGTGGCCATCCAGGTTGTCGCCCATATGCAGAAGCCATCTCCAATGGTGAAGCCATCAACCATTGCCCTCCCGGTGGACAAGCAACGATTCAAGCGTTAGCGGATTTACTCGATGTAGAAGCCATTCCATTAGACGGTGACCACGGCATAGAAAGCGCAAAACGTGTCGCCGTGATTCGCGAAGACGAATGCATAGGTTGCACAAAATGTATTCAGGCCTGCCCTGTTGACGCTATTTTAGGCGCGGCAAAACAAATGCACACCGTGATTGCCGATGAATGCACAGGATGCGACCTTTGTGTTGAACCTTGCCCAGTAGATTGTATCGACATGGTAGAAGTTGGCGTGACAGCGAAAACGTGGACGTGGAACAAACCGCAAGGCATCGCGGAAACCTCGTTGAACATTATTGCCACCGACCGCTCAGCGGAGGTTGTTCACTAATGCAAACGGCGAACATTTTTTCTTTTCACGGCGGCATTCATCCTGCTGAAAATAAAGCGCAATCATTGCAGCTACCATTGGGCCGACCTAGCTTACCAAGCGAGCTTATATTGCCGCTTGGACAACATATAGGACAAAGTTCTCGTCCTCTTGTGGCCATTGGCGACCACGTATTAAAAGGCCAGACCATCGCCATCAACAATGGTTTTTTGAGCAGTTTTTTACACGCGCCAACGTCAGGCACCATCACGGCCATTGAAGAACGACTTATTGCACACCCTTCTGGATTAAGTGACCTTTGCATCATTTTGTCACCCGATGGAAAAGAAGAATGGACGGCACTTGAACCATTGACCCAGTGGCAAACAAACAGCAAAACCGACGTATTAACGTACTTAGCAAAAATGGGCATTGTCGGCATGGGTGGCGCAGGTTTCCCGACGCAGGTAAAGCTGCAAGGCGCTCACAAGAATCCACTGACGCATTTCATTATCAATGCGGCTGAGTGTGAGCCTTATATTACCGCGGACGATATGTTGATTCGTGAGAAAACCCTAGAATTAATTTTAGGCATCGAAATACTTCAACACCTAGTAGAAGCGGATCAGGTCATCATTGGCATTGAAGACAATAAACCCACTGCAATTTCGGCTTTGAAATCATTACTTGAAGAGCGTAACAGCGACATCCAATTAGCAGTGGTACCGACTAAATACCCTTCCGGCGGTGAAAAGCAGCTTATTCAATTGCTCACGGGCGAAGAAGTTCCAAGCGGCCAATATCCAGCCGACATTGGCGTGCTTTGTCAAAACGTCGGGACTTGTGTCGCGGTTCACGATTCAATTTACCTTGGTAAGCCACTAATTTCACGTTTCACCACCTTGACGGGTGATGCACTAAAAGCACCGCAAAACGTTGAAGTGTTGTTGGGAACACCCGTTGCGCATTTACTGGATTACGCCGAATCAAAACAAGACAAACTACACAGATTGGTTATAGGTGGCCCAATGATGGGCTACACGCTAGATTCTGCTGCGGTTCCTATTGTTAAAACCAGTAACTGTATTTTGGCGGCGACCAAAAAAGAACTTCCCACACCGGCACCAGAACAAGCTTGCATTCGCTGCGGCATGTGCGAACAGGCCTGCCCTGCTAGTTTATTGCCTCAGCAGTTACTTTGGTTCAGCAAAAGCCAAGAACACGAAAAAGCCGAGCATCACAACCTGTTCGATTGCATCGAATGCGGTGCCTGTTCTTATGTTTGCCCAAGCAGTATTCCTTTGGTGCAATATTACCGCCACTCAAAAAGCAGCATTCGCGAAGCCCGTGAGTCCAACGTGAAAGCCGACCTAGCGAAGCAGCGCTTTGAAGCACGTAAAGCACGTCAGGACGCCGAAGCCGCTGAGAAAGAAGCGAAACGTCTTGCTCGTCAAAAAGCAGCACCAAGTAAACCCGCTGGTGATAAAAAAGCCGCTCCAACGAAAGTTGTACCCGCTACTGCGCCAATCAGCGATGATACGAAAAAGCTGAAAGTGGACGTAGCGATTGGCAAATCCAAGCTTAAAAAACTGCAAAAGCAATTGCTTGAAGCGCAAGAGAGCGAACACCTTGAAGAAGTAAATACGCTACAACTGCAATTGACAGAGCAAGAAAGGACCATTGCTTCGTTAGAAGAACAATTGGCAAAAACCGCAGCGCCTATTGCCGCGCCAGCAACCACTACGGAAAAAACACCGCTTAGCGACGAATTGAAAAAAGCGAAAATTGATGCAGCCATGGCCAAAGCCGCGGTGAAAAAAGTCGAGAAGGCGCTCAAAAAAGCAGAAGAGATCAACGCACCAGAGATAGACGCAATACGCCAGCAACTAAAAGACACGCAGCAACGTGCCGATGAGCTGGAAAAAGCTTTAGCCAATCCTGCAAGCGCCGCAACTCAAGCGGAAAAAGCTACGCCACCTTCCGGTTCAAACGTGGACGCCGATGCGGCCAAAAAACGTAAAATTGATCTCGCCATTGCCAAAGCGGGCATCAAAAAAGCCGAAAAGAACATTGCCCTATTAAAAGAACAAGGCAAAGATGAGACAGAGATCAACGCGTCAGAATGGCCTCAAAAACTGATCGTGGCGCAAGAAAAACTCACCAAACTTGAGTCAGAAAATATTCCATCTGATGCTGACAAGGATGACTCGAACGCCGAGCAACAAATCACGCAAATTTCGACTGCTGAATCGGATTTAGCCGTAAAGGTCAAAAAGCAAAAAATCGCAGCGGCATTGGCAAAAGCGCAAATTAATAAATTAACCAAACGCTTGGAAAACACGCCTGAAGACGCGGACAGTATCCAACAAGAAATAGCAGCAACGCGCCAAAAACAACACGACGCCGAAGCCTTGTTAGCGCAACTCACCCATTCGCAAGAGAATCGTTAGATGGCATTATTGAGGATTACTTCCCCCCACACTCAACGTGGAGGACATCGCACATCTTGGGTGATGCAGATGGTTATTTTAGCGACCATTCCTGGCATTGTCGTACAATCTTGGCTATTTGGCTGGGGCACACCAATTAACCTAATGATTGCGTGCATCACCGCATTATTGAGTGAAGCGGCGATTTTGGCCATTCGCCGTCGCGCTGTGGGCTTTTTCTTAAAAGATTACAGCGCGCTATTAACCGCTGTGCTACTAGGAGTCGCGTTGCCGCCAAGTGTACCTTGGTGGGTAACAGTAACCGCGGTTAGTTTCGCCATCATCTTTGCCAAGCAATTATACGGTGGTTTGGGAAATAACCCATTCAACCCAGCTATGGTTGGCTATGCCATTGTGCTTGTGTCTTTTCCCGCCCCCATGAGCCAATGGCTCGGCGCACAAGATATTGTCGCTTCGGGCAATACACTGTCTTTCTTACAAAGCTTACACGCTATTTTCAATCACCTTCCAACGATCGACGCCTATACCATGGCGACCCCGTTAGACGGCTTTAAACACAAAGATTTATTAGACAGCCAAACCGCATTTAGTACCGTTCCAGCATTGCAAGCGGCCAGTATAAATAGTTGGTTATGGGTAAACCTTGCCTACTTATTCGGTGGTTTGGCTTTGCTTTGGTTGCGTATTATTACTTGGCACACTCCGGTGGCACTGCTCAGCGCACTGTTTATTATGGCTGGCGTCTTTCATATATTTGACCTAAGTAATACAGCAACACCTCTGTTCCATCTCACCACAGGTGCGGCCATGTTTGGGGCTTTCTTTATTGCCACAGATCCCGTGTCTTCTTGCACAAGTAACCGTGGCAAGCTGATATATGGTGCCGGTATTGGTATTTTGATTTACATTATTCGCTCTTGGGGTGGTTATCCTGACGGCGTGGCTTTTGGTGTTTTGCTAATGAATTTTGCCGCTCCTCTGATTGATTACTACACTCAACCCAGAACTTACGGCCATAAAAAAGCCAAAACGGGACTTAAAATAGGGGAAGATAACTAATGGAATTATTTGCCTCCATTCGCCGTAACAGTCTTGGCTTGGGCATTTTTGCTGTCTTAACCGCTGGCCTAATTGCGATAACCCACCAGCTAACGGATCACACCATTAAAGACAATATTTTGAGTGCTCAAATCTCGGCATTCAATGAAATACTGCCTGCAAATTTATACGATAATGATTTAACCAAAGACATTGCCTTACTACCTGTCGATCCTCTATTGGGCAGCCAAGAAAGCATCAAAATACACATTGCTCGAAAAAACGGTGACGTGACGGGAATCATTTTCGAGACCATTGCACCGCGCGGTTACAATGGTAATTTAAACATGCTGGTCGCCATTGATAAAAACGGCGTTGTCACCGGAAGCCGAGTGATAAGCCACAAAGAAACGCCAGGGTTGGGTGATAAAGTCGACCTTAAAAAATCTAAGTGGATTTTAAGCTTTGCAAACAAGTCTTTGGCCAATCCGCCATTAAAAAGCTGGAGTGTGAAAAAAGACGGCGGTAGTTTTGACCAATTTACAGGCGCAACCATCACGCCCCGAGCCGTCGTTCGCGCGGTGAAGAACACACTAATTTATTTTGAACAAAACAAAGATGCGCTGTTAGCGCGTTAGGATAATTCAATGAAAACAAGCGCCGAAATTGCCACAGATGAATCTGTTCCCGAGAGTAAACCTAGCGCCAATTACGCGGAAATCATCTATAACGGCATCTGGAAAAACAACCCCGCATTGGTTCAACTACTTGGTTTGTGTCCTATGCTCGCCGTTACTAGCACCGTGGTTAACGCGCTAGGATTGGGGCTTGCGACACTCGTCGTATTGGTCGGCTCAAACATTGCCGTTTCTTTGATCAGAAACTATGTGGCGGATGCGGTGCGACTGCCTGCTTTTGTGATGATTATCGCGTCTTTCACCACGTGTATAGAACTCATCATGCAAGCTTATACTTATGAGCTTTATCAAATTCTAGGTATCTTCATCCCTCTCATCGTTACCAACTGTGCGATTCTAGGACGCGCTGACGCCTTTGCTAGCCGCAACCCTGTGTTACCTTCGGCATTAGACGGCTTTATGATGGGGCTAGGCTTCATGGTGATCCTAGTGACATTGGGTGCTATGCGCGAGCTGATCGGCCAAGGAACATTGTTCTCAGACATGCAATTGCTCTTTGGCGATATGGCGATTCATTGGAAATGGGTCGTGTTCGAAAATTATCCAAACGTACTGTTTGCCGTTTTACCGCCCGGCGCTTTCATTGGTTTAGGGTTGCTTATCGCAGGGAAAAACTACCTTGATGAGCGAGAAAAGAAACGCATAGCTTTACAAAAAGCGCAAGATGGCCCTAGTGAATCAAAACGGGTTCGGGTAACAGGACAAGTGAGCTAATTTTTTGATACGCTAAAAACAACAACCCCACCCTCCCCCTGCTAAGGGGGAGGTTGGGAGGGGGCATTAATCTAAAATAAATAAAGGCAAATTAAGGTGAATAAAGAGAAGCGCTACGAGATTTTTTCTCGCCTAAGAGCGGAAAACCCAAACCCCGTAACCGAGTTAGAATACAACTCGCCTTTTCAACTATTGATTGCCGTTTTGCTTTCCGCACAAGCCACCGATGTGAGCGTCAACAAAGCCACCCGTAAACTCTTCCCAATAGCCGACACGCCAGAAAAAATGCTCGATTTGGGCGTCGATGGCCTGAAAAGCTATATCAAAACCATTGGCTTATTTAACGCCAAAGCCGAAAATGCGATTAAAACCTGTAAGATACTCATTGAAAAACATAACAGCATTGTGCCAGAAACCCGTGAAGAGCTTGAAGCACTTCCTGGTGTGGGCCGTAAAACCGCCAACGTTGTTTTAAACACTGCGTTCAGACAAGTTGCTATGGCGGTGGATACGCATATTTTTCGCTTTGGTAATCGCACTAAAGTCGCGCCCGGTAAAAACGTCTTAGAAGTGGAAATGAAGCTGCTAAAATTCGTGCCAAAAGAGTTCTTATTAGACGCTCATCACTGGATGATTTTGCATGGTCGCTATATTTGTGTGGCACGCAAACCCAAGTGTAACGCCTGCGTTATAGAAGATTTGTGTGAGTTTAAAGACAAGACATCAGACTAGTACGACTGACGCCCAATTAATTAGCCCTCTTTAGTTAAGTCTCTTTAGTTAAGTCTCTTTAGTTAAGTCTCTTTAGTTAAGTCTCTTTAGTTAAGTCTCTTTAGTTAAGTCTCTTTAGTTAAGTCTCTTTAGTTAAGTAAAAGCTAATCTAAAATTAAATAACATCAAATTTATTAAACCTTTCTAGCTCGGCATTCTTCTCCTATTGTTTTCACTTTATTTTTGAGAGGATGCCATGAGCCATATTGCTAAATCCAACTTAACCCAAGCTCAACTTGATGCACACTGGATGGCCTATACAGGCAATCGTCAATTCAAAAAAGATCCTCGTATTATTACGTCCGCTGCTGGCCATTACTATACGGATCTTGACGGTCGCAAAATTTTCGACGGTTTATCTGGCTTATGGACTTGTGGGCTTGGACACAGCGTTCCCGCTATCAACGAAGCGGTTGCTGAGCAAGTTAAAACGCTCGACTACTCCCCTGCCTTTCAATTTGGGCATGAAAAATCGTTTTTGCTGGCCGAGCAAATCACTCAATTTATGCCAGCGGGACTCAACCGAGTCTTTTTTACTGGTTCGGGTTCCGAGTCGGTCGACACCGCACTAAAAGTGGCCCGCGCATACTGGCGTAAAAAAGGCATGGGCACCAAAACGAAATTTATTGGCCGTGCCAAAGGCTATCATGGTGCCAGTGTCTCTGGTTTCAGTGTCGGTGGTATTCCAGCGAACCGCACCTTATATGGACAAGGCTTAGAGTCTTATCATTTACCGCACACTCAAGTACCTGGTACCGAGTTTACTAAAGGTATGGCGGAACAAGGTAAAGAACGCGCTGAGGACCTTATCAGCCTTATTACGATGCACGATGCATCAAACATTGCTGCAGTGATTGTCGAGCCTATGTCTGGTTCTGCGGGCGTTATTGTGCCGCCACAAGGCTATCTACAGCGCTTGCGTGAAATCTGTGACCAACACAACATTCTGTTGATCTTTGATGAAGTTATTACGGCATTTGGTCGTATGGGCGCGAAAACTGGCTCAGAAGCCTTTGGGGTCACACCAGACGCGATTGTCATGGCAAAGCAGGTTACGAATGGTGTTATTCCTATGGGCGCGGTTGCGTTCAAACAGGAGATTTACGACACCTTTATGGACACTGGTGGCCAAGACTACATGCTAGAAATTCCTCATGGCTACACATATTCCGCGCATCCTATTGCCTGCGCTGCTGGGTTGGCGTCATTAGGGGAAATTAAAAGACAAGGATTGGTCGAGCGAGTGAGCAATATGAGTGCTGCCTGGGAAAACAGCGTTCATCAGCTAAAAAGCGCAAGCTCGATGATTACCGATATTCGCAATTACGGTTTGGCGGCCGGCATCACGATTGCTCCTATAGGAAATGAACCAGCAAAACGCCCTTTCCAGATTGCCATGGCCATGTGGGACAAAGGTTATTACGTTCGTTATGGTGCCGATACCATTCAGTTAGCGCCTCCATTTACCACAGAACAATCTGAAATAGACAGTGTCATCAATGCGTTAGGCGAAACCATAAGACAACAAAGCTAAACTATTTTAGCCGACTGCTATCAATCTCCCTTTAATCAAGATGTTGTAAATAAGCGAACAACAACATCTTGATTCATATCAAATGCTTCTAGCTACCACTACCCTGTGCTCTTACTCTATAATGGCTGTACTAGAAGAATCAGAAAAAACCTTGGATCTTCACCCAGAAAAGGATAGAAATCAGTGTCTATTTCACATTCCCCTTATGTTCGCTGTTTTTGGACAGGTTCGCTGTTTTTGACCAATGGCACCGTCATGCCAATACATTGCACACACATATCCACTAAAATGATAGAAGTAGAAGCGCCTGAAGGTTTACAGGGATCAAAAATGGTAAAATTGGAACTGAAGGCCATTCACGAAGGGAAGACGGCAACGCTTAAAGTATTGTGTGACCCTCAGCTTGATGTTTTTAATGAGCATAATAAACATTATATTAAGCTCATTTATCATACGATTTCTGATAAAGACTTAACCTTCATTAGGGAGTATGCCGATTATCACTCCTAGCTCATCGCCATAATGAGCTAGGTTAATATAGAATTACTAGGCACTCTAATCTTTACTTTGACCACTTTCTTCTTTTGCTACTAGATCTTCCGCTTTCTTAACGCGAATGATAGAACCGTCTACATCCGAACCATTTAATGTTTTAATGGCCGCTTTAGCCTCTCCAACTTTTGGCATTTCAACAAACGCAAACCCTTTAGATTCGCCGGTTGCTTTGTCCATCACAAGACTGCATGACTGCAATGTTCCGTGAACAGAAAACAGTTTTCTTAACTCTTCTTCAGTCGTGTTACGCGCAAGATTTCTTACTAATAGTTTCATTTCAATCGTTCTCTTTGGAGAAGGCTTTCAACAACCCTCTTCATTTATAGGATTCTGCAATAAAAAAGGCATGAGAACATGCTCTCATGCCTTTTACTAGTGACTTTTAACTATCTTGAATGTCTTTGTCTATCAATGCCCAATATGGATGGCAAATATCTATGACAAGGTCGTTTCAAATAGTGTTAATAATTTTTCGCTGTCCACTTCCATGCAAACCTGCGTCATTGGCACGTTATTCCAATGCGGTTCTGGGAATTCCATTCCTTGTGGTGCAAAAATAGTTTGGCCGATGCCAATACCTTCACAAGAAACACGCACAGCACCTAGCTCAACCCCAAAAAGACTCGGATCCATAACATACGCAATTGTCGATGCATCATGGAAGTAACAACCATCCATATCAAAACGGCTGCTATAGAAATTAATGTAATGCTGTGCGCAATCGTATAAGAACCCGCCTTCTACAGGGTTGGCTGCTTTTATACGCCCTAGAATAGAATTATCCAACAATACTTGATGCGTTACATCCAAACCAATCATGGTAACTTGCCAAGCAGCGGTGAAAACCGCGTCCGCTGCGTGTGGATCATTCATGATATTCGCTTCTGCCACTGGCGATACATTACCGTACTCAATCGCTGTGCCACCCATCAATACAACTTCATCAACAAGGTTAGCCACTTCTGGATCTAAGATAAGCGCTGCGGCTAGATTACCCAGAGGACCCAATGCAATGATAGTCACTTCACCGGGAAACTCACGCACGGTATCGACGATAAATTGCGCCGCACTTTTAGTAATCGCTTTGCCTTTGGGTGCTGGCCAATTGATGTTACCAAACCCATCTTTACCATGTACAAAATCAGGATGTGGGCGCGGCGCGATTACAAAAGGAACCGATACACCTTGAGCAACAGGCACATTGACTTTCGCAATTTCCGTTAACGATATGGCGTTTTGTGTTGCCAACTCTACGGGGACATTACCAAACGTTGTCGTTAAACCCAATACGTCTAACTGTGGTGCTTGAAATGCAAAGAAAATCGCCATCGCATCATCAATGCCTGGATCCGTATCAATAATAATTTTACGAGCCATGTTTACCTTCCTCTTTTTGACAGTACATTTTTGGCTATGTGTTTTTGTCTAATTCTTTTTTGGAAAACTGTTTTTAACTAACTCTTTTGAGCAAACTCTTTATTAGCAAACTTTTTATTAGCAAACTTTTTATTAGCAAGAAACGCAGTCACTTCATCTTGTGTTGGGATAGAAGACGCGGCGCCCAGACGAGTAACGCAAATAGCAGAAGCAGCGCAAGCACGAGTGATTGACTGCGCAATGTCATCGCCATTCATTAGTGAAGCCAAACAAAAGCCAATAAACGTATCACCTGCGGCCGTCGTATCAACAGCTTTAACGGAAAAGGCTTTAACGAATAGTTTTTCTTCGCCTGTGCTCTTTTTTCCATCACTCTCTTTTCCAGAAAAGTAGCATACGCCTGCTTTACCTAACGTCATCAACACAGCAAGCTCAGGATAGGCCTTAGGAAAAGCAGCAATGGTACTGTCAATATCAGACGTACCAATTAAATCCATCGCTTCCACTTCGTTAACGATTAATAAATCAACAAAGCCTAATACTTTTTTGGTTAATTCAGCGTCCATAGGTGCCGGATTAAACGCCACCTTAACACCATGCTCTTGCGCCTTTCGCATCGTATATTCGATAAGATTGGTTTCATTTTGCAATAACACCCAATCTCCTGCCGTTGCCTGAGATAACACCTGATCTACTTGCTCTTCTGTCAGCGCGTGATTTGCACCTTGATACAAGATAATCGAATTTTCGGCTTCTTTATTTAATTGAATAATAGCGTGCCCCGTTGGCACATCAATTTGATTTATTAAGTCAGTGTCCACACCAAGTGACTCTAACTGTTTAATAATGGCTTGATCGCTATGGTGGATTGCACCTACATGCTTCACTCTGGCACCCGCTTTTGCTAGTGCGACAGATTGATTTGCACCTTTTCCGCCCAATAAGCACTGATAGCTATTAGAGGCCATGGTTTCGCCTGGTCGAACAAAATGATCAAGCTGATAAAGGTGATCGAGGTTAATCGAACCAAAGTTATAAATCGTCATAATTCCCTTCCTTCAGGGTAAGCTCATCGGCTATTATTTTTATAATACTGTCGACTTTACAACTCTTATACTGACCAAGAGTGAACGACAAAAATAGGACTAGTCGACATTTTATGTCAAATAACACAATAAATCTTGACCAATCGTACAGAAATAAAAAAACGCTCCTATTCTTTAAGAATGGAACGTTTTTAAAAGCTTATTTTCTATAAGAATAAAGGCTTATTTATCGTCGTCTAAAAAGCTACGGCCTTTCTGAGCAGCGATACGCATACGCAGTGCATTTAACTTAATGAAACCCGCAGCGTCTTTTTGATCATATGCACCGGCATCATCTTCAAACGTAGCGATAGAGCTATCGAACAAGCTATTTGGAGACTGACGCCCAACCACGGTCACATTGCCTTTGTATAATTTAAGACGAACCGTACCACTGACGTATTTCTGAGAAGAATCGATCAAGGCTTGCATCATACGACGTTCCTCAGACCACCAGAAACCGTTATAAATAATTTTGGCATAACGAGGCATCATTTCATCTTTCAAATGCATCGCTTCACGATCCAATGTGATCGACTCGATTGCACGATGCGCTCTCATCATAATAGTGCCACCTGGTGTTTCATAACAACCACGCGCTTTCATACCAACAAAACGGTTTTCTACGATGTCTACACGGCCAATACCGTTCGCGCCACCAATCTTGTTCAGTGTTTCCAAGATTGTTGCTGGAGACATCACTTCGCCATTGATAGAAACTGGATCGCCTTTTTCGTAACCGATTTCAATGTAAGTCGCTTCGTTTGGCGCGTCTTCTGGAGACACAGACCAACGCCACATATCATCTTCTGGCTCTGTCCATGGGTCTTCTAACTGGTCACCCTCAAACGAGATGTGCAGCAAGTTAGCGTCCATAGAGTAAGGGGATTTTTTCTTCTTAGTTGAGAAATCCACTGGAATATTGTGTTTTTCACAATAAGCCATCAAGGTTTCACGGGACGTCAGGTCCCACTCACGCCAAGGCGCGATCACTTTTACGCCTGGCTTCAATGCGTAAGCACCAAGCTCGAAACGAACCTGATCATTACCTTTACCCGTTGCACCGTGAGAAATAGCATCTGCGCCTGTTGCGTTCGCGATTTCGATCAAACGTTTAGCTATCAAAGGACGAGCGATGGACGTACCAAGCAAGTATTCACCTTCGTAAATGGTGTTAGCACGGAACATTGGGAACACGAAGTCGCGCACAAATTCTTCGCGCAAGTCTTCGATGTAGATTTCCTTAATACCCAACGCTTGAGCTTTCGCGCGAGCTGGTTCAACTTCTTCACCCTGACCCAAATCAGCGGTAAAGGTAACCACTTCACAGTTATACTCTTCTTGAAGCCACTTCACGATTACTGAAGTATCCAGGCCGCCAGAATAGGCAAGCACTACCTTCTTCACGTCAGACATTATTTCTATTCTCCTCAACGAGATCGCGCTCCCACACCAATGCTTTCAAACCAGTACATGGCGGCGCTAATAATTAAAAAAAGGGGCTGCTAGTGTAAGATTTCGATTCTTGCTTAGCAAGTAAAAAGCCCCGTTTCGCGTAGATTATTGGGCGAAACGGGGCTCTTTTTTGGTAGTTGTATCAATAAAAACTGTAGAGAAATTAGCCCGCATCGGCTTTTTCTAAACGTATCGTCACGCGTCGGTTACGCTCACGGCCTTTAGAAGTATTGTTTGTTGTAGATGGATAGCGTTCACCATGGTAACGAGAAATAATTTTCTCGGCAGGAACGCCTTTTTCAAGCAAATACGCCGTTACTTTTTCAGCACGTACTTTTGACAATTCACGGTTTTCGCGTCGAGAACCAATTGCATCGGTATGACCATCAATATAAATGTACCCAACACTGGGATCAAAAGAAACATACAAAGCAACAAGATCCAAGCGAGCCCTAATTCGATCCGTGAGATTCACACCATTAAGCGGAAATAAAGCCGCTGTTCGCGCAATTTGATCGTAATTCACTGGCAGTAAGCTAGACAAACAACGTCGAAATTCGCTGTACGCTGGCGCAAAGTTGATGTTCGACAAGCCCACTTCGATAGTCTCTCGACTGTTTTCCCAAGCAGTTCCTGCCACCACGGGATGACGCCCTCTATCCAAGCTGGTCAGCATTCTCTCGGCCACTTTTCCGCCGACTTCAACCGTCAGTCCATAACCAGGGTAAGGGAGAATACCTAATGTTTCTGGTTTTACACCAGGAGACCAATCTGGTGCCTGAGAAATAATATACACCTGACCGGGGCCTAGTTTTTCATTCTTTGGTTGCAGAATGAATTTCATTGGCTCGCCCGCTTCTTTAATGAAGTGACCTTCGCCGTAATGAGGAACGGGGTGCGTTAAACTGCATGAAAAAATGTCGCCCGAAAGTAACCACTCAGAATCCGAAATACCTGATTGGTATTGCGTGAATGCAGTTGCCTGCCCAAATGAAGTGCAAGCAGTCAATAAAAGTGTAGTGCGAATTAGAAGTTGTTGGGTAATTCCCATTTAGACATCTCGTTCAAGCATTATCAATTGTGTTATGATCCGATCCTATTGTACAACGTCACTGTTGATCAAGCGGCAGAATTAAGGACCTTCTTTTGTCAAACCATGAAATCAAAGATAGATTCCGCGGCTTCCTACCGGTAGTTATCGACGTAGAAACCGCAGGCTTTAATCAAAAAACCGATGCTTTACTAGAAATGGCCGCCAGTATCCTGCGAGTGGATGAAAATGGCGACTTATATATCTATGAAACCTTAGAGTTTTTGATCAAGCCATTTGAAGGCGCTAATCTCGAAAAAGCAGCGTTAGACTTTACAGGTATTGACCCTTTTGCACCGGATAGACAAGATATACCAGAAGGGGAAGCGCTGACTCAAATGTTTGCTAAAGTTCGGAAAGAACTAAAATCAGTGGGCTGTAAGCGCGCCATTTTAGTGGGCCACAATGCCGCTTTCGATCATGGCTTTTTGAATGCGGCGATTGAACGAGCAGATATTAAGCGCAACCCATTTCATCCTTTCTCTAGCTTTGATACAGCTAGTTTAGCGGGTTTAGTGTTTGGACAAACAGTATTAGCTAAGGCGTGTGAAGCCGCGTCAATACCTTTTAGCAATACTGAAGCACATTCAGCGAAATACGATACAGAGAAAACCGCTGAATTATTCTGCGAAATGGTGAACAAATGGAAACGCCTTGGGGGCTGGCCTTTGATCGAAAATGAAGTAGAAGAAGATGACATGGCCGCCATTTTTCATTCTGGAAAATAGCGCCACACTAAGAACGAGCCTTATTTTTTAAGGTTCGTTTTTTCTTTATCCATATGGTGGGTTTCACTATGCAAGGAAAGCGAATTTTATTATTGATGTTAGGGTGGCTTTCCCTCATTACTGGCATTATTGGCATTTTCCTACCATTACTCCCCACTACACCACTTGTTTTACTAGCGGCTTGGTGTTTCTCCAAATCCTCGGAACGATTCCACGCTTGGTTACTTGGCCACAAACTTTTTGGTCCGATTATTCGTGATTGGCAATCTTCTGATGGCATCCCTAAACGATCAAGAAATCGCGCCATCTTTTTTATGTGGGCAGGCATGGCCGTGTCCATGTTTATTGTTTCACGTTTGTGGGCAACCATTGGACTTGTAACTGTCGGTGTAGCCGTCAGTATTTACTTACTACGAATGCCAATACGTACAGAAAATACTGAACACACTGAAAAGCAAAAAAACGTAGAAGACAAACCCCATTAATCCTATCCACGGATACAATCTTTAAAAAGGCAGAACACAATGAAACGCCGGTATTTTCGAAACTTTGTCTTTTACCCATTCGCGGTTCTTACCGGATTAATCACGGCGCTTTGGCTGGCGACGCCGTTTGTTGCAGAACATTATCTAATCGCTTACTTTCATCAACAAGGCGAAGACGCTTCTATAGGCAAACTGTCTGTTGATTTTTTTCCACCTAAAGTGGATTTGAAAAACATCACCATCAATAACAAAACCCAAGACACCTTGACACTAAAACGCGCTATTTTCGAAGTGGAAATATTGCCACTGCTAACTAAGACCGTACACATATCAGAAGCAAAGATAGAAGGGTTAAACCTGCTCGTTGCCCAGCAAGAAAACCATTGGATTGTCGCCGGAATTGATACCGCTCAATATCTTGCAAAAAATACAGAAAACGAACCCAAAGCCGACGATACAAAACAAGAAGACGTTTCTCCAACGCATTCGCCTTGGAAAATAAAACTGCCTGCCATTACCGTGACTGACAGTCAGGTAAATTTATCCCGCCAGCAGGATTTAACGAAACCTGTTGAATCAGATACATTCCGCTTGTCGTCACTGTCTATCAAGGGCTTATCAGGCCATGAACTCAATTGGAAAGGAAATATTGCTTTGTCTGCGCTGGTTAACCAAGCATCCTTATCCATCAATAGCGACTTTGATTACACGCCCGAACAAGCCAATGCCGATATCAGCATAAAAAACCTGTACCTCCCAATAGAAAGCTTTCATCATTTTTTACCATCGCCCTTTAATGAAGGCAAAGGACAATTCAATCTAGCCGGAAAATTCCAATTCCATCAAAAACAAGCTAATAACGCGCCAGTATTTTCAGTTAACAATCTAAATCTAGAGGTGCAAGTCGCGGCACTCGATCTGCATTTAAACGAAACAGATCACCTTGCGACACAATCCACCTCACTGACACTGACACAATCTAATATTGAGTATATCTCTGCCAATCAATTGTCCATCACTGGGGCGATAGCGCTTCAATCAGAACAGTCACACATCACACAAGCGGACCAAGTGATGCAATTTGGCCTATTAAGCATGAAAGCGCCGCTTGATATAAAACGTGATGTGCTTGATGGCGAACCGACATTGACGCTAAATAATTTAAATTTAGAGGCGCAAGTGGAAGCACTCGGTCTAAATTTAAACGAGACAGACAGTCTTGCGACACAATCAACCTCGCTAAAGCTGACACAATCTAATATTAAATTCGTATCTGCCAATCTATTGTCCGTGATTGGGACACTAGAACTCCAATCACAACAGTCTCGTTTCACACAAACGGGACAAGTAATACAATATGGTCAACTGAACATAAATACGCCGTTGGACATAACGCGTGATGCACTGGGCCTTACGGCCAAAAGTACCACAACCAAAATAGACATGACTGACGTGTCTGTTGCACTCGATAGCCTTGCGGTAGAAAACGGAACAACACAGATTGGCTTAAGTAATTTAACCGTTGCTATGGACCCGCAAGAAGCACTAACAGCGTCGCTAACCGCTGACATACAAAGCAATAATTTATCGGTACGACAAGCAGGCAACACCGCTAATTATGACGTCTTCAATCTGTCTAATACCCTTTCGGTGAGAAAGGAAGGCGATAGCATCACGGCTCAAAATACGCAATTAGACATCAATATTAATGGTTTAAAAGCCACTCAAATTGACGGAAAACAATTTTCACTGGGTGTCGCAACACTCACTGCAGAGCAATTAAACGTTAAGCAAGAAAATCAGCAACCATCTATTTTAGAAGGCGTTAACCTAAACTTTTCAAGTCAATTACTCGACAGTCTGTTAAGCAATGAAAAACGAGCAGCATCTTGGAAGAGCGCAGACGTTAGTGGTCTTTCGTTCACCCAACAAGACCCAACGTTTGACATCAAATTCGCTCAATTAAATATCGCTGACTTAACCTTGTCTCAAACACTTTCAGATACAAACGACAAACAACCGCAACCAGCGCTAAGCCATATTGGCAGTATCAAGATAAGCGAAGTAGAAGCAAACCAAGATGGTGCCAGTATCAACACCATCGCCACAGATTCAGTCAATGTGAACCTTATTATTGACAAACAAAAGCGCCTAGAAAATCTTGTATTTATAAAAGCGGATCAACAAAAAGCGTCGCAACCTTCACTAAAAAGTTCAAGCACACCTAGAGAAAAAGATGTTAAGAGCACCATTAACAAGCAAGATCCAGCGTTTAAGGCGCCGTATTACGTCATTTTAGAAGCCTATGACACAACAGGCACCTCCAGCATTAATGTACAAGACAAAAGCATTTCACCCACTTTACTACGCTCATTAGAAATAGAGACTCTGTCATTACGAAAACTCAATACCAAGAAAAAAGATCAAGCTACTGTATTGGCGCTCAGAGCCCGCAATGGGAAATACGCCATATTACAAAGCGACATCACCATTTGGCCGCTGGCCGACAAACTCACTATGAAGAGTGAATTGATTATTAAAGAAGCGGAGTTGCCGCCCTACTCATCTTATATTGCCAATATTTTGGGCTATCAAATCGATTCTGGGCAGTTGGACTTGGATCTAAAACTCGACGCAGAAAACGGTGTATTGGATGGTAACTCTCATATTCTATTAAGAGAGTTTGATTTAGGAGGACGCAAAGAAAGCAATTCTGTCATCAAAGCGGGCGCCATTCCTCTTAATATTGCGGTGAGCATTTTAAAAGACAGTAAAAACAATATTGATTTAGACATTCCCCTTTCTGGCGACATCGATAATCCTGAGTTTGGCTGGCAAGACTTCTTACTCCTGCCTGTGCGTAAAGCCCTATTTACGGCTTCCAGTAGCTATTTAATGCAAACCTTTGTGCCTTACGCGAATGTGATCAGCATCGCACAATTTGCAGGTGATCAACTGCTAAAAATTCGTGTTGAACCACTGTTATTTGAAGCCAAAGAAAGCAACCTGAATGCATCGCAAGACGTTTTTATAAAACAGCTTATCGCCTTAATGAAAGACAAAAAAGACAGCCAGCTTAAAGCTTGTGGCGTCGCAAGCTATCTTGACTTAGGATTTGATAATCCACCCGTCTCGATTGACGACGCAGCAAAAGACATAGCAAAAAATCTTGCACAAGAACGAGCACACTACTTAAAAGATCATTTAGTTAAGGAAGGCATCAGCTCGTCACGCATTTACCTTTGTTCTCCAGAAATAGATTTATCAAAATCCAGCCAACCAAGAGTCGAATTAAATTTCTAGGACTCTTTATTTTAGAGATGGGACTTTGCTTTAAAGACAGCACTTTAAGCGCGCCACTTCAGAAAAATAGCTGAAGCCATAAACGATCTACAAAAAAAGCCGTGATAGGAAAACTCTACCACGGCTTTTTTTTGTCAGTAAATAACCAAGAAAACCAACAGAAAATGAAGTGTTGCCTAGACTTAAAGCTTGTCGTTGAAAACGCGAATAAACAGGCCATTACTATTTTTAATAAAATAGTAAAAAGCCTGACAAGCATCAAGAGACGATAGGCTTAACTAGACTATCCTAAGATGAAAGCAAACAAAGACAGGAGGCAAATATGCCAATCGAAGACCATAGTTTGATCAACGAATTTCCAGAGTATAAAGAAGACATTCACCAGTTAAAAATGGACGATGCTCACTTCAAAAAGCTCTACGACGAATACAATCATCTAACAAAAGAAGTAGAGAAACGGGAGCAGGAAATTATCCCATCGACTACGTTAGAAGAAGAGAAATTAAAGAAACAACGTCTACAGTTAAAAGACACGCTTCAAGGCTATATTAAAGCAACAAGACTCGCTGCCGAAAAAGCGTAACCCTCCTTAGGTAGGACTGTTTTAATCGTCATCTTTTAACAGAACCAATTCCGTCCTACCTACTCTCTTTTAAACTATCAGCCTTATCACACACGAACCAATCAAGGTGACCAAAAAAATCTAATCATCTATATCGGCATGAGATACCGCTTTAAAACCGTCGACTTGTTCGAAATTTTCCATCCAAAAACTGGAACTGATTAAGCTAAATTGACGGGTTAATCCTGCATCGGCTGTCTGCTTCAACCGCCATACGATACCCGGCGCTTCAGGGAACTGCGTTCCTTGAATTTGATCTTCGTACAGACGATTTATTAAAGCATCATCACCTTGCCCACTGGCTAATAAACGCACGATAGAAGACTCTAGCGACTCATCAAATATCGTCATATCTTCATCGTGTGCGGCTGTCACAGTCATGGTCAATTCAACACCCGCCGGTTTCGCGAAAACCCCATTAAACGCTTCTCGTAATAACGCATAAGCATTAAAGAAGCGCTCATGAAACAAACAATCTGGATACTCTTCCCACGAGCGATCATCAATCATATCGTGACTTATTTGCTCTATCTTACCTTTTGGCAATTCAGGAAATAAATGTGTCAACACTGCCTTTGCCGCGTCAGCAGGCTCAAGGTCATTGAGCGACATCATGCACATCTCTCTGAGTTCAGTCGCTTCCATGACATCGACATCATCGTCAAAATCCATAATGCTCATGAGGGCACGATAATCCTCATTGGACCACGCGTTTTGAATCTTGCTGATTTTATGGAAAGAATCAATTTGAACGGAAAACTTAGCTTGCATCTAGCACTCCTATTTGAACGCCAATATTGCAGGGATAACGCTGTTAGGCTCTGTAAATAGCCAATGTTGATCTTAATAAATGAAAAGATCGAACTGCCAATGTACATTGAGTGGAAGTAATATGCTATCCATCGGCAGAAATGTTTTGGGGTAGGTTTAGCCTTCACGAATACAAACACACTAAAGCAGAATTAAAGTATGAAAACCTTGACTTAGGGATGCTGCGAACAAGTCGTTTTTACGTTTTAGTGACGACTCTATCTAGTTGATACTTCATGTAATTATTTATTCACAGAAGCTAAAGATATGACTTATTCGCACATTCCCTAAGTCGTAGAAAAGACACTTTAAGAAATTAAGATACGTCAATTCGACTTTGTTGTATGTTCCCTTATTGATTTATTGAAATTACTTATCAACATATTTTCATCAGTAATTTAGGCTATTAAGAGGAGTCATTTAGAAATTTTGAATGTAATTGTAGTCACTACTTGTGAAGGAAGTGTTGCCTTCACAAGCAGTAGAACGTTCTATATTTTAAATTGATTTATACTTTGATTCAGTTCATTAATACTGGTCGCCATGCTGTTATTCGTATCAGAGCATTTTTGTGTGCCTTTTGTCGTATTTACCGAGATCTCTTGAATATTACCAACACTCGCATGAATATCTTTAGCCACTTGAGATTGCTCTTCTACCGCAGCGGCAATTTGTATGTTCAAGTCAGAAATACTATTCACAGCATCAAATGCCTCATTAAACACGGTAACCGTTTCATTACTGTGTTTTAGACACTCTTCTGTTTTCTGATTGCCAGCTAACATACTCGCAACAGCGTCTTTCGCACCCAATTGTAATTTTTCAATTAGAGTCTGAATACTCACTGTCGCCTCTTGAGAACGCTGCGCTAAGGTACGAACTTCATCCGCTACAACAGCAAAACCTCTACCTGTTTCACCTGCACGAGCGGCTTCAATTGCTGCGTTCAGTGCCAATAAATTGGTTTGTTCAGCAATACCTTGAATCGCTTCTAAAACAGTACCTATGTTGTCTGTTTCTTTTGCAAGAACTTCTAAATCATTAGATGTCTTAGACACTTCTTCAGCCATTTCACTGATGATTCTTTGTGTTGTCACAGCGCTATTTTTACCCTGTTCAACGCTATTTTTTACTTTTTCAGCAATACTTGACGCTTTAGTCGTGTTTTGTGATATTTCATCTGTTGCAAGGCTCATTTCTGTAATGGCATGAGTAACCATTTCCGTTTCATGGCCTTGCTCTTGTATATTCTTCTCATTTTGATTCATCAGATCGACAGAAATCTTAGACAATTCTTGTAAAGAGGTGCTAGACGTCCCTACCTGAAGCATTATTACCGATAATTTTTCTACAAACCTATCAAATGAACGAGCAACAGACGCGATTTCGTCTTTACCGGTCTTATTAAGACGTACTGTAAGGTCACCATCTCCACTCGATACTGCTTCTAGCTGGTTTTTCAATTCGATAATTGGTTTAGTAATTGTCCGTCCGATCAAAGTACCCAATAACACAGCGATCAAAATCGATATAAACAATCCTACCGTAATCATATAAATAGCGTTTAATTTATATTCTTCTGCGTGCTTCGCCGAGTTTGCAGTGAACTTTTGGAGTTGATGTAACGCGTCCAATAATTCGTGATCAAATTCAGTTTGATGTTTTTCAAGTAAATGAATCTGATCAATGTTCTCTAGTAATTCGCCATTTTTGATTTTATTCATTATCGTCACGGTTTCATGATCTAAAGTGACATAATGTTCTTCTATAGTTTTCAATACATTACTAAATTCAGAGAACTTCTCTGAAGTAAACTGGGTTTGTGCATTTATAATTGCGTCGTCAACTAATCCATTTGCTTCATGTAATTTTTTTTCAATAGCCGCAGACAGTGCTTTTGATGTTTCAATCTCACGTAGAACACTTTCCTGCTTTCCTTTTCCAACCAATACTAAGCTGGCCTCAAAAGCGCCTCTCTCAAATGAAATGACTTGCTGCAGTTGGTTCTCGGTTATTTTGGTAAGCATGTTTGTTAAGGGAACATCGATCTCTGCAATATCATCAATCTCTTTACCAATATTTTTCATTTGTGACAAAGCCATCCAACCAAGAGACGCAATCACTATAATTTGAGTCAATGTCAACATGGCTATTTTGTGTGATATTTTTAAATTACTTAGCATAAAATTCTCTCATTCAATAGAAGCTTAATCTTCCATAACAAAAATTATATACAGAACAACGATTAAGAACAGTTCTATACGGTATGCATAATGTTCTTTTTTGTTACAAAAATAAGATAAACTAGATCAGCAAAGTAAAAAATATTCCTTTAACCTTCTTTTTTAGAGACACATTGAAGAGGGTAATTTAAAGCTCGGTGATTCGAGCGTTCTTTCCTTATCGGCTAGCAACATGACTAACTAGAATCAAGATACCCAGTTTGTAGTCGTTCTGCAGTGAGTGACAAATCGTTTCGATGGTGACGTTGTCCAAACCGTAAAATGGCTTGTCTAACAATAAAACAGGAGAATTTCTAGACTTTCGGGGCCAGATGAAAATTAGAGCGTATTTTCATCTGGCCCCATTTAGCTATAATAAATAAACAGATCGAGCACCCAATGTACATTGAGTGGAAGTAATATGCTATCCATCGGCAGAAATGTTTTAGGGTAGATTTAGCCTTCGCGAATACAAACACACTAAAGCAGAATTAAAGAGTCGCTTAAAAAATCACGACATATCGTTGAACCACTTCATCATCCAAGACCAGTCCAACGCGTCGTTCAGTACGAGGACATTTGTTATGCTCTCAGCTCACTTAATATGACTTCCATCCACTTAGTACTCTACTCTTGAATTTCTATTCCATCAGATCAAAATTCATTTTTCGTTTCTATAAGCCCATTTTCAATCGTATGAAAAGTGGTAGCTCTAGCCTTTATCAGCGGCTCTT
Organism: Marinomonas maritima; assembly: GCF_024435075.2. Classification (NCBI taxonomy): domain Bacteria; kingdom Pseudomonadati; phylum Pseudomonadota; class Gammaproteobacteria; order Oceanospirillales; family Oceanospirillaceae; genus Marinomonas; species Marinomonas maritima. The sequence goes on along the minus strand of NZ_JAMZEG020000002.1, from coordinate 195,719 downwards.
ATCAAAGACAACGAGATAGGAAGTTAAGCAACTTTCCATACCAGCAAAAAATTATTCGCAGGCATTGAAACCTGTTCTATCAATTCCATCCCAGCCGCCCATTCAACCAACTCAGCCACATCGCGAATACCGCCACAGCCACTTTCTTTCAAGTGCTGATCAAATTCTCGATTACCCTCACTGGTGTATTCACCATTCACATTCATTGGACCGTATTGACAAAATATACCGCCCGACTTTAAATTCGCCGCGATCGTTTTCATCATCAATTGTGCATCATTACGCTGCATAATATGGGTGGTATTCGCCGTAAATACACTATCAATATCTAAGCTCGGCCAATCATTTTTACCAAAGTGAAACTCGATAGGTGAAACAAGGTTACTCAACGTCGCCTCAGCCATCCAAGCTTGAATACTACCGTGGTAATCAAACATATCACTGGTATTCCAAATCAAATGAGGTAAATGCTCAGCAAAAAATACCGCATGTTGACCCGTACCAGAACCCACCTCAAGCACGTTTTTGCGATCTGAAAAATGCACAGAAAGCTGTTCAAGAATAGGCTGTTTATTTCTATCGCAAGAAGGGGAAAACTCTTTTTCCATATTTTTTTTCATAGACTATATTCACCAAAATATCAGATGGATGGACAAAAACGAGATAACAACTCAACCATAGACTTTTAAAACTTTTAAGATCAGATGGAAATTAGAGTCTATTATCATCTACCTCCATTTAACTTGACCCCATTTACCTCAAAACCAAAGCGTTATCACCCCAAATGCCACTACCCCACATAAAATGGGCAAGCCCATGGATCGGGTACGCTTCCAAACACCGAAGGTAACGAGTACACCTACCCCAGTCGCTAACCAAGACAGAGCACCAGGGTGAGCAGGCACTAAAGACGTGCCAAACATCGCTGCAATCATGGTTGGCCCCAAAATGGTTAACCAAGTTGGCATTGAGCCAACGCCGTCCTCCGTTTGTTTTTTAGCCAAGCTTCGTTTCATCCAAAGATACGGCAAAAGACGAAGTAAATACGTGCCAATGGCAATGCTGACGAGCGCCAGCCACACAGACATATCCATGTTTACAGCCCTCCCATAATACGCTGGTTTTTTAGTGCATAGAACAGTATCGCACCGCACATAGCCGCTAACGGAATAGCGACATTCGGATAACCTAATATTTTCAAAATTAAAGCGGTAACAGCAGACAAAAAAATTGTCAGTGACCATAGGCGATTATTGCAACGTGGAATGATTAAAACGAAAAATAGAGCGGGTAGTGCAAAAGGTAAAATATCGTTGATTAATGGCCAGCGCTGCGTCAATTCTCCACCGGCAATGGCGCCCAGTGCAGTACCACCAATCCAGCTCAACCAAGCCAACACCGCCGCGCCTGTGTACCAACCTATCCGTGCCTGTTCAGGCAGCTGAGGCAAACGGGCATGAGCCAGCGCAAAGATCTGATCCGTCAAACCATGCATTAATGGCAGCCACTTCTTATCTTGGTTTAAATAGGGAGAGAGATTTGGCCCGTAAACAACGTGCCGAGCGTTGATTAGCAGCGTCATTATGACCACCAACCATAGCGGTGCTCCAGAAGCCGCCATGGCAACAAAGAGAAACTGTGAGGCGCCAGCATAAATAAAAGTAGAGATCAGAATAGTCTCTAGCACGCTAAAGCCAGACTGAATGGAAATAAGACCAAAAGAAATGGCCACCGGAATGTAACCACCAAGTAGCGGAATCGCGTCTTTTACGCCTTGTTTCCAAGGTGTTCCTGCAAGGGGTCGGGTCGTCGTACTCATATTGGAAGGTCCTGTTTAGCATCAAGCTGTTTAGCGTAAGTTATGACCATCATGACAGTCGCCCCTGAATCGTCAGTTTGATAGCTGTGCGGAACATCGGCAGCAAAAGTGTGCGCTTTGCCAATATCCAGATGATATAGGTCATTATTTTCACCCGCCAGCATTTTTCCGCTGATTAATGTTATGGCCTCTGTCGTGCCAGCAATATGCGGCTCTGATTGCTTAATGGTGTTGGGCGCGCAAGACATCCAATACACATCAACACGCGGATTGCCCTCACCTTGATCAATCAACCTTACCTGTACACCGTTTTCTCCCAATGGGGATTCCACACTGGCAACAAGATCCCCGAACGGGACATTCAGCTGTACCGCCAAACGCCAGATCGTTTCTAAAGTCGGATTGCCATCACCTTGCTCAATACGAGATAAATTAGACTTCGCCAGCCCAGCATCTAACGCAAGCTGAGACAAAGACAGTCCCTTTGCCGTGCGCAGCTTTTGTATATTTCGGCCCAACGAGCCGAGAATCGGTTTATTCATCGTGCATCCAAAATTGTTCTTTATATAGAACGTTCTATATAAAGAACAACGGAATGTCAATGAAATTATAGAAATAGGGGGTTGGAAGGAAGGAAAACACGTGCATAACGGCCTCGTTAAACGATGTGAAATAGTTGGCTAAAATAAGCCTCGAAGGAACAATAAAACAGCTTCAATTTGTCCTCTTGGGTGGGTGGCTGGTTAGTTGCCTGCACACAAAACCAGTGCTAACGTTTGTGTGTACAGCATAAATTAAAGGTAACGTATTATGGACACCCGCATTCAATTTAGAATTGATGAAGAAACTAAACGCTTAGCTCAATTAATGGCCGAAAGCCAAGGGCGCACATTAAGTGACGCATGCAGGGAGCTAACCGAGAACTTAGCCGAACAACAACGGAAATCTATGACGCATGATTTGTAGTTAACAGAACAAATAAATGCGGCATTTGATAAATTTGAAAGTGGTAAATCCATTTTTATTGAACACGATCAAGCTAAAACACAGATTAAAATTAGAAAGAATAAGATCCGTAATCGGAATAAATCATGATTTTTTGGGAAGAAGAATCACTAAATGATCGTGAAAAAATATTTAATTTTAATCCAAGCGCTGCTGAAAAAACGGATCAAATTATTGAGGCTAAAGTTGAGAATTTACTTATACAACTTCTAATGAGTGTTCAAAGACATATCTTTCGTGACCGAATATTGATTATCCCAGAAATATCAATGATTGTTTCTTATTGGGTTGACGGAAAAATCATTCGTATTATGCGAGTCTTGCATCAAAAGCAAAAATTTCCCCAAGAGTAATAAATCAACATCGAGCTAAGGGATTAATAATTTTTGGTTAAAATAGCGACAATCATTTTTCTTATTAAAATGACTCGTTATGTAGCGACTGGTAGTTTAATACTATGTTCTGTTGGCTGTGGCGTAATAGTCATTATCTTAACGCCATCGGGGGATTCAAAACGATGCCAAATACCTTTTGGAATCACCAGCATTTGACCCGATGATAAATTATAACACTGCTCTATATTATCATTCAAAAGAATGAGTGCTGTTTCTCCACCCAAAACATGAACAAACTCATCACCTTGAGGATGCCTTTCCCACTCACTAAAACCAGAGTAATGAGCAATGTAAATTCCTCCTTCTCTGTATTCTGATAATAAAGCAAAAGCGTTCTTTGCTTCCTCATCAGTAGTCTCAGGTGTTCTACCATTGAGAAAAACCACTCTTGAGAATTCATCATTGATTGTGATTACTTCAGACTTAGACACTTACTTGATCCTTGTAGGTAGATAACGAGGCTGTAGAATTTCTACATTCTCAGCGCATTTAATTAATATAAATCCACAATATTTCACTTACATCCAATGTTCAATAGGTGATTCTATTTTTCAATCACAGATTGATGATAAGCCGTAAATAAAGTGTGAACGCACTAAGCAAAGTAATGTGTATGAAGTCTTGCCTTTCGGCTAATGAAGGCTATTCCTGAGCTTTTCGATGTTATGGTCCATACCAACCTAAAAAGGTAGCCATCATTGTCTGTATTAGAAAGCTCGTAGTGATCATAAATTCGATGGAGAGAGATGGTGTCATGTGGAATTCTAAAATGGTTTAACATCAGGAATTGACACCATAGTCACTTGTTATGCTTATTTGTATACATCCGGTTGATGTAACTCCATGAATGATTCTGGAGAGTTTAATGCTTTAAAACCGAATTCCTTATACAAACCATGTGCGTCACTTGTCGCGAGTGCCATACGACGGATACCTTGCAAGTTTGGATGCTCCATAATATTTTTCATTATCCACTTACTAAGACCCTTACCGCGATGCTCTTCTAAAACAAACACATCAGCTAAATAAGAAAATGTCGCAGAGTCTGTAACCATCCGAGCAAAAGCTACTTGTTCACCTGAATCAGTAAAAACACCAAAACATAATGAGTTATCTATTGCCTTTTTCATTGTAGGCAGAGGAATATTAGTAGCCCAATAAGACCTAGAGATATAACCATGAATAACCGAAACATCCATATCATTCGTTTCAGAACTGAACTTATAACCTGAAATCATCTCTAGCTCCTTTTATAAACATGAATGCATTGTTATCTGAACGTGCGAACTTTTAGGGTCACGAACTTTTAGGGTCAGATGAAAATTAGTGCGTATTTTCATCTGACCCTGAGGTATCCCCACAAATTTACTCATAAATAGGCTCCTTGTTCTAGCTGCTGAACGAGTTGCCTGATGCCGTCCTGCCATTCCTTTTTTGGTATCTGGAAACGGGTCATAATGGCTCGTTTCCCAAGGTAAAAGTGTGACAGAACTCTTCGCTTACGTAGAGTATTCACCTGAAAGCGTTTTGCATAGCCTGTCAGCTCTATGACTTTACCGATTATAACAAGCAGAAGCGCAGTGACAGTTGTAAGCAGGATTAAGTTACTCAACCGTTCTACCTTTGATGTAAAGTTCAACTCAAATCCCAGGCCGAATCGGCTACTTTTCATACCGCGAAACCCTTCTTCAATTTGCATTCTCGTTTCATATGCTCTGACGCAACGCTTCGCAAAAAGACGGTTCACAGGAAGAGAAGACACTAATAACCAAGGTTCTTTTGCCCCTCTAGCTGCGGTAAGCGAAGATAAAGAAGCACGTCTTTTACCTTTTTGATTGATAGAGTGACGCCCTTTCGGTGAGCTCTTGTAAAGGACAAACTGATTGGTGATTGGGTTAGATTGACGATGTTTAAGCTCTAGATGCTTGGGCTTTTGATTAGCACTAGAGAACAAAGTGGATATGCAGCGCCAAGCTTGAAGCGAGTCATCATAGTACTTACGCGGCCTTCTGACTCGTCCGACATAATCCCAGCCCTGTTTCACAACTTCATCTAACCAAGGCGTCATAAATCCAGCATCTGTTACAATGATGGGCTTTGCTTTACTTGGAAGCAGTGCTTTTAAAACGCTTAAAAATTGCCGATGTGTTTTAGGCTTTTCTTTTGTGAGCTTTGTCATGCACTTCTTCATAAAGCGTAATGGATCGCCCCTCAAAAGCCATGCTGGCACGAACTAGAAAGTGTTGTCCACGAGCATCTAAATCAGACCAATCCACGCTAATGATTGGACGCGTTTGAATCACAAAGAGTCGGCAGATATAAGCGTAAATCGATAATGCTTCGTGACGTAAATTCGGGTTGGAGAGCAATCGGTCTGAGCGTTTAATACGGTGCTTTTCGTACACTTTTGATTGGATGCCTCGACCGATACTCGTCACGGTGCAAAGATTACCTTGCGCTAAGCTGAGTACACAAGCCGATAGCGCATTGCGGCGAGTTTTATGCATATTTGGGCTGACAAGAGGAAGGATTTTGTTCAGAATAGTGGTCGCGTTCATGGCTCTCGTGTTTGGTTCCGAATTCAAGTCCGAAGTGCGACACTTTTTATTTCAAGCAACTAAGCACATTTCTTTAAAAACCATCGCTGGTTGCTTGAACCCTAGACACTTTTTTGGACGATAGTTTATTCGTCTCATCGCGAAGTGTATTCTCTCTTCTGTAACTTCTCTTAAATCAGTGCCTTTGGGTACATACTGCCTTAAAAGTCCGTTGCTATTTTCATTAGCGCCACGCTCCCAAGAGCTATATGGATGAGCAAAATACACTTTCGTATTTAATGCTTCAGCTATCTCAGCATGGTAGGCAAACTCTCGGCCATTATCGGCTGTGATCGTGTGTACATGATCTTTAAACGGCATCAATAACTCTATAGTCGCTTGAGTCACATCTTTAGCTGATTTCGAATCCACTTTCTTTATGAGGTAAAAGCGCGTCTTTCTTTCTAACAAGGTGACGATAGAACCTGTTCCATGTTTGCCTAAAACAGTGTCTATTTCCCAATCACCAAAACGCTTTTTTGTCTCTACAATGGCTGGGCGCTCATCAATAGAGACCTTGTTTTTAATCACTTCTGCTTTCGTTCGCTGACCTTTCCGGTAGCGTTTTTTTCCTTGTCTCAAATGGCGATAAAGTGTCCCTTTGTTTCTTTTGTCATCATGGATGTACTGATAAATCCATTCATGACTAACAGGAACACCACAGTTTTTGAGTACGTCAGAGACTTGCTCAGGACTCCAGTCGATTTCAATTAAAATACGAATAAAATCAATCGTCTTTGATGATATACGATATTTAGCGGATGTTTTTCGCCGTATTAAACAAGCGCTTTGAGCTTTGTCAGGGCAATATTCTGTTACTTTTTTATTCCGCTTTAGCTCACGATAAACCGTCGCTCTATGACAATTCAGTGTTCGTGCAATATTTGCCACTGATATTTCTTGTCCTAAAAGAGCGGAAATCTGGTATCTTTTGCCTTCGGTCAACTGCTGATAATTCATGTTGGTACTGCTTCATTCTGTGGTAAGAAGAATCATACCAACTTCAGCAGTTGGCTTCCTCTACACCTCTATTGCAGTGTCGCACTTATTATCTGAATTTAGGGTTATTTATGCCGTTTAAAGATCATGTACACACGATCACAGCCGATAATGGCCGAGAGTTTGCCTACCATGCTGAGATAGCTGAAGCATTAAATACGAAAGTGTATTTTGCTCATCCATATAGCTCTTAGGAGCGTGGCGCTAATGAAAATAGCAACGGACTTTTAAGGCAGTATGTACCCAAAGGCACTGATTTAAGAGAAGTTACAGAAGAGAGAATACACTTCGCGATGAGACGAATAAACTATCGTCCAAAAAAGTGTCTAGGGTTCAAGCAACCAGCGATGGTTTTTAAAGAAATGTGCTTAGTTGCTTGAAATAAAAAGTGTCGCACTTCGGACTTGAATTCGGGCCCATACAAATGAACAAAATATTGACGTCAATAAAAACAAACTGTGCATCAATAACTTTCCATGTCCCTAACTAGCTTACTGACTCGAGTTCCCGCTGTACCGGCGACGATTTGCTCTAAATCCTCCAATGACCCAATCGCTGCGGTTTTTCCGGTCTTCTCGGCAAATTGACAAGCTGCACTGACCTTTGGCCCCATGGAACCAGCGGCGAATTCATAGTTCGCTAAATCAATCGGATTCACACACTTAATCCCTCGTTGCTCAGGGGTGTCCCAATCAAGAAATACCGCCTCGGCATCGGTGGCCATGATGTATAAATCCGCACCTAATTCTCGCGCTAGCAACTCACTCGATAGGTCTTTATCTATCACCGCTTCAACGCCCTGCAAATGACTGTCCGCATCGTACATGGTGGGTATACCACCACCACCGCTGGCAATCACGATGGTATTTTTTTCTAATAACCAACGAATCGGGCGAATTTCAAAAATCCGTTTTGGCAAAGGAGAAGCCACAACACGGCGCCACTTTTGCCCATCCGGCTTAATGCTCCAGTGATTGTCTTTGGCCAATCTTTTGGCTTCCGCTTCTTCATACACAGGACCAATAAATTTAGTAGGGTTACTAAAAGCGGGATCTTTAGGATCTACTTCCACCATGGTCAACAGTGTCGCCAAAGGTCGTTCGAATGGCACTAAATTACCCATTTCTTGTTCTATCATGTAACCGATCATGCCCTCGGTTTCTGCCCCTAACACATCAAGAGGATACAATTCATCCGGCTTATAAGCATTGCCTTGTAACGCCAGCAGGCCGACTTGAGGACCATTACCATGAGTAATAATCAGCTCATTATTTACGGCAATTTTTGCCAAGGCCTGCGCTGCGATTTTGATGTTTTCACGCTGCGCTTGCGCTGTTAACGGTTGACCGCGCTTAAGCAAAGCATTGCCACCCAGAGCAACTACAATTCTCATACCATCACTCCTTTAGTTCCCAAGTGTTGCCACTTATTAATTTCCTAACGTTGCCACTAGCATCGCCTTGATGGTGTGCAAACGGTTCTCTGCTTGATCAAACTGAATGCCCGCTACCGATTCAAATACGTCATCGGAAACCTCCATTTCAGTAATGCCAAATTTTTGGAAAATTTCTTCGCCCACATCCGTGTCGCGGTTATGAAAGGCCGGTAGGCAATGCATGAATTTGGTGGCACTGTTGCCTGTCGATTGCATCAAAGCACTGTCGACACGGTAAGGCGTTAACAGTTTAATACGCTCTTCCCAAACACTATCCGGTTCACCCATAGAAACCCAAACATCGGTATGGATAAAATCACATCCCTTAACCGCTTCCTTAGGATCTTCTGTGATGGTCAGTTTACCGCCATAGCGCTTTTCTAACTCACGTGCTGGTTTTAAAAACTCATCACTCGGCCATAGGGATTTAGGCGCCGCAATACGAACATCCATGCCCATTAGACAACCTGCAATCATCAGCGAATGACCCATATTAGAGTGAGCGTCGCCCACATAGGCGTAACTTACTTCACTCAATGGTTTGCCACTGTGTTCACGCATGGTTAACAAATCGGCCAGCATTTGAGTTGGATGAAATTCATTGGTTAAACCGTTGTACACTGGCACACCCGCGTATTGAGCAAGCTCTTCCACAACGTCCTGACCAAAGCCACGGTATTCAATCGCGTCGAACATTCTACCCAGCACACGAGCCGTGTCTTTCATTGACTCCTTCTTACCGATTTGTGAACCAGAAGGCCCTAAATAAGTCACTTGTGCACCTTGATCAAAAGAAGCGACTTCAAACGCACACATAGTTCGAGTCGATGACTTTTCAAAGATCAGACAAATATTTTTGCCTTTTAATCCCTGTTGCTCCATACCACTGTATTTCGCACGTTTAAGATCCCGAGACAAATCTAATAAAAAATTAACATCTCGCTGACTAAAATCTAATAACTTAAGAAAGTTTCTATTACGTAAATTGAACGACATTTTAAATTCCTTGAATAAGAATCAGATAAATTCAAATAATGTGAATTTAGCTAATAACAATGAGTAATATTGGTAACAGGTGCATTTAAAAAAGTGATTAAAAAGTCTGACGTTACGACCTAATATTCAACTGGGTCACGCCAAATAGGACACGTCATACAATGACCGCCGCCGCGACCTCGGCCTAATTCTGCACCACTCACCGTAATCACTTCTACGCCCGCTTTGCGCAATAAGGTATTGGTATAAGTATTACGGTCATAAGCAACCACCACTCCGGGCTCCAGTGCAACGACGTTATTGCCGTCATCCCATTGCTCGCGTTCTTTTTGATAATGGTCACCGCCGGTTTGCACCACGTTGAGTTTTTTAATGCCTAAGCATTCCGCTGCGAGGGAAAACAAGTGTTTCTTCTCTTTACGAAAATCAATCTGCCCAGCGTTATCGCCTGGTCGTAGGCTATAACATTGAATCTCATCACACACATCGGTAAAAGCCGTAACGACATCTCGATCACAATGGCTAAATACGGTATCAAGGTGCATGGCAGAACGAGAACGAGGCATTTGACAAGCAATCACTCGAGTGGCTGCACCCTGCTCAAAGAGTCGTTTGGCAATTTGCCCAACCGCTTGTGGCGACGTGCGCTCGCCCATTCCGATCAACACACTGCCATTGCCCCAGGCCATCACATCGCCCCCTTCGGCGGTTGCTGGACCATGATCCTGATCTGGGTCACCCCACCAAATTTTAAAATCGCCATTGTTAAAGGCAGGTGCAAACTCAGGATGAAAGCGATATACCGCGGTAATTAATAATGTTTCTGGACGGCGTGCCGGCCAATACATAGGGTTTACTGTGACACCGTTGTAAATCCAACTGCTGTTATCTCGGGTAAATTGTGTATTTGGTAACGGGGGAATGACAAAACCATCAACCCCAAGATAGTTACCGAACATGCCATGAGATTGGAAAGGTAAATCATGAACTGAAATACCACCAATAAGGTAAATAGACAATTGCTCAGCCGGCATATCATCGAGCCAACTGCGCAAATCATTCAACATACCAACACCCACTTGATTCTCGTTAATACGACGATCAAGAACCCAAGCCCGCGCCGTTTTATCGCGTAAGGTTTGTTCTAATAACAACCCAAATTCGAGTACTTTTACGCCACGACTCTCCATTTTCATACAGAAGTCCATGTGGTCTGTCCGCGCCTGCTGAACCCACAACACATCGTCGTACAATAACTCCGCGGCATTGGCCGGTGTGAGGCGGGAATGGGCAAGACCCGGTCGGCAGACAATAACTTTTCGTAACTTGCCTACTTCGGAGTGAACGCCAAATTCGATCATAATCGTGTCCTAAAAAGTGGTTGAAAAAACCTAAGGCCAAGCACAAAAACAATTCATCAAGGCCAAAAAAGGTACGAATAAGCCAAGGCTTATGCGCTTAGCGCGACAACACTGAGAGAGCCCATAATGATGAGACAAAGAACCAACAATAGCGGCCAAATAAAGCGTAACCATCTTTCGTAAGGCACCTTAGCAATGGCCAATCCGCCCATCACCACAGCAAACGTAGGATTAAATAAGTTCACCAGTCCATTAGCAGACTGATACGCCGTCACCACCAATTCACGGCCTACGCCAGAAAAATCAGCCAATGGCGCCATAATCGGCATGGTTAAAACCGCTAAACCAGAGGAAGAAGGAACAAAAAACGACATAAGTACTTCAATACCAAACATCGCATTGATAAAGACGACAGCCGATAAACCACTGAGGGTTTCTTCACCTAAATGCAAAATAGTATCTGTCATGTGACCGGCGTCCATGACAACAACAATACCCCGTGCAATTCCAATAATAATGGCCACGCCTAATAAATCACGGGCGCCATTGATAAAGACTTCTGTAAAGGTTTTTTCCCCCATCCAAGTGACAAACCCCACCAACACAGACGATGCAATAAAGAGCGCGCCCATTTTTGCCATCCACCAGCCTTGACTTGATACACCCCAAATCATCACCGCAAAGGTTAAGGCAAAAATAACCAATACCAACTTCTGAGAAAGCGTCAGCTCAAGCTCGCTGGCAACGTCAGTTTTTTTACAAAATTGCGCTTCTATATCCGCTTGATGATCAGCAACAATAGACAGTTTAGGATTGTTTTTGACTTTTTCGGCGTAGCGCATCACATAGACAACGCAAGCCAACCAACCGCTAAGCAGGATAAAAAATCGCAATACAATGCCTTGAGTAAAAGGAATGTCTGCCGCATTAGCAGCGATAACCGTCGCAAAGGGATTAATGGTTGAACCTAGCGTTCCGATACCAGCACCCAATAAAATAATACCCACCACCACCACAGAATCATACCCTGCGGCTATCATCACTGGAATCAGTAAGGCGTAAAAAGCCAGTGATTCTTCGGCCATGCCATAGGTGCTACCGCCCAGCGCAAATAGCGCCATCAAAATCGGTATCATCCATTTTTCATGGCCCTTCAGCTTCACCATGGCGCGAGAAACGCCAGTATCAATCGCGCCCGTTTTGGTGACCACACCTAAGAAACCACCAATAATCAGAACAAATAAGGCCACATCAATCGCCGCGGCCTCATAACTGTCTGGATTATAAAATCCAGCGATGGGCGCAAGGAAAACATCAACAACACCTTGGGGGTTCGCTTCAACTTGCTGATAAGTACCAGGGACAGGCACTTCTTTTCCTAGTACCACACTTTCAACACGGTCATATTGTCCAGCGGGTACAATCCAAGTGCCAGCAGCGATCAATGCGATTAAAATAAAAAGAATGGTATACGCGGTTGGAAATTTAAAAGTCATTATTAACGTCCTTTAAAAAACGGGGGGATTCTATTTTTTATTTAAAAAGCACCTTTTAAAAAATCACTTTCATTAAAATAATGAGTACAGTCGTATTCAGTTATTTTAAAAAATACAATTTAAATAAAAGGAAAAATAAACCCAAACATCAGTAGCACTTAAGTTCAGCACCACTAAATTAAAAGCCTGCCATACTCAAATTTTCAATTTAAATGTACAACACCACTTTATAATGCAAGATTAAATACACACTGACACTGCGCTAAATCATTAAATCTACAATGAGCGCACTTATTACTGAGTTCTAAGATTGAACACAAATCGTTTCTAAGCGTATTTTAAAAATTTAGCGCGTTATGGATCGCTATGAGGTTGAAGCGATTGGCTTTTACCAAGCACATCTCTCTTTAAAAAAAGCATACGTTTTTTTATAGGAAGTATTGATCGAGGTTCTAATTCAGCGCGTTGAAGCCTGATAAGACATCAAACAACTCTTCGTCAATATCACTTTGACGCAAACGGTGAAACGTTTGGTTTAGGTTTTCTTGTAATTCATCGATGTTCTTTTCAGCTCGCTGCATAGCAGCGAGACGACTGGCGTTCTCGCTGGCAAGCGACTCTGCACACGCTCTAAATAAACTAACAAACAAGTATTCACGCACAAACGCACGCCGTGTTTGATCTTGATTTGGCATCACTTCCGCAAGGTTGTTTGTTGGCCAGTGAATACCCTCAAGATTGTGCTGCCAAGCGGCGTCCAAGGGCAGTAGTTGCTGACAGACTGGCCGATAAATCGAATCAGATTCGGGCCGATGATGAAAAAGAAATACTTGATCAATCACACCTTGCTCGCGCTTCGCTTCCAGTTCGATCAAAATGTTGCCCACCAGTGCGGTAATGGTATGAATTGAGCCGGGTAAGGTAAAACTGTCTTCTGTTTTGAGTGCGGTATCGAGTAAGCGAGACTGTACACGCTCCCCAACCGCCCAGACGGTTTTTTCACCCGGTAACTTAGCCAAGGATTCAACCACAAATTCAACCATCGCTTCATTGAATTGTCCTACCAATCCCTGATCCGAACCAAACACAATCACGCCCACACCTGACACGTTTTTTTGAGATCGGTTTACGATCGCTAAAGGCCTGCCCAACTCAGCCGATTGGGTATTTGCTGACAAACAAGCCACCAGCCCCAATTGCACCGTTTGGTAATAATCGTCCAGCGAATGAACCGCTTTTTCATATTGCCCAATGCTCGAGGACGCGATGGTTTTCATACTGCGCACGACGGATTGAAGGTCTTTAGCACTGGTGATCTTATGGCGCAAACTGGCGATGCTGTCGGTCATGACGGCTCACTTGAATGCGTTTGCTTAGACGCTTTCTCCGTCCAATCCAAACCTGTTAAATCAACGTCTGACTGAAAATCATCAAGCGCTTGGCGTGCAAGCTGAAGGATAACGGCTTTATTTTCCTTGCTTAATTTTTCAGAACTTTCTAATCGTTCAACCAGCTGATCAGGTATGTTAATCGCCGCATCACGTACCGCTTGCTCCGCCGCTGGCATGTGCGCTAAAGAAATGTCATCAAACAAATCTGCCGTCAGTGCCACCAAAACAGTAATTTGCTCTGCCATCGACACAGGAGCGAATTCAGGCTGCATCAAACACGCTCGAATGCGTCGGCCATGTTCAATAATTTTCAGCGTATTATCGTCTAATCGCGCCCCAAAACGGGCAAAGGCTTCTAACTCCTCAAACTGGGCATACGCTAATTTAAGATCGACTGTCACGCCGCGGTACGCCGCTCTTTGGGCTTTACCGCCAACACGAGACACTGATTTTCCCACATCAACTGCGGGCAAAACCCCCAGTTCAAACAACGCAGGCGAAAGATAAATCTGCCCATCGGTGATAGAGATTAGATTGGTAGGAATGTACGCTGAAATATCCTGCGCTTCGGTTTCGATAATCGGCAACGCAGTCAATGAACCACCACCAAGCTCGGCACTTAAGTGCGTCGCCCGTTCCAAAAGCCGCGAGTGAATATAGAAAATATCACCAGGGAAGGCTTCTCGACCCGGCGGCCGACGTAACAAGAGTGACAATTCACGATACGCTCGTGCGTGATGTGTCAGGTCGTCATAAACAATCAGTACATCGCGGCCCTTTTCCATAAAGTGCTCAGCAATACTGGTAGCCGCATAAGGCGCAAGGTACGCAAGCCCCGGTGGATCGTTCCCCTCGGTTACCACCACCACGGTGTATTCCAGCGCGCCTTGTTCACGCAACGTCGCAATAACTTTGGCAACACCAGAAGCACGTTGTCCAATGGCGCAATAAACGCACAACACATTCTTTCCGCGCTGATTCAATATGGTATCAAGCGCAATCGCCGTCTTGCCGGTTTGCCGATCACCAAGAATCAATTCTCGCTGTCCTCGACCCACCGGAATCAAGGCATCAATGACCTTGATGCCAGTTTGCAAAGGTACGCTAACGGCGGCACGATCCATAATCGCTGGCGATGGTCGCTCAACCGGTAAACGTTCACTGACCACTAGTTTGCCTTTGCCATCCAGAGGTTCACCGATTGGGTTGATGATACGGCCGATCAAATTTTCACCAACGGGTACATCGACGACATGACCGAGACGTTCAACTTCATCGCCCGCCTGTAAGTGCCAATAGTCACCTAGCAACACGGCACCAATTTCATTTTCATCCACGTTAAAGGCTATGCCATAAATATCACCGGGAAACTTAAGCAGTTCTTCATAGCCCACACCTGGCAAGCCGGACACTTTGGCAATACCGGTAGCAACGCTGGTAATAACACCGACTTCACGTGGCGTTAATGCTGGCTCGAAAGATTGTCGTGCCTGAGCTAAGCCTGAGAATAATTCGTCAAACATAGACTTCATGAGGCTTGCTCTTTGCTTTGATCCTGCTGGCGACTATCGTCATGGGACTGCAACACTTGGTTCACACGCTTAGTTAATGTGGCAAGGTAGTCGACAATGCTCCACGCTATTTTCTGACCGTTAGCATTGATTTCGATACCACTGACGACCGCAGGCTCAGTAGCAAACTGAATGTCTACCGAATCTCCCAAGATATCCTTAAGTGCTGCTCTAATAAGCGCGGTCTGCTCTTCTGGAAGATCAAACGCCGTATGAACGATTAAAGGCTGATCCGAGCCTGCAAAGGCAGATTGTAAGCTGGCTTTTTCTTCGTCTTTTAATGCGTCTAAACGCTGCACAAAAATAACGGCCATGCGTGCTTCTAAACTGGTGCCAGCAAGGTCACTCAACGCTTTCCGAGCAATCGCAAACACTTCTTCTCGCGCTCGCTGACTCAGTGCATCCTGCAAACTATGCTGCTCGTTTTTAAGCGCCAATTCTAGTTTGCTGCGTAACGCATCCGATTCTTCACGTACTTCATTCAGCAAACGCGCCTTTTCGGCTTTTGCGTCTTTTGTCACTTTGCTCATTTTCGCGGCACGGTGCTGATCAAATTCTGCATTTTTTTGCTGGAATGTCTCACGCTGCTGCTCGGCTTCCGCTCTCTTTTCGTCGGCATCAGCAAGCTCGTCCACAATGCGTTTTTCACGTGCATCGATCGCATCAAGAATAGGACGGTACAAAAAACGCTTCAGCAACCACACGAGAACAAGAAAATTGATGAGTTGCGCAATGACGGTAAACCAATCAATCAACATAATTTATTGACCTGTCGCTTGGGCAATGCCGTAATTCCAGAAAGGGTTGGCAAACAGCAAAATCATTGACACCACAAAACAATAAATCGCGGTGGATTCGATCATCGCCAAACCCACAAACAAGGTTCGGGTAATGGTTGCTGAGGCATCTGGTTGCTGAGCCAATGACGACAACGCGGTCGCCACAGCCTTACCTTCCCCCAATGACGGCCCAATAACACCGATGGCAATCGTCAGTCCCGCGGTAATAATCGATACCACCGCAATAATCGTCATGCTGTCCATAGTCACTCCATAAATGTTCATAAGATTAAATAGCCATTAAAGTTAAATCGTCATAACAGTTAACTGGGCGCATTAGGCTCAGCTTGTTGGACTTCTGTTTTTTGGGAACGGGTGGCCGCCGCGATGTACACGGTTGCCAGAATAAAAAAGATGTAGGCTTGCACTATGCCTGTCAGCAAACCCAGTAGTGTCATCACTACAGGAAACAAGAATGGCGTAATGGTAAGCAAAATCGCGATGATCATAGCGCCGCTCATCATATTGCCAAACAATCGCACCGCGAGCGCCAAGGTTCGCGACACCTCACTGATAATATTAAATGGCAGCATAATGATGGTTGGCTTGGCATAAGAAGAAAGGTAACAACCCAACCCTTGCTCTTGAATACCAAATAACGGCACTGCCACCAACACACACACAGCCAAAGCGACCGTGGTAGAGAGCGAGCCTGTGGGTGGTTCAAACCCCGGAATCACAGTGCCAAGCGCAGAAAGCGCAATGAATAAAAACAGCGAGCCCAAAAAACCAAGGTATTTATGAGGTTGGCTTAGTCCCACTTCTTCGATCTGTTTACTGATGTTGATCACCACCACTTCCAACAGATTCTGCCAGCGAGAGCTCTGTAGATTGATAGACAATTTACGAGTGATAAAGATAGAAGCCACCACCAGCACTGACATCACCAACCAAGTAAATACGATGGTGGCATTGAGCTTAAAGAACCCCATTTGCCAGTAAATAATTTGATCCGGACTGAGGTGCATTAACGATCACCTGCATGAGAATGTTCATCGTTAATGCTCAGAACGGGAGCGATGACAACAGGGTTGTCCTTTAAACGAATGAGACCCGTAGCAAACAAGCGCAGTACAAAGAACCCGAGTAAGCCCAGTAATAACGTTCGCCAATCATTGCCCAAAAAGACATAAAAGCTGACCATGACGACACTGATACGAAACACCATACTAAATAGAAACAATGGCGCGATATAGTGACTAGAACCTAGTCGACGTACGGTCCACCAAAGTCCTGCAAAATAAAAAACACCTAGCAATACGCCCACAAAAATTGCGTAGGCAATACCGCCCCATAGGTTGTCGCTAAAATCAATCAGCATCATTGTTATCCTCATGTTGATGAATATCTTTGTCTTCTTTATCGACCCAGTGCCACGCATTAAAACAGCCAAGACAAAGACCAACGACCAGCAGCGCCAATGTCCACGAACGCCCACCGGGATAAAGATCGTCTAACCAAATACCAAGCCCTGCACCGAGCACCGTGGGAATCGCTATAGACCAGCCAATTAATCCCATCATCCCTAACCCAGACCACACGGTTTTATTAACATGTCGCTGCGCCTTTAGCTTGCGTGACGCCATGTCGCCCACCTGCTGGCTGTAGTTTTGTTGGCTATCGCTGCTGGGCGGTTTTTTTTTCAATGTAGAGTTCGGTTCATTCTCGTTTTTCATAACACGTTTGTATCCGGCTTAAACGCCACCAAGCGTTGAATAAAACCACTTTCCATCTTGGTCAACACAGAACGCAGCGTTCGTTCCTGCTCGTCGAGCTGCATAAATTCTTTTTCTACCGCGGCTCGCAAGGCGTCCAAACCCATGCCACTCATGGCATTTCGTACAGAAACCCTGACATCCAAACCCGTTTTCACCAAAACGCCCTCATCCACCGCAAGGTAAGTTTCTTCTGCACCTTCTGTTTCAAAGACCAAGATGCCCGCTGACAACGCGGCGACGCAGTCCAATCTATTGGGTAAAATGCCAAATGCGCCTTGATGCGTCATCGCGACAATGCGCTTGACTTGGGGTACCTCGGCAAAGACTTTGTAAGGCAACAAAACCTTAAGCGTCATGTACGTTAGTGCCATGTTGATCCTCCTTTGCACCAGGTAGCTTGTATTTTTTATGCGCTTCATCAATCGCGCCAATCATATAGAGCGCGCTTTCGGGATAGTCTTCAAATTCGTCTTTAAGAATCCGTTCACAACCATCCAACGCGTCATCAAGACTGACCAATTTCCCAGACATACCGGTGAACTGCTCGGTGGTGAAAAACGGCTGAGTTAAAAAACGCTCTAAACGTCGAGCTCGCCCGACCACCTTGTGGTCTTCTGGCGATAACTGTTCCATGCCGAGCATGGCAATGATGTCTTTGAGCTCTGCGTATTGCGCCAACGTACGACGAATATCCTGCGCAAGGTCATAATGTCGTCTGCCGATAATACTCGGCGTCGCCATTTTTGAACTGGACTGTAACGGGTCGATCGCGGGGTAAAGCCCTTCACTGGCACGTTTACGTGACAGTACAATAGAGGCGGAAAGGTGCGAAAAAGTATGCACGGCGGCAGGATCAGTAAAGTCATCGGCTGGCACATACACGGCTTGAATCGAGGTGATTGCGCCGCTGCCAGTATTGGCAATACGTTCTTCTAATTGTGATAATTCAGTGCCCATGGTTGGCTGATAACCTAACCGAGCAGGCATCTGTCCCATTAAACCAGACACTTCCATGCCCGCTTGAATGAAACGAAAAATATTGTCGACGAGTAACAAAACATCGCGATGTTCGTCGTCACGGAAATACTCCGCCATGGTTAACGCCGCATGACCCACACGAAAACGCGCGCCGGGCGGTTCATTCATTTGCCCAAACATCATCACCATGTTATCCAACACGCCCGCGTCTCTCATCTCGCGATAGAGCTCTTCACCTTCACGACAACGTTCACCAATGCCACAAAAGATACTCACGCCTGCATGCTGACCGACCATGTTATGAATCATTTCGGTCAACAGAACGGTTTTCCCAACACCCGCACCGCCAAATAAACCGGCTTTTCCGCCGCGCTCAAGCGGCATTAAGACATCAATCACCTTAATTCCGGTTTCGAATACTTGTGTCTTGGTGGAGCGTCTTTCTAAGGCGGGTGGTTCGTTATGAACGGAACGCCATTGAACCTCTTTCAGTGGCGCTTTTTGATCAATGGTGTTGCCAAATACATCGAACATGCGCGACAGAATCTCTTTTCCAACCGGCGCTTGTAGGGGCTTTCCAGTGTCTTCTACCAACATGCCACGGGCAAGACCTTGGGTTGGCGTCAGGGCAATACAACGAATTCGATGAGCGTCTAATTGAGAAAAAACCTCAATGGCAATCTGTTTTTTGGTTCCGGTATGCAACAAGGTACGAATCGGTGGCAACTGATGATCAAAACGCACATCCACGACACTGCCGCGTATCGAAATCACAGTACCAGTGTTAAGGGGGGCTGTTTCTGAGGTGATTTCTTCTGCTTCTTTGACGCTAGTGTGCAAGTCTGTCATGCCTTAATCCCTTTATTAACATCCCAACGCCAATCAGGTCGATACAAAACCATCTATCATGCCCATCGCCAAGAAAGCTCAATCTAAGTAATAAAACTTAATATTGATTACCCTCTTCAATCACTGGAGTGCTGTATTTTTTATCTGTAACTACTACGTTAGCGTAATGTCGACGGCTCAAACAGTGATCCATGACAGGCAATAAGCAGTTAACATCTTAGGGAGGATAGACTAGGGAGGTGCGAACAAGCTCACTTGTTTCTCTAGGGGTAAGATCGGATTTTTTGTTCACGACGATCAATAGCTTTCGTCGCCACTTTCAGCTATTTAGTATGTTGGTTAAGTATAAGATTCATAGTACCAACAAGAGTTTTATAACTTACGATATAAAGAACGAAGGCTAATACCCGCCACCTGCGCCACCTTCTCTTTATCATTATTATGAAACGCCATAAGGTCAGATAAATAATGCTTTTCCGCAGTTTTCAAATCCACCCACTTCTCTTCAAAACCATGGATTTTATGAGAACTCAACGGCAGTGTTAACGGAGTATCACTTTGTTGGCTAAGTTCATTATCAATATTCAAGCATTCTTGAATTGTACTGCGTTCAATAAGATTGGTGTCCGTCAGAATGACCGCTCGGTTAAGGATATTACTCAGCTCTCGGATGTTACCCGGAAAATCGTATCGCTTTAGTATTTGTAAGGCAGAATCGGTGAGGTGATACTCTTTTCGTTCGCTTATACGTTTAAGTAAAGTATTGATTAACAAAGGCAGATCGTCTTGTCGCTCGCGCAGCGAAGGCACATAAATAGGAAAAACATTAATCCGGTAATAGAGGTCTTGACGGAACGCCCCTGCTCTCACCATTTGAGCAAGGCTTTTATGAGTCGCACAAATTAAGCGGAAATTACTGTGCTTAATCGTCGAGGACCCCACCGGCCGAAAAGACCCCGTTTCAATAAGACGCAACAGTTTTACCTGCATAGAAAGTGGCACATCACCAATTTCATCTAAAAATAAAGTCCCACCATTGGCCAGCTCAACCAGCCCTGTTCGGTTGTTGTTGGCTCCTGTAAAAGAGCCTTTTACATGACCAAACAGTTCACTTTCAAACAGCGAGTCGGTAAGCCCCGCGCACTCTAACGTTACTAATGAATTATTGGCCCGCAGGCTACCTTGATGAACCGCCGTCGCCACTAGCTCTTTACCACTTCCTGATTCCCCCAATAAGAGAACGGAAGCCTCACTTCTACTCACTCGGGTGACTTTTTCTAACATCTGATTAAAGCGTTTACTCGCCCCCACCAGCTTGTTGCTCATGTTTTCAGCACTGGCGATTGACACTCTTCGCAATAGTTCAACAAAGAAAAGCAGCTCACCTTGAGCATCATGAATTGGCAGCATTTCTACATCGACATGCTCTTTTCCACGCGGCGTTTGGTGGATATGAAGCACTCGTTCTTTATGACCACTGTGCATTACCGCAGACAAAGGACAATCCTCTCCGGCCTCATCGCAGGGAACGGTATAGCCATGAGAAACCTCATAGCAACGGGCTTTTTTAGGCAGTGGAACATCACCAAATTCATTTCGGTAAAGTTGATTAATCGCTAATATTTGATAATCCACAGACACTAAAATAGCAGGACAGTCATAGCCCTCTAACATATTCGCCATCCCTTCATAAGAAGGTACATCGGATGCAATGATGTTCATAAAAAATTGTCATATTTGTCAAAATTGAAAACGAAATATGGCAATTTACACTATATTAGTCAAAGTTAATTTAATTAGAAAAACTCATAAAATACAATAAACACATTAAATTCAATGAGTTATATTTAAACCACATCATTGGCATGCTTTCTGCTCTATGGAGGTTATCAAACCGATAAGCGGTTATTTACGAATTAAAGACAAAACCGAAAGGGAAAGAGTAATGACGAACACAATAACAAAACCCAATGTCGCGGCTTTCTTTGATAAAGACTCTAATACTTTCTCGTACGTGGTTAAGGATCCAGATTCATCCAACTGCGCGATTATTGATAGCGTCTTAGACTTTGATTATGCCTCAGGCAGTACTTCTTATAAGGGAGCCGATGAGATCGTAAACTACGTCGCCGCTCATAAACTAACTGTTGAATGGTTGATTGAAACGCATGTTCATGCGGATCACCTTTCCGCCGCGCCTTACTTGCAAGAAAAACTAGGCGGTCAAATCGGCATAGGCAAACACATTACAACCGTGCAAGACACCTTTGCCACCGTCTTCCATGAAGGCGCCGACTTTAAACATGATGGTTCCCAGTTTGATCACTTATTCAGTGATGATGAAGTGTATCAAGTGGGGTCAATGCAATGTGTGGCAATGCACACTCCCGGTCATACACCAGCTTGCTTTACCCATATTTTGGGGGATGCGGTATTCGTGGGCGATACGTTATTCATGCCTGATGCCGGCACAGCCCGCGCTGATTTTCCCGGCGGGGATGCCGGCACTTTGTTTGATTCCATTCAAAAAATATTAGCCTTGCCTGAAGATTATCGTATTTTCATGTGCCATGACTATTGTCCAAATGGTCGCGAATTGGAGTTTCAAACGACAGTAAAAGCACAAAGAGAAGGAAATATTCACGTCAAGAGTGACATTAGTAAGTCTGTGTTTGTCAATTTACGCGAAACGCGAGACAAAACATTGGCCATGCCACGCCTTATTCTACCCTCACTTCAAATCAACATGCGGGCTGGGCATATGCCAAAAGCGGAAGATAACGGCTTGGCTTACTTAAAAATCCCATTGAATGCCTTTAAGTAATCCAACGGTATTCATTAATACATAAATTCTAATAAAAACATCGAGGAAACAAACATGTTACGCAAACAAATTACGGACAATTATTCGGTGTCTGATCAAATTAGCCTGGCCAACGTAGAAACCTTGTCACAGCTAGGCATCACTCTCATCATTTGTAACCGACCTGATAATGAAGAAGAAGGTCAACTGACTTTTGCTGAGGTAAAAGCCTTGGCAAAAGAAAAAAACATTAATGCCGTGCACATTCCCTTCAGCGGTGGGCAAATGCAACCTTCGGATGTGGAAGCGTTTAAAGCCGTCATTAAGGACGGCGACAACATTCATGCGTATTGTCGAACAGGCAACCGCTCTAGCGTTATTTGGCAAGCAGCCACTGAAACGTCATCAAAAGCACCCTCTGATGATATGACGTTTGATGTTGTCATTGTGGGTGCTGGCACAGCAGGCATATCCACCGCGGCCAGCTTATTGAAACGTAAGCCAGATTTGAGCATTTGCTTAATAGACCCCGCGGCCAATCATTTTTATCAACCTGGCTGGACACTCGTTGGTGGTGGGGTTTTTAAAGCAGAAAGCACACGAAGAAACATGTCCGATGTTATTCCTAAAGGAACCAAATGGCTTAAGGAATCCGTCAAAACGTTTCACCCCAACGACAACAAAGTGACGCTTGAGAATGGCCACCACATAGGTTATCAATATTTAGTGGTAGCGGCTGGTATTAAGCTGAACTGGGACGCCATTGAAGGCTTGTCCGAAACATTAGGTCGCAATGGCGTCACATCTAACTATCGATACGATTTAGCGCCTTACACGTGGGAACTATCACAGAACCTTAAAAGCGGAAAAGCGATTTTCACTCAACCACCGATGCCCATTAAATGCGCCGGTGCGCCACAAAAAGCGATGTACTTATCTTGCGATCACTGGTTTAAGCAAGACATGCTTAACAATATTGATGTCTCTTTTTACAATGCTGGCGGCGTGTTATTTGGAGTATCCGAGTATGTACCTGCCCTTCAAAGCTACATCGAAAAATATCAGATCACTACGAATTTCAACCACAACCTCGTTAAAGTAGACGGCCCAAACAAGCGCGCTTATTTCGCGGCAAAAGATGAAAACGGCCAGCCAACAGTTGTCGAAGCCGAGTTCGATATGCTGCACGTTTGTCCGCCACAAAGCGCACCAGATTTCATCCGCAACAGCCCTTTAGTCGATGATGCTGGCTGGGTTAATGTCGATAAAGAGACCTTGCAACATACTACCTTTAACAACATTTGGTCATTGGGTGACGTGGCCAATACGCCGAATGCAAAAACCATGGCGGCGGTTCGTAAACAAGCACCTGTTGTTGCGCAAAATATTGCCGACACAATACAAGGTCGTAAGGTTAGAGCCATTTACGATGGTTATGGCTCATGCCCACTGACTGTTGAAAGAGGCAAAATCGTCTTAGCAGAATTTGGCTATGGTGGAACATTAATGCCCACCTTTCCCAACTGGCTTAATAACGGCACGAAAGCGACAAGATTAGCGTGGATACTCAAAGAAGACCTGTTGCCTCCCTTCTATTGGCACGGCATGTTGAAAGGTTATGAGTGGTTTGTCTCACCTAAAATGCGCAAATAACGAGAGTCTAACATGATGCTTGAACGCTTATTTCCTGCGTTGTCTTGGCTAAGAAATTATAACCGTGTGCAATTTAGCCAAGATGCTACAGCGGCCTTTATTGTTACCATGCTGTTGATCCCTCAGTCCTTGGCGTATGCCATGTTGGCTGGGGTGCCACCAGAAGTAGGTTTGTATTCGAGCATTCTGCCATTAGTACTTTATGCTTTATTTGGAACCAGCACGTCGTTGTCCGTTGGACCTGTTGCCGTCGCGTCTTTAATGACCGCGACGTCTCTGGCCGCCATTGCTGAACAAGGTAGCGCGAGCTATTTGACGGGGGCGATTACCCTCGCCTTATTGTCTGGTGTCATGCTGATCATCATGGGCGTGATGAAGCTTGGTATGGTGACCAATCTTTTGTCTCACTCTGTGATATCTGGTTTTATCTCTGCCTCGGGTATCATTATCGCCCTGAGTCAGCTTAAGCATATTTTAGGCATTCAAGCCCATGGTGATAATGTGGTGACGCAGATATTCAGCATGCTAGAGAGCATTGGTGACTTTAAACCCGTTACTTTTGTGGTTGGCGTGTCTATTGTCTTGTTTTTGTTGTTAGCACGACGTTATGCCAAACGCTTTTTCGTCATGCTAAAAGTACCAGAAGCCTCCGCCGCTTCCTTGGCGAAAACACCCCCTATTATTGGTGTTTTATCCAGTCTAGGCATTGTTTATGCTTTTGACCTACAGGCTCATGGGGTCGCTATTACGGGAACTATTCCTGCTGGTTTGCCTCATTTGAGTTTATCCTTACCTTCGCTTGAATTGATCAAAAGCTTAGTGTTACCCGCTTTAATGATTTCCATCATTGGCTATGTAGAATCCATATCTGTCGGTAAAACATTGGGGGCAAAAAGACGAGAAAAGGTAAACCCCAACCAAGAACTCATCGGTTTAGGGGCAGCAAACATCGCGTCTGGCGTGTCTGGTGGTTTTCCTGTGACGGGCGGATTTTCGCGCTCCGTTGTCAATTTTGATGCGGGCGCCGTCACGCAACTGGCCGGTGTGATGACAGCGATTGGTATTATGATTGCGTCTCTCGTTTTGACACCTGTTTTGTACTTCCTACCTAAAGCGACACTGGCGGCAACCATTATTGTGGCCGTCACCACCTTGATCGACTTTTCTATTTTGAAAAAAACGTGGGTCTTCTCTCGTAGTGATTTTTATGCCGTACTGGCAACAATTATCGTTACGCTATTACTCGGCGTAGAAGTGGGCGTTGCATCTGGCGTCGGTTTATCGATTCTACTGCACTTATCTCGCACATCCAGACCACACGTGGCGGAAGTTGGGTTGATTGAAGGCACCGAGCATTTTCGTAATGTGAAACGCTATGAAGTAAAAACGTCCCCTAATCTACTGTGTTTACGACCTGATGAGAGCTTGTTCTTTGTGAATGCGGCCTTTCTAGAAGATTACATAATAGACAGCATCAATAAGCGCCAAGACATTACTCACATAGTCATTCAATGCAGCGCCGTGAATGACATTGATTTTAGTGCGTTGGAAATGCTCGAATCGTTAAATAACCAATTGTTAATCCTTGGAATCAAGCTATCACTGTCCGAAGTAAAAGGGCCTGTCATGGATCATTTAGAGTGCAGCGGATTTTTACAACATTTAAGTGGTCATGTGTATTTATCTCAATATCAGGCGTTTAAGGATATCGTTCAAAAAAATTAACACTGATAAAGAAGATGCAAAAAAGCATTCTTAGCCTACTCTTTTTAGAGAGGCCATTTAGTAAGATGAGCAACACGTTATGCTCAGACACGAAAGCCAAAAATGGATTATCTTAAGAGAAGATTATTCGTGCGCTCCCTAGATATTTTGCCATTGAAATAGTGTTTAATACTCTACACAAATTGTGGGAGTAATACCTTTGCTAGACATAGATAACGTATACAGCATATTGAGCTATAAATTCTTTAGCGTCGCAGATCATTCCATCACGATAGGCGGTGTATTGCTGATTCCAATTTTAGCGCTTGTCGGATTTTGGGCGACCAAATATTTGGTCCGCCTGTTAACGTCGAAATTAACGACCAGAAACGCCGATCCGAATATCATACATCTAGTCCGTCGACTTCTGTACGCACTCGCCATTAGCATTATAGCGATCACAGTTTTAGACATTATTAATGTCCCTATCACCGCGTTTGCCTTTTTATCCGGCGCGATTGCCATTGGCTTTGGTTTCGGCGCACAAAATATCATTAACAACTTTATCAGTGGCTGGATTTTGATGTGGGAAAAGCCCATCCGCATCGGCGATTTTTTAGAAGTTGAAAACGCCAAAGGCATTGTTGAAGAAATTAATACTCGCTCGACTCGATTCAGACGAGTAGATGGTGTCCACATGCTTATCCCTAATAGTAAGTTACTAGAAAATACGATTGTGAACTGGACATTAGTAGACAAACTGATGCGAACCTCAGTCAAAATAGGCGTCGCCTATGGCTCTCCGGCAAAGAAAGTGGCTGCATTGATCCTACAAGCCGCCGAAGAACAAGAAAGCGTTCTAAGCACACCTAAACCACAAGTTATCTTTGAAGACTTTGGCGACAACGCGCTTATTTTTGAAGTAAATTTCTGGATACAATCTAATATGGAAGGTGGCTTGCGAGTGGCAAAAAGTAATGTTCGTTTTCGTCTTGATGAATTACTCGCAGAGCACAATATTGTCATTGCGTTTCCACAACGAGACATCCACATTGACGGTAGTCTAAAACTGCTTAAGAACGATGAGTCTGATTAACCATACCCAGTAGTATAAAAAATCTAACGCCTTCCGCTAATAGCGCCTAAAGAAAGATTGATGCTTTATAGTGATTATAAAGCATCAATCAAATCGCTATCGAGCCTTACCTTTCTTTTGCTCATACATCGCTGCATCCGCATCTTGGATCATTTCTTCTATTGATTTCTCCGTATCGTGTTTAAAGTGCATAACACCAGCACTGTACTCAATTTTGTATGGTTTATTTAAGGTTTCATTTACCTTTTCGACGGCGGTAGCAAATCGCTCTAAAACAACATCAGCTTCCCCTTCATCAGAGTCGCTTAGCATCGCAACGAACTCATCTCCACCGAGTCGACCAATCACATCGCAATCGCGAAATGAGTCCAGCATTATTTGTGCAAAGGTCGTCAATACGAAGTCACCTTCATGGTGACCATAGTCATCATTGATGGCCTTAAATTTGTTTAGGTCAAACAATATAAATGACATGGATTTTTCATTACGTTGACACGATTTAAAGCTCTGCTCAACCAGCGTCAAAAAACCACGTCGATTGGAAATTAAGGTTAATTCATCCAACGTAGCGAGTTGAATGGATTGGATTTCTTGCTCAATCATAGCGCCCAAGTCTCTAAGCAACTGCTGATCTTCTTCATCAAGGCCTTTAGGCCTGCTATCGATAAGGCACAAAGTACCTATATAAATGCCTTGCCTAAGCTTTAGAGGATAACCAGCATAAAAACGAATGTTGGGAGCATCAGTAACGAGAGGGTTATCCGAAAAACGCTCATCGACAGACGCATCTGGAATGATGAATAATCCGTTTTGATTAATAGCATGCCCACAAAATGATATATCACGGGGCGTTTCGGTCGCATCAAGCCCCTGCTTGGATTTAAACCATTGACGGTCTTCGTCAACTAAACTGACGAGCGAGATGGATACGTCAAACATTCGCTTAGCCATACGCGTCACACGATCAAATCGCTCTTCATGTGACGTATCGAGAATTTTTAACGTTCTCAATGCATGCAATCGCTCAGCTTCATTCTGGGGAGTTTCAGGTTTAATCATAAGGATCCTCTTACTATTAAATGTCCGTTTAAATTGTAGCCGTAAATTAAAAACTATAAACTTAAAAAAAACAGATGCATAAATTTATTTTATAGGGCTATCAAAGCGTTTATTGATACGTTCGGTTATTACTGATTCGCTGGATTTTTTGATCAAGAGACCGTGCTTAAATTCCAACAAAAACTGGCATATTTGACAAACATAGAAGCAGGAAAGTACACCAAAATCTCATACAAATGACTTGATCGTATTAAACTTATAAAACGTACCCAAGAGCTAAGGAAGAAGCAAACCAGCTATCTTGTATAACATAGCGAGTACCAAATGTGAGTTTTGAGCCTATTATCGAAGCTGGTTAGCGAGCTCCTATTGCATCAGCTAACTAACCAGTTGGATTCGATAGATTAATCGTTTATCAATATTTTTTATAAACTGTCATCGCTCCTTGTTGGCTAAACTGAACCACATTAAAATCTCGGTATCCCTGACCTTTCGCTGCCATGCCAGGAGAATATCTTGGCATTCCAGGCACAGCCAAGCCTGATATATTTTCAGGCTTTTCTAGTATTAAACGCGCCACATCTTGCTCTGGTACATGCCCTTCAATTAAGTAACCGTCGATCAACGCGGTGTGACATGATTGTAGTTCCATGGGCATACCCGCCTCTTTCTTTAAAGAAGACCAGTTTTCTTTGTGATGATAATTGACGGTATAACCCTCTGCCTCCATTATCTCACCCCATTTAACGCAACACCCACATGTCGGAGACTTATAGAGATCTATTATAGGTTGTGCCAACACGCTAGCACTTACTAACGTTAAGATTGACGTTGCAATGATTTTATTTATTACCTTCATATTTTTGCCTCTTTCAAAATTAGCTATTGGATATTAATTTAGTCGCCTGATAGCTTCACCGTACGCAGCATTGTGGCATTCTCCTTTCTTATTTATCGTAGAAATTAATGGTGATGTGAGTGAGACTTTTATCTTTCATCTCACCGCCCACCCCTTTTACTTCTTGTTAAAAAATTTAAAACCAAGCCGTCACGCCCATGACAAACTGAGAATTGCTAACACTCCCTCCATCATGACGGGCAATATCCGCGGTAGCACCGAATTTTTTACTCCAATCGATTCCTATGTAAGGTGCAAATTTACGTGTTATTTCATACTTTAGTCGAAGCCCTGCATTGATATCAGTAAGACCAGAACCCATATTTAATTCGTCATCGCTCTTACCATAGGCGTTCACTTCAAATTCAGGCGTTAATATCAGCTTTTGAGTGATTAACCATTCCTGTTCGATGCCCAAACGAATGGCGGTTTGTCCTTTTTCTCCCACAAAGAAAGTACCGTCAATGTCGAAAAAATACGGCGCCAGACCTTGGAAACCAAGCACCAACCAATCACGAGATGGGGACGGTTTAATGTCTCGCCTTAAGCCCATCTGCATATCCCAATACGGCGCTACGGCATGACTGTATAAAGCCTGTACTTCTAGGTCTTGCTCGTCACTATTCTGGTATTCGCCTGACGTTTTAAGCCAGATTTTGTCCATATCATAACCAACCCATGCTTGAACACTAAAGCTGGTTGGATCATCTGACTCAAGGCCTTTTTCTAATTGATCGATGGCGACATAACTTAATAAAGGGTCATCTTCCGCACCGGCATAAGACAAAGAGCTCATAGCAGAAGCCATTGCCATCGCTAACGTAAAGCCTAGTGAATTAAAATTTTTCATTTATTACTCTCCTTATTTGATGACCACTTTTCTAAACATACCAGGCATGTGGTACAGCAAATGACAGTGATATGCCCATTGCCCTAAGGCGTCTGCGGTGACCAAATAGCTGATTTTTGAACCAGGCTGAACCATCACGGTATGCTTACGTGGAATGTAATCAGGATCTCCCGTTTCTAACTCGCTCCATACACCATGCAGGTGCATGGGATGAATCATCATGGTGTCGTTCACCAAGGTAATTCGCACTCTTTCGTTATACGCCAATTCAAGTGGAGCGGAATCAGCAAAATTGATTCCATTAATTGACCACATATAACGATTCATATTGCCCGTTAGATGCAGCTGGATTTCTCGAGTGGGTTGACGTTTATCATGAGTAGGATGCAAGCCTTTTAGGTCTGCGTAGGTCAGTACTTTACGGTTATAGTTCGCTTGGTGATCCCTTAAGCCAATACCTGGGTCGTTAAGGCCGCTTTGAGGCATACCTGATTGCATGTCTACTTGAGGACCATTTTCTGACTCTAGATGCTTAATCTCATTGTTACTGCCATAACCAGCTAAACCTAAAGTAGGGATGACTGTATTTGACTGACTGTGATCCATGCCTTCCATGCCTTCCATGCCAGCCATTGAGCCTGAACCCATTGCCATTTGACTGTGGTCCATGCCTTCCATGCCCGACATGGAATCTGAACCCATTGCCATTTTACTGTGGTCCATACCCTCCATATTCATACCCATATCGCCATGCCCTAAGATCGGCATAGGGTCCATATCAGGGATTTTGGCTGTGAACATTTCATCTGACGTGAAATTACCAAGGGTATAACCAGAACGGTCAATGCTCTGAACGAAAATACAGTAAGCATCCTCCATCTTCGGCTCGACTATCACATCGTAAGTTTCTGCAACACCCATGCGAAATTCGTCGATGGTAATAGGCTGAACATTTTGTCCATCACTCGCTACCACGGTCATTTTCAAACCTGGAATTCGCACATCAAATATCGTCATCGCGGAGCTATTAATAAAGCGAAGACGAACTTTTTCTCCTTGTTTAAAGAGCGCTTGCCAAGGTTGTGCCGGTGAGTTCCCATTCATTAAATACGTATAGGTGGCGCCCGTGACATCAGAAATATCTCGGTCACTCATACGCTCCTGATTCCACATGGAGCGCGCTCTCCAAGTGTTCACCAACCCTTGCTTTTTGATATCAGAAAACAAATCAGACGTCGTTCTTTCACTGTAATTGTAATAGTCTGATTGCTTCTTCAAATTCGCATATATTGTTTCCGGCGCCTCATCCGACCAGTCCGACAGCATGATGACATGCTCACGATCAAACACGACAGGGTCTGCTTCTTTAGGGTCTATAACAATGGCGCCATACGCTCCCGTTTGCTCTTGAAAACCTGAATGACTGTGATACCAATAAGTACCACTTTGCTTAATAGGAAATGTATATTCGAACGTGTCTCCCGGTTTGATGCCCGCAAAACTAAGACCTGGAACGCCATCCATTTCTGTCGGTAAAATCATCCCATGCCAGTGCAAAGAGCTGTCATGATCAAGATTGTTTTTTACTCTTAGCGTGACCGTTTCACCTTCTTTCCAGCGTAACAAGGGTCCGGGAAACAGCTGATTAATGACCGTTGCTCTAGCAGGTGTTCCCGTAAAATTAACGGTTTTATAATCAATGCTTAAATCAAAGACTTTCCCAGATAACTGAGTTAAAGATTGGCTAATTGCACTTGCAAATGCATTTTTTGAAAAAGGAATGGTCGTTAAAGCCAGCATGGCAGAAGCACCAAATACAAACTGACGACGGCTAAGCACTGTACCGCTCGATGATTTATTCAGCTTTTCGTGTGAAGGTTTGGATATTGTCATAACCTAACTTCCTTTACTTGTATTAAACCAACAACACCCACTTGCAGGTGCAACCCAATTGCGCAATGAATAAAAGACATAATTGTCTCCAATGAAATTCTTTAGAGCATCCAGAACAGGCATTATCCCTGTAGTGGATGAAAGGTTAATAATAGAAAATAACGTTTAGTGACCTTAGAGCGCCCGACAAAACGACGGACTCATCCAATAATTAGGCAGATATCGGAGGGCGATATAAAGAGGAACCACGCGGTGGCCGCTCTTGTTGAATTAGGTTAGTAATCCCCTGACTCAGTTGAGAGCCATGATGAATCCATTGGTGATCTATAATGGCTGCCATCGACATGCAAAAGCTCATAGGACATGGGTGTGTATCTTTGCAACAATCTAACGTATTCGTAACCAGCAATGTTTGAAGATGCTGATGAGTGGATTTCCCAACAGACCTATTCTCCAACGACGCTTTATGGCCGACCGGCGAGGTAAAAACAGCAGAGGAAAATGGCACCGATTGATGTGTCATTGGAACAGCCACAGAGGCAAGTGTCTGGCTAACAAACACAAGCAGAACAAACATAATGATAACGATTTTATTTTGTCTCATTCTTCCTCCTCCAATCAACTTTCAACCTAAACAACATCACTAAATACACCTCCAATTAATGCACTGGAGGGCCAACAAACGTCGTAAATATCGCCGTGACCACCAAGATTGAAGAAGCGATCATTTTTTCCATTAAAATAGATTTTTGTATAAGCGTTGTATTACCACGCTCTAATATTAACGGTACAAGATGCAACTTGTGATAGGCCGCCATCGCAAGAATTGCCACGACCAGAGCAAGCTTCACCAGCAACCAAAAGCCATAATCTGTCGAAAACAAGCCCTGCCACCCTGTCAATATGAAACTCATCCATGCACCACACACAATCAAAACCAACACCGCGTAGGCAGCAAGTTTACCGAAATGCTCCAACACCTTGTTTGACTCTTCTGCCGTTGCACTTCGTATGACTAACCACAAAGGAAACAAAAGCCCTAACCACCAAGCAGCGATTAAAATATGAGCAAAGAAAATAATCTGATAATACCAAGCTTGCGCCGTCGCGTGACCCGTGAGTGAAAACGAATAAATCAAACTGGCTATGCCCAAGGAAGCGACCATTAATGACAGGCGAGAAAATGGCCACAGACTGAAGGCACGATCCGACCCAAGGGTAAATGACGCTATGATCACCAAGCAATAACCAATCACATTAGCGATCAAGGTACTGCCCGCTGGCGAATCCCAATAGATAGAGACCATCATAGGGTCGAACATGAGCCATAGACCCTCTTCCATCGTCCCACCGACAAGGATAAAGAAATACGCTATCGTCGCGACCACACCAACCAGCGCACCTCCTCGTACATACCCTTTTATACGACTCAATAAAGCAGACTGATGACGCAACAAACAAAACGCAAATAGCCCACCCACAACGCTTGATATACCAAAATACAACAACCAACGTGTCAGTAATTGCGCGATTTCCCAGTTCGTTAACGTCATGCAGTCTCCTTTTCCTAAAATGAAAAGTTTGAAATAAAAGCCTAAAAAATAAAATCTAATTAGACCGTTTCACTAAAAAACTTAAAGGACCTATTTAGTGCTGCATAAAACCATAAGACCCTTTCATCATGTGCCCATCTTCGCCCATTGCTTTCCAATGAACCGTATAACTGTCCGGCGCTAACATAGGTAACATAGTTTGAAAGCTCTTAGTGGTATCTGCATTACGATCAAAACGAACCGACACAGGCTTGCCTTGGGATCCTACTACTTTGAGACTTACGACTTTCATTGGGTTCTGAAAATTAAGCTCTACACGTTCTGCCTGAGCCATTAGCATGGCACCGTCTTTAGGGTATGTCATGGTCATCATACCGTGTGCAAATACGTTAACGGAGGCCACCAAAGCCAATGTAGAAAGTGCCAATTTCATATTTTTCATGCTATTACCTTTTGCGTTATTAATAATTTTTTAAACGGATACAAAGAAGGACGCTCTTTGTATCCACGATCTCCAAAAGTTCCGAAAGAATACTTTTTTAATACTGATTAAATTAAGGCGTCTGTTTCAATGACGATTTTTTCCATAGAAAATACACCGCTGGCAGCACCAATAACGTCAGCACAACCGCGCTCACCATACCGCCGACCATGGGCGCGGCGATTCGACTCATCACCTCAGACCCTGTTCCAGTACCATACAAA
Organism: Marinomonas maritima; assembly: GCF_024435075.2. Taxonomy (NCBI): domain Bacteria; kingdom Pseudomonadati; phylum Pseudomonadota; class Gammaproteobacteria; order Oceanospirillales; family Oceanospirillaceae; genus Marinomonas; species Marinomonas maritima. Next base: position 162,056 of record NZ_JAMZEG020000002.1, on the reverse strand, counting down.
ATAGGCAGCAATCCGATAATGATAGCCGCCGCGGTCATCATCACAGGGCGAACTCGCATACCCGCACCATGAAGCACCGCGTGATAAAGCGTATCCACACGCGGCGAAACGCCCTTTTCAGCGCATTTACGCTGAGTCTCAGCCCACGCTTGATTCAAATACACCAGCATAATGACGCCGATTTCCACCGCCACCCCAGCCAGCGCAATAAAGCCAACACCCACCGCAACTGAGAAGTTGAAGCCAGACAAATACATCAGCCAAATACTGCCCACCATGGCAAAAGGCAATGTGCCCATAATGATGGCGACCTCAGAAAAATTACGAAAATTGATGTACAAGAGAACAATAATAATGACCAATGTCAGCGGCACCACATACGTCAGCTTTTCTTTCGCCCGTTGCATGTATTCGTATTGACCAGACCAATTTAACGAGTACCCAGCAGGTAACGTCACCTGATCCGCCACGATTTTCTGTGCGTTTTCGACATAACGACCAATATCCACGCCTTCAATGTCCACAAAGGTCCAGCCATTCAAACGGGCATTTTCACTTTTTAGCCCCGGCGGCCCTTCTTCCACATACACATCCGCAATATCTCCCAGAGCGATTCGTAAACCATTCGGCGTCACAATCGGCAAAAGGGCTAACTGCTCTGGTGAATCTCGATATTCCTGCGGATAACGCACGTTAATCGGATAGCGCTCCAGCCCTTCAATGGTATTGGTGACATTCATGCCACCCACCGCTGACGAGATCAACTCTTGAACATCTTGAATGTTCATTCCATAGCGAGAGGCTTTTGCTCGATCAATATCAATCTTGACATAACGACCGCCCGCCACGCGCTCAGAATAAACTGATGCTGTGCCTTCCACTGGTTTCAATATTTTCTCTAACTGTAAACCGATGTCTTGAATGACCTTTAGATCAGGCCCAGCAACCTTAATACCCACTGGCGTTTTAATACCCGTTGCCAACATATCGATGCGCGTTTTGATCGGCATGACCCACGCGTTTGTAATGCCCGGAATCTTAATTAACTGATCTAACTCTTGTTTGATTTTGTCGCTGGTCATACCGTCTCGCCATTCAGACTTAGGCTTGAATTGTATGAAGCTTTCTATCATGGTCAGCGGCGCAGGGTCAGTTGCTGTTTCCGCGCGACCTACTTTACCAAAGACAGTTTTCACCTCAGGGACGGTCGCTATCAACTTATTGGTTTGCTGCAATACCTGACGCGCTTGTCCGATGGAAATTCCCGGATAGGCCGTTGGCATGTACATTAAATCGCCTTCGTCTAGGCTGGGAATAAACTCACTGCCCAGCTTATTGAGAGGCCACATCCCAATAGCAAAAATAGCAATCGCCACCACAATCGTTGTTTTCGGAAAACTCAACACCGTTTTTAACGCCGGCATATAGATCGCAACTAAGGCACGATTAATCGGGTTTTTATGTTCTGGTAATACCTTGCCTCGTACAAAGTACCCCATCAATACAGGCACTAAGGTAATGGCCAGCGCTGCTGATGCCGCCATAGCGTAGGTTTTGGTATACGCCAAGGGGCCAAACATTCGACCTTCTTGAGACTCCAAAGTAAACACAGGCACAAAACTAACGGTGATGATCAACAAGCTAAAAAATAAAGCCGGCCCAACTTCAGTCGCCGCCGTGGCGACAATTTGCCAGCGGTTTTCCTTAGTCATTTCGACTTTTTCCATGTGCTTATGAAGGTTTTCAATCATCACGATGGCGCCGTCGATCATGGCGCCAATAGCAATCGCAATACCACCAAGCGACATAATGTTGGCATTAATACCTTGCCAATGCATGACAATGAAAGCCGTCAAGATACCAACCGGCAAACTGATAATCGCCACCAAAGAAGAGCGTATATGGAAAAGAAACACCACACAGACCAGCGCCACCACAAGAAACTCTTCCAGCAGCTTCGTCCATAAATTCTCAACCGCGCGATCAATCAATCCAGAGCGATCATAGACGGTAACGACTTCAACCCCTTTTGGCAGACTGGACTTAAGTGTTTCTAGTTTTGCTTTGACGCCTTCAATGGTTTTTTGGGCATTTTCACCAAAACGCATGACAACCACGCCACCAACCACTTCACCTTCTCCATTTAGCTCTGCTAAACCGCGCCGCATTTGTGGTCCAATACCCACCTCAGCCACGTCTTTGATCGTCAGTGGTGTACCACTTTCACTGACGCCAAGCGGAATCATTTCAATGTCTTCAACACTTTGTATATAACCAGACGCTCGAACCATGTATTCGGCTTCTGCCATTTCGATGACCGACGCACCGACTTCTTGGTTACCGCGTTTAATCGCATTTTGAATGTGGCTCAATGGCATATTCAGCGCACGTAATTTATCGGGGTTAACACTCACTTGATACTGTTTAACCATACCGCCAATCGGCGCTACTTCAGACACACCAGCTACTGTTTGCAATTCATATTTCAAGAACCAATCTTGCAGTGAACGCAGTTGGCTTAAATCGTTTTGACCGGTTTTATCAACTAATGCATACAAATACACCCAGCCAACGCCTGTTGCATCTGGCCCTAATTGCGCCCTCGCGTTGCTCGGTAATGAAGGTGCGACTTGACTTAAATACTCCAACACTCGGCTTCGCGCCCAATACATGTCGGTGTCTTCATCGAAAATCACATAGACATAAGAATCCCCAAAGAACGAATAACCACGCACGGTTTGAGCACCCGGTACAGACAACATCGCCGTCGTCATTGGATACGTCACTTGGTCTTCCACTACTTGCGGCGCTTGCCCTGGATAGCTGGTTTTAATGATGACTTGAACATCTGACAAGTCAGGAATCGCGTCAACAGGCGTATTCTTTAACGAATACAAACCGGCGCCAACAAGAATAATACTGGCCAATAGCACCATAAGCCGATTATGAATAGACCAGCGGATAATCGCTTCAATCATGATATTCCCCTACTCTGCGTCAGCATCAAAAAAATCAGTAACAGCAAACTTGGTGCTACTTTCACGGGTAATCTCAAGCTGAATGTTTTTACCTATTGGCAACTCATCCAACTCCAACCAATCGGCTAGCACAAAATCCATCGTCATTTTTGGCCAACTCCAATCCGAGATCGCTTCGTGATTCACATTCACCATGCGCGTTGTCGCATCAATACGATTAATGCGTGCCGCCACCCAAACATTGTTGGCGGGTTCTGCTACTGGCTCTGCTTGGCCTGACATTTTATTGTCCGACATATCGCTGGCAGACAAAGCACTGGTAGGCATTGGCGTCTGGGTACTGTCTACATTCATGCGCTTGAAATCAGAGCTTTTACTGGACTCAGAATCCAACAAGAACTGCGCTGACGTCACCACGTTATCGCCCAATACCAAGCCGTCTAAGATTTCTACGTAGTCATCACCGAACGCGCCAGTTTCGACAGCAATCGATTTATAACGCCCTTCACCTAGTGCCAGTACCACACGGTTTTGTTCGCCTCCACGTATTAAGGCTTCTTTCGGAATCAATCGTCTTTGGCCCGGTTCCGTGGTCTCAATACGCACATGGGCAAACATATCTGGCTTCAATAATTGATCTGGGTTATCCAAACGAATGCGAACGCGCAAAGTACGGTTTTTTGCATTCAGCGTTGGATAAATAAAGTCCACGTTACTGGCGAACGTTTTCCCCGGCAAAAAGTCCATGACAGCTTCAACTGGTTGGCCTACCGCGACGCGATGCGCTTGGCGTTCAAATACTTCGGCATCCAGCCACACTTCACTCAGATCCGCGATCGACATCAAGGTTGTACCTGGTTTAATGTAGAAACCATCTTGAATCCCAAGGTTGTCAATCACACCACTTTGTGGCGCAAAGAATCGCACCGTTTGAGACACTTTGCGCTTCGCTCTTAACGTTTGGATAAAATCACTCGGCACCTGCAAGGCTTTTAGTCTCTCTTCACCCGCGTTGATCATGCGCTTGTCTTTTCGCGCTAACGCAAAGACAAATTCTTCCTGCGCATTCACCAAAGTCGGCGAATATAAATCAAACAAAGGTTGGCCTTTTTCAACCGAGTCGCCATTGGATTTTATAAAACTCTTTTCAATCCAGCCTTCGACGCGAGGATGAATATGAACGATCTTGTCTTCGTTGTAAGCCAAATAGCCTACCGTTCGAATCTCTGGTTTCAGCATGCCTTCAAACACTTTTCCTGTTCGCACGCCAAGGTTATTAACCACTTCAGACGAAATACTTACCGTGCCAACGCCAGCATTATCAGAACCCTGAGCTGCTCCATAAAAAGGGATGAGATCCATGCCCATTGGCGATTGACCAGGTTTGTCGCGACGATAATTTGGGTCCATTGGTGCCACCCAATACAAAGGTAATTTTTCATCTGTCGCCATCGCGTTAGTCGTGCCTGAGTTCATCTCGCCATTCAGTGTATTGAATGCTTGAAGACCAAAGTGATAACCCGTAGCCGAAAGAACACCACCTAATACAAATACACCGATATATCCGATTACTTTCATTTGAGCTTCACCTCTTCACCTTGTGTCATCACATAATTCAATTCTGCCAAACGCTTGAAGCGCTCGATGCGAATAGTCAACAATTCAATGTGCGCATTCAGCGTCGCGATACGCGCCTGAACCACATTCGAAAAACCGCCATCGTTGCTGGTATACGCATTCAACATAGCTTGCGCACTTTCACGATAACTGGGAATTAACTTGGTTTGATAAAGACGGATGCGTTGATCCAACAGACGGATATCAGACGTCAGTACACGATATTTGGCCATGAGCTCATTGAGTACTAATTGCTTTTCCGAAAGAAAGGATTCAACTTGCAAGGACGCGGCTTTCACCTGAGCATCCTGTCGACGAGACGAAAAGATCGGTACGCTGACACTCACGGCAATCGACGCCAGATCAGCTCGGTCCTTGCCACTCAGATCATCGCCGCGATAACCGTAACCCAAGGTAACGCCCCATTCTGGTTTGTATTTTTGCTCGGCAATCGCTTTGTCTATCTGCGCGGTATGGGATTGAACGTCTACGATGCGAACCAATGGATGCTGGCTTAAACGAGCCGCTAATGAATCCGATGCAAGAGTATTCGACGAGGTTAACGCGATGGGTACACCCGTTGTTTTCAACGTGATGTCTTGATCTGATGTGTTGTGATCAGTTATTACCGGAAGAATATATTGAGACAGTTTTTGCAGTGAGTTTTCTTTCGCTTGGCGAAGCTGTGTAAGGCGATGATCTAACTTAATCAACTCCAGTTCAGAGCGCACTAAATCTTGCTGCTTGGCTCGCCCGTACGCCGAGCTATAACTACTTTCCACAACCTCATGAAGCTGTTCAAACAGGGTTCTATTTTGTTTTACGAGCTTGATGCTCTCTTCGTAACTGTATGCCGTTAGCCAAAGGTTCGATACCTCCATTGCTAATATCGCACGACGATTGTCTCGCATCAATGGCATTTGATCACCTTGCGCAGCGTACTTTTCCCCCGCTAAACGCAAGGTATCGCCCGCCGGAAACATTTGCGATACCGACACGTTAAATTGCGTCATCGCTTCTTGGTTAAAATCAAAACTGTCGGTTGGCATATTCAATAAGCCAACATTGATTTTTGGATCAGGCAATGCCGTCATGCCTTGGCTTAACACACGCATGGCGTTTTCTTTTTGCTGACTGGAAACCAACCAATCATCTTGAGAAACGGCTTTGTCTACCGCTTGCTGAAGGCTTAACGCTTCTGCATTCGCAACAAGCGGCAATAACGACAGTAAAGAAACGGAGGCAATACGATGCGTTTTACCGATTAAAACTTGACGGCAATAGACACTCTGTAACACATGACAGAATGCCAAAAAATTGTTTTTGGCCATTGGCTAGAGTACTCATTTTTAAATTCATAAGATCTCAACGCGAATAACAGCGATGAGTGAAACAGCGAATTTAAGAAATGACTATCGGAGGGAAATAAGGCGTATTGGGGTAGGTAGAAACGTAGGATTCAGACGCTAGAATAGTCTGAATAGAAGACAGATTCACAGAATCTGAATGGTAACTGGAAAGCAAACTAGAAAAATTGCTGCAATGGTTATCCATGCAGTCTTGATGATTGTGATCAGATGACAAACCACCACAATCACTCGCCGCGGATGACATACAACTAGAACCACTCTTGGAAGACATGTCATGGGTCGACATGTCCGACATTTGATGTGTTTCCATAGAAACCATATTAGAAGCCGAGAACATCATGCTATTGCTTGCCAATACAGTAGAAAATAGCGATAGCACAAACAACAATAAACACAGAATACCGTGTTTTCTCGCTGAAAGACTGACGTTATTTAAAACAAATGGTGACATGTACAAGATTCTCAATGTTATATCAGCCAAACTATATGCAAGTAAATGACCAAAAGCAACGTAGAATTCAATAAAGCTAACCGCGTAGCGACCTATTCTTTACTCAGAAACTTGATACGTTTCTTCAAGAAACAACGCGATTTTGTAATGTAGATCTCGCCCACACAACGCCGAAAATCACCTGACTGATGAGAGCCTTCGTCGGATCTACGAGTACCTTGCTTGCGTAATAATCTTTAAACTCCATACCGCCTCACTTCCACTACTCTGCAACCGAGCTCGGTAATTTGCTTAACAACTTCGATCCTGAACGCTTTGATATAGCGCTTCCTCCACTCATAATGAGCCTAATTATTACCTATAATTATATGACTATAAAATGTCTACAAAAAATAGCAAATCCCACACACATTCATAACAATACATACATTGCTATGATTAGAAAAAACACTTAGAATTTCCTATATTAAATATATATTGTGTTCTTAATATAACCCTGCCGCTGAATTTAAACTTATAATTAGGACTAGTTTGGCGATACGCATTAGTGTTTAAAGGCAATAGTTGAAAATGAAAATTATTATATTAAATTCACTACTTAGCATAAAAAGGCGATGCATATCAAATTTCTAATAGAACCTAGAATAAATCCATAAAATACATTCTGTATATCACTTAAACAATCATAAAGTTATTATTTTCTCAATAAAAAAAACGATAAAATTCGTTATATATTATTTTATAAAATTTATTCTTTGGGAGGCAAACATGCTGCTTAACAACCTAAATATTCGAACAAAACTAATCCTTAACTCAATATTGCCTTTACTAGGTATTGCACTCATCATATTTGTATCCTTATCGGGCTTAAAAAAAGCAGATGAGGGTGTCGGTCGGATCTATGAGGACAGAGTTGTACCTTTAGAAGATTTAAAAAGCATCGCAGATAATTACGCAGTGTTTGTGATTGATGCGGTCAACAAAGCCAATGTTGGCATTATGACAGCCCCAGAAGCACTTAAAGGTGTTCAACAAGCTCGACAAGAAATTGCGCAGAAATGGCAAAAATATAGGATGACAACACTCACAAAAGACGAAGCCAAATTAGCCAAAGAAGCAGAAGTCATGTTTGCCGATGCAAACCGCGCCTTAGATAAATTAGAAGTTGCTTTGAAGGGTGCAAAACAAACTGACTTAACCAATAAACTAGACGCATTTAATGGCCCCCTTTATAAAACCATTGATCCTATCAGTGAAAAAATAACAGAACTTGTGGTATTACAATTAAATGTAGCTAAGGAAGAAAGAGAACGCATTAGGGAGGATTACAAAATCCAACAACTTCTTATATGGTCACTCACAGCGGCTATGATCACCATTCTTCTGATTGTGAGCTATTTGATTAATAAGTCCATTAATGTTCCGCTTGCCGCCCTTAATAATGCGATGTACAAGGTTGCCACTGAGTCAGACCTGACACTGAACATAGAAAGTAAAGGTAAAGATGAACTGGCTAAAATGACGCAGAACTTCAATAAAATGCAAGACCAGCAACGCAAGTTGATTTCAGGAATCAGTATTGCGATTCAACAGTTATCTAGCGCTGCCTCTAAAATGTCCTCTATTAGTATTCTTGCGGGGAAAAACATCAATAGCCAAAAAGTAGAAATAGAGCAAGTAGCCAGTGCAATGAACGAGATGGTGTCTACCTCACAGGATGTGGCAGGCCATGCAGAACAAGCCAATCAAAATGCTAAACTAATGCAAGACCAAGCTAACGAAGGCAATACTGTCATGAAGAATACGGTCCTTGCAGCTAATGTATTGCTGGACAATATGGTGAATGTTACAAACCAAATCAAAACCGTTGATGAAGATACTGTTAGCATAGATTCCGTTGTCAATGTAATTAATGATATCGCGGAACAAACCAACTTACTTGCTCTTAATGCCGCAATTGAAGCCGCGCGAGCAGGTGAACAGGGTCGAGGTTTTGCAGTAGTCGCAGATGAAGTTAGAACGTTGGCTCAAAGAACACAAACATCCACCACTGAGATACAAAATACCATCGAAAAACTACAACAAGGAACGCGCACTGCCGTTGATGCCGTACAGAAAAGTCGACAAGAAGCCGAGCAAGTTGGCTCTAAAGCGGTAGAAGCGAGCCTAAGCTTCACCGATATCATGCAATTGATTGGAACCTGCACAGAAATGAATACTCACATTGCCTTAGCGAGTGATCAGCAATGTTCTGTGTCGGAAGAAATTAATGCCTCTCTTGTCAGAATAAGTGGTTCAGCCCAAGACTCAGCAGATGGTGCAGAACAGCTATCCAGCGCCAGTGATCAATTAATGACCTTAGCTTCAGAGCTCAACGACCAAGTAAGTAAATTTAAAACCTAATGTTATTTAAACCGTAACAGTGTTAAGACTGTTACGGTTTAAACTATAATGACGTCGTCACCACTAGTAGACTCCCCCTATCTTTAATAGACACCTGTTAACGTTAAAATCTATCCGTATAAAATTGAGTTTTATTCCGCCAAGTAATCCGTGAATACTGTATTCTTTGTCTAAATGTAAGCTGTATTTAAAAAAACAATAATTGAGACTGTTTTTTACGCTACTTCCAACTCTTCTTCTAAGGATTAGGCATTGGAAACATCTAAAATATGGACGAATGATGCCTTTTCTGGTGTAGAGCTTCTATCTGCCAGTTACACCAAGTTTGAGTTTTCGAAGCATTGGCATGATGAGTTAGCGATTGGGATTATTGAAGAAGGTGCGGAAGGCTTACTATATCGAGGCAATAACCTCTTGGTTCCAAAGAAGCATATTGTCGCGATCAATCCTGCAGAAGTTCACACTGGGTTTTCAGGGACAGAAAATGGCTGGCGCTACAGAATGTTTTATTTTGACCTAAATGCCTTAGCCGAACAATTTAAGACACGTGACTTACCAATAGACCCTATTATCAATCGGCCAGTCATATACGATGAAGACTTGTTTACTGCGTTATTGAATTTGCATTTGGCATTAGAACACGCTTCTTTTGCGCTAACAAAAGAGTCCTTATTTACTTTGGCGTTAGAAACGTTATTTACACGCTATGGTTCGGCCAAACTGGAGGCATCTAAGCCTATAGATATGAAGAGCAGCTATGAAGCACGAGACTTCATAAATGATAATTTTGACTCCAACCCTTCGCTTGCTGATCTAGAAAGCCTATCAAATTGTTCGAGGTTCCAACTCATTAAGCACTTTAATTTACTGTTTGGAGTGACGCCTCACCAGTATCTGCTCTTGGTTAAAGTCCAAAAAGCCAAACTTTTTTTAGCGCAAGGAATGAGTTGTGTCGATGTATCTTTGGCATGCGGCTTTTACGATCAGAGTCATTTCAATCGCAATTTTAAAAGAGCCTTTGGTGTATCTCCTTCAAATTATCTTTGAACCTGTTTTTTTAATACTAAAAAACCATTTACGATCAATTTCATACAAGACAGGCAATACGTTGCTCGCTAACCTCACCTCTTACATTTAAAAAGGAAGTGACTATGAGTTTGTTTATTATTTGGTTAGGAGTGATGTTTCCTCTGGTTTTTAGCCCTGGCCCTGCCAATATCGTATTTGCCATGTCAGGTGCAAAAGTAGGTGTGAAACGTTCCATTCCTTTGCTCGCGGGGGTTGATAGCGTCTTTATTGTCAAATCTATTATTGTCGGTTTTGGACTGGGAGAAGTGGTTCGTTCTCAGCCAACACTGATGAACACCATACAACTTCTTGGCTCGGCGTATTTGCTTTATTTGGCCATTACATTCATTTCTTCACACGCCACAAAACTCGAAGGAACAACAGAAACACTGGGCTTTGTTGATGGTATGTTGGTGCAGGTTTTAAATAGTAAAGGCTGGCTAATGGTGTTCCTCATGTTTACTTTGTTTACAGAGCAATCACAGGAAACATTTGGTCAGAATGGCATTATCATCTTGATTGTCTGGCTTGCGATTCTAAATATATCGATGCATTTCATTTGGATTTCAATCGGTGAGTTACTGTCCAGAGTGTCGAGCAGTAAAGTCTATGAAAAAGCGCTAAATTTCTTCTACGCAGGTTGTCTAGCATTGGTTGCCATTTGGCTGATTATTGAAAATCCTATGGTGATTGAGTTTATTTCTCGTACTTAATGACCTGTTAAGAGCTAATACGATGTAGCTCTTAACAGCTCCAAAAAGGCCAATACTAAAAGGTGATGAGTTCATTCCGTTCTAGTATCAGCATCCATGTGATTAAGACGTATTTCGCATGTGGCTAAGCTCTCTATCGAAAAATGAAAATGAACCACCCCGCCCCAAGGGGCGAGGTATCGGTGTTTCATTGGATTAACACTAAGTTATGCCCGAATTCAAGTCCGAAGTGCGACACTTTTTATTTCAAGCAACTAAGCACATTTCTTTAAAAACCATCGCTGGTTGCTTGAACCCTAGACACTTTTTTGGACGATAGTTTATTCGTCTCATCGCGAAGTGTATTCTCTCTTCTGTAACTTCTCTTAAATCAGTGCCTTTGGGTACATACTGCCTTAAAAGTCCGTTGCTATTTTCATTAGCGCCACGCTCCCAAGAGCTATATGGATGAGCAAAATACACTTTCGTATTTAATGCTTCAGCTATCTCAGCATGGTAGGCAAACTCTCGGCCATTATCGGCTGTGATCGTGTGTACATGATCTTTAAACGGCATCAATAACTCTATAGTCGCTTGAGTCACATCTTTAGCTGATTTCGAATCCACTTTCTTTATGAGGTAAAAGCGCGTCTTTCTTTCTAACAAGGTGACGATAGAACTTGTTGATCATGTCCGTTCAATGGGAAAAGCAGCAAGTGATTTGTCCATCGGTGCATCTGGTCAATCTCAGCAAATAGATGGTTCCGTTAGCATTAGTGTGGGTGAACTTGATGCTATGGTATATTTGCCCAAGATACTGAATCAATTAAGAAAACAAGAGCCCGGCATCGAAGTAGACATTATTGTCACCAACAACGTAAGCGATTTAAAAAGTCGTGAGGCAGATATTGCCATACGTAATTTCCGCCCAACACAAGCGGATTTTATCGCACGAAAATTAAAAGATGAAAATGTCTATCTTTATGCAACACAAACATATCTAGATCGATTTAAAGAACCACAAAAACCTTCGGATCTTGAAGGGATAGAGTTTATTAGTTTTAATCGCTCTGACCATGTCGAACCATTTCAAAAATTTTTAATTGAAAAAGGTTATCCGGTTAACAGGAAAAGTTTTTCTCTTTTCACTGACAATCAGCTTTTTCAAATTGAATTGGTCAAGCAACATCTAGGAGTCGGCGTATTTACAGAAGTATATGGAGACTCTATTCCAGAACTCAAACGTGCATTTCCATCATTTGGTCCTGTGATTCAAATACCGCTTTGGCTGGTTTGTCACAGAGAACTGCACACCAGTTTAAGGGTTCGTAAAGTCTTTGATTTATTAGCCGCGCACATATCGCAACCACTGGTTAGTGAACCGTCATGAGACAATCGTGTTTTAAGTTTTCGAGTCTGGCCATGTCACATTAACTTACCTTCGCCGAAAGCGAATTCAATGACAAGCGTAGTAAAACTCGTAAAAAAAATTGCCCTCGCACGCATAAATAAGTTGATACCTTGGGATCAACTTGAAGCACTTACTGATCCGTTCCACCCTAAGCCGGGAAATGGCAGACGGCCTTATCCACCACTGTCAACGATGTCCGTATTCACTGTATGCAACATAAGTGATGCTGAGATGCAGGATGCTCTGTATTGAAGCTGCATCAATGCATTTGTTTTCTGACATATTGTTAGATAGTCCTATTACTTGTTTAGATAGTTGATCTATCTACCATCATGAGCTTTAGACACTTATTAGAGAAACAAAACTCTCACGCCAGCTTTTTAAAGAAGTGAATAATAGTTGCTTGTCAGACGCAGGTATTTACCTCAAAGAAGGTACTATCGTGGATGCAACCATTATTGAAGCGGCCAGCTCAACGAAGAATAAAGCCAAAGAAAGAGACCCTGAAATGCATCAAACTCAGAAAGGAAAGCAGTGGTTCTTTGGTCTAAAAGCGCACATTGGTGTGGATGCAAGAACGGGGCTGACACATAGTCTAAGTACGAATGCAGCAAATGTGCACGACATTACGGAAACCACGAATCTGCTTCATGGTGAAGAGTATTTTGTCTCGGCAGATTCTGGCTATCGTGGCGCTCAAAAGAGAGAAGAGTTAAAAGGCGTCAAAGCAGACTGGTTGATTGCAGAGATTCCAAGCAAAATAAGAATCTTAAAAAAGCACCCTATTAAAAATAAACAGCCGATCCAAACGAAATATATCAAAGCCAGTATTCGAGCAAAAGACGAGCATCCTTTAGAATCAACAAGTGTTAGTTTGGTTTTAGAAAAGCTATTTATCGTGGGTTGGCTAAAAATGACAGTAAACTCGCCATGCTGTTTTCTCTTGCCAATGTATTTCGAGTTGATCAAATGATACAAGCTGCAAGGGGTTAATCCGTTTACAAACCACTAAACAAGGTTTAATTATCTTGTTTAGTGGTAGAAAAGTGATAAACCAGACACATTACTGGCTGCTATTGGGCTTTTCAGAAAATTAAGTCATGCTACTCGACTTGATCGCATGTTCCCTAGCTTTCTTGCCCCACTTAACCAAAAATTTCATATGGTAGCCACTGAAGATGTTGGTCGTATTGCTGCCGAATCCTTATGTGAAAATTGGGATGGAACAAGAATAATTGAATTAGAAGGCCCTGCTATGTATTCCCCAAATGAAGTTGCAATGTATTTAAGTCAAGCGCTCGGAAAAACTATAAATCCCATATCAATACCTGAGTCAAATTGGTTGCAATCAATTTCTGGACAAGGTTTTTCAACAGCCGCTATTACAGGCTTTATCGAAATGACTCAAGGGCTTAATTCTGGACATATTACCTTTAATAATTCAAATATTGACCGTCGTCAGGGAAATATTTCGCTTGAAGTAATTATTAATGGAATGAATATATAGCCGGCAACGGATACAACTGAATAAAATGGATACTAAGATGATAGGCAATATAACAGGCTAAGTAATAGTTGGCTTAAATTGTGTAGCCAACTGTTAGGTGTCCTTGTTAATTTTTATTTAGATTTTTCATCTTCTAGTACTTGTATTTGATCAATTATTTCTACAAATCTACTACCAAATTCTGTTAGTTCGTACTCTACCCTTGGTGGTATTTCAGGAAAAGAATTCTTTTTTAATATACCAAATTTTATATTAGCTCTTAAACAATCATTTAAAACCTTAGTACTTAATCCCTCAACACAGCTAACCATTTCACCCGGACGGTTGATTTTATTTGAAATGAGATCAAGTACCGTAAGAGACCATTTACAACGGAAAATAGACTCAATTAGCCCGCCGGTTTTCACAGGGGAAATTTTTCTCTGAAGCTTGACATTTTGATTCATACTAATTACTACCTAAAAGTACCTACCCTACAAAAAAGTGCCTACTTTTCAATAAGGAAGTAAGTTTATATATTATGACTCCAAGAACAATAGTGCAGTATTTGCAATATTGAAACAAGCCAAAATTATAGCTATTGGAGTAAAATATGATTAACAAAACAAATGAAATTGCCTATGTGATCGGTGGTACAAGCGGAATAGGTATGGAAACAGCAAAGTTATTATTAGAGAGTGGCATTGATGTTTGTATCACAGGACGAAATTCAACCCATATTGAATTAGCTAAAAAAGAACTAGAAAATTTTGGAAACCTAGAAATTTATAAAGCAGATCTATACTTAATAGATGACGTGAAGGCTTTGGCTGAAAAAATTGAATGTGAATCACGACATGTAAAGTATCTAGTAAATGCTGCTGGCTGTTTCACTCCAAAAAGCTTCCTAGATCATACATTAGAAGACTTTGATACATATCATAATATTAATAAGGCGCTATTTTATATTACGCAATCAATAGTTAAAAACATGAAAACAAATGAATCTGGGGCTATCGTAAACATAGGCTCTATGTGGGCTAAACAGGCAATAAAAGCTACACCATCCTCAGCTTATTCAATGGCAAAAGCAGGTATTCACTCATTAACTCAGCACCTAGCAATGGAGCTTTCAGAATGTAATATACGTGTTAATGCCGTATCACCTGCCGTTGTTCGAACAGCTGTATATGAAAGCTTTATTCCAATAGAAAATATTGATTCTACACTTCAATCATTCAACGGGTTGCATCCTATTGGTCGAATTGGAGAACCAAAAGATGTTGCTAGTGTAATTAAGTTTCTGTTGCTGGACGAAAGTTCATGGGTGACAGGTGCTGTCTGGGATGTAGATGGCGGAGTTATGTCAGGTAGAAATTAAACTTTATATGGCAGGGTTAGCTTAAGCTGGCCTTGGTACATAAAATTTTAATAGTGCGCACGCTCGTTTAGACAATTTCTAAAACCTCAAAATATCCTTATAACCATATGAATAATAAAGATTCTATAAGGACATTAACGAAATTCAAAACTGGAAAAACGAGCATGCGTGCTATTTATTTTATCCACAGAGCGTTATTTCTGCGCTATAAATCATCTATTAATACTAAAAGACTTTCTTATTCCCTACCAGCACCAACGCGAAAGACTGTGATTATTTTCAGAGAACGCTGATAAATACAAAATAAATCGTATATCAAAAATTCCGCGTCGGGCTAAAACCACGACTTACCATAGATCATAAGAGATTGATTCCCGCCTTCGCGGGAATGACGTGTCTCAATCTTTTTTCCGCTCTAGAAGTTAGTTCGACGCAACGAAGTTGCGCGACTTTATGGCGTTTCAGAGTCATTAACAGAAAGGTTCACTCACACAACACAACCAATCTATGCCTTACTGCCCCAGAGCGTCGCAAAAGCTATTTCTCGATGAAAAAAATCAGGCATTAAAGATCTTAAAGAGACCTTTTGGTTACTTTTGCGTCGTTTGGCAAAAGTTACCCGCTCAGCAGAGCGGAAAAAAGGTCGAGAATACAAAGCGTTTGAATGGAAGCAAATACATTTGAAGACCCAAAGAAACAACCCCTCCCCTTGGAAGACATAAGGGGAGGGAATAAGAACTAGAGCTTTATGACTCTCGCGTTGTCGCCAATGCGGTTACTCACATGGCTAACTAGGATTAAGATATCCGGTTTGTAGCCGTTCTGTAGTGAATGACAAATCGTTTCTATGGTGGCTTTGTCCAAGCCGTCGAATGGTTCATCAAGCAGCAAGACGGAAGACTGTCTGAGCAATAAGCGTGCTAACGCGAGGCGTTTACGTTGGCCTCCGGATAAGTTTCGTCCTTGGGAGCTGAGTAAGGTTTCCAATCCGTTTGGTAGGCTTTTTGCCCATTCAGCTAGGGCAACTGCTTTTAATACCGACCATAACTGAGTGTCCGTCGCGTTAGGGTCGCCAAGCAGTAGATTGGCGGCAATGCTTTGTTGGAAGATATACGGTGATTGAGGCAGATAGCTCAATTGCGATTGATAGAACGAATTGCTGTAGACATCGCATTTTTCACTGTTTATTAACGACTCGCCAGAGGACAAACAATCACCGGCGACAGATGCCAATAACGTCGATTTACCTGACCCGCTCGCGCCTCGTATCCAAACCGTGTCGCCCGCTTCTACTTGGAAATCAATAGCCTGGTTGCCCATGCCGCTAGACGCATGAAAACCGCGCCAGTGGGTAAATTTCATCCGTTGGATTGTATTAATCTTAATATTAGATTGGTGGTTGGGTTCTTGATGAAGTTGATTCAAGCGGCGCAAACCGACTTGTGACTGCCCTTGCGCCACGAAGGATTGCACTAATGGTAAAACCAATTCATTGACCGCTAATAAAGACAACATGAAGCCAATGACCCAAGTACCCTGCACACCGTCCACCAGCACCCAACGACCTGTATTTTCTAGGTTAAGGTCTTCTTGATAATCACTGAGTAAATAAAAGCAGCTAATGAACAATAGAATCGTCACTATATAGGCCAATAATCGCCCTGTACTGACTGCTTGCTGGATACGAATTTCCGTCTGTCTTTGGCGTTCGTCTAGTTGCCCAAGGCGGTGGGCATAATCTTTCCAATGACCACGAATGGTTAAGGTAATCAACGCGGAAAATAAGCTAACAAAACGACTACGACGATGAACACCAAGAATCTGTCCTACGTGCACGGCGTGGCTGGCAAAATACCCACACACATACGGCACAATGAAGACATGAAATACGGCTGCAATCGCTAATGGCCACAGTAATGTAGGTAAAATAAAATAGGCCAAAACCGACACCGCAACATAACTCAATAACGCATAAACCCAAGGTAAAAACACCACCAACGGCCATCGAATAATTTGGTCAAGGTCGCTGACGAGGCGCTGTAATAAATCACCTCGGCTTTGCTCATGTAGATTGGCTGGGTCTTTCGCGACACGCTGATCCCACACCCAAAGGCGTAAGATACGCAGTAAACCCAGTAAATGATTGTGCGCTGTGACTTGTTCGCCATAACGTCCGGAGGTGCGAAGTATCGCCATAAAACGAACAATCGCGCCGGGGGTTAAATAATTAAAAATCAGACCAACGCCCATCGTTGTCGCTAAACCCGCCGCCGAAATAAACCAGCCAGAAATACCCAATAAAGCCACTCCTGCCAAGCTGGCAACCACGCCCAAAATAACGGGAATAACAAAGCCCCAAGGATTTGCCAGTAACAGTTTTTTAAGCGATAGCATCGAGGTTTTCTTTACGCAAATACTCATGCAAAACCTTCTTTAGTCAGCGCCCAATGTTTGTCTGCCCATACTATCGGGTGCGTGTCATGACTAACGATCAGTAAGGTTTTTCCTTTTGATACGTGATCTAGAGTCTCTAATACTGCTTGCGCGGTCTCTTTGTCTAAACCTGAGCATGGCTCGTCGAGCAACCAAATATCCGCTTTCGACAATAGCGCCCGTGCGATAGAAAGGCGCTGCATTTGCCCGCCAGATAATCCCGCACCAAGCTCTGTCAGCTTTGTTTCTAATCCTGCTGGCAAAGCGTGAATAAATTCATCACATTGGCTTTTCATCAAAGCAGCTTGTAATTCTTCTTCACTCGGTGCTTCGATGCCCTCTCTGCTTCCAAGACCTAAAAGCAAATTACGGCGGATACTGCCATTCACCCATTCGGGGATTTGCGGCAACCAAGCTAATTTAGCTCGCCACTCGGGCAAACTAACAGTATGAAAAGGGTTTCCTTTGATCAAAAACTGGCCTTGATAGTCTTCTTCAAAACCCAGTAAAAGATGCAATAAACTGGATTTTCCGACGCCAGATTCACCGCTCATCCAGACGCGCTCACCTTTGTTGATATTCGCAGTGATCGGCGCTAATCGATAACGCCCTTCTTCGCACCAGCTTAGGTTTTGGAAACGTATAAAGATAGGTGGATTCTCGTTCGATATTTTATTAATCGTTGTTTCAGAAGCAGATGAATAGGCACTAGAAACCGTCGATTTAGCCGTATTGGGCCTCGCCACTGCGGTGTTTAATATTTCCAATAAATCCGTCGCGGCGGCTTCCGCTTTTTGCTTCGCGTGGTAGTCATTCCCTAACTGGCGCAACGGCAAATAAAATTCTGGTGCGAGCAATAACAAAAACATGGCTTGGGTCAAAGTAACGGGAGACTCCCCCACTTGCCACGGCAATATTTCTAACAGACCTAAGCCAAGATACAAAGCGATCATCGCAATCGAGAGCGACGCAAAAAGCTCTAATGTCGCCGTGGATAAAAAGGCCAACACTAATACGCTCATCGTCGTTTTTTGGTACGCCGCAGCACTCTCTGACAATCGAGTTCTGGCTTCACTGGTACGATTAAGGCGCTTTAATTCGGATAAGCCCTGACTCAAATCCATAAACTGATTTGATAACATAGCCAGTACACTGAATTGACGTCGATTAGCCTGAGCGGCTTTGTGACCCACAAAAATCATAAAAAGAATTACTAACGGCGCGGTCATCATAAAAACGAAAAAAGCGACCCAAGACACAGAAACAACAGACAGTAGAATGACACAGGGAATCAAGGTCACCATAAACACTTGTGGTTTATAGCGACTAAAAAAATCGTCTAACGCATCAACTTGCTCATAAACGCGTGTAGACAGCGCCGCATCTTCTTCTATTCTTAAGCGGGCGGGACCCAACTCAGTAAGATGCGACACCAATTTACGACGCAAGCCGTAACGAATGTCACGGCTTGCGCTGGTGCAAATGCGTTCTCGGCCAAAGTTGGCCAGAGCCCGCAGTAACAAAGCAAATAAACCTACGATTAAAAGAGACAAGGAAAAAGACTGGTGCAGAGCCATGTCCGAAAACACATTCGCCAATGCCCACGCTTGAAGCACTAACGACACCGCGAACAACACACCAAAGCCTTGAGCAAGTCGATATTTTGATGACTGCTGGTTCGCTAATTCCCCTAAAAATATCGCTTCAGGGGTTTTAACTCGACCCGCTCGACCTGCTTTTTTTGCTTCCTTGTTCTTTCTCATTGAGTTTACTTTTGCTCCTCTTCACCGTCATAACCACTAAACTCTAACCAAACGGCGTTAATAATACCGAAAGAACAGGCTAATAAAACACCTAGAACCCAAGCAAAATACCACATATTTTATTCCTCTAAGGTAGAGCTCAACGAGCCCTACCTAACTAATCATCAATACAGAGAATGCGTGTTTTCTTCTACGTGCTTCTTGGTCAAACGACCATACATCACGAAATAACTCCACAAGGTATAAAGCAAAACGATAGGAACGAAGATACAAGCCACCACAAACATAATCATCATGGTATTTTCACTTGATGTTGCGTCCCACATAGTCAAACTCATGTTTGGATTGCTTGATGAAGGCATCAAGAACGGGAACATAGAACCGCCCGCTGTGACGATAATACCCGCAATACCCAGAGATGAACTCAAGAAAGACAAGGCACCCTTCTTCATCACTGCGGTCAATGCCGCACATAGCATACCAACAATACCAATAAGTGGAGCCAAGATAAGTGCGGGGAATTTGTCATAGTTTGCTAACCATGCGCCCGGCTGTACTTCGGCGGTTTTCATCAAGGGTGTCATGGCTTTGTTACCATCAATAACACTGGTAAGCACATAACCATCGATGCCGTAAGCCAACCATATGCCAGCGACAATGAACAAGACCGCGGCCAAAGTTCCTGTTACTGCGGTTGCCATAGACGCTTTACGATGTAGCTCCGCGTCTGTCTTCATTTGCAACCAAGCGCCGCCTTGTGTCATCAGCATCATCAAGCTAACCAGCCCACAAAGAATGCCGAATGGGTTCAATAAGCCAAAGAAAGAACCGGTGTAGGTTGAACGCAAGTATTGATCAAATTCAAACGGTACACCTTGTAACAGGTTACCAAACGCCACACCGAAAATGATAGGTGGAACAGCAGAGCCAAATACAATGCCCCAGTCCCAGCTATTACGCCATTTTGAGTTTTCTAACTTAGAACGGTAGTCAAAGCCAATTGGACGAAAAAACAACGCCGCCAACACCAACATCATCGCAAAATAGAAACCAGAGAAAGACGTCGCGTAAACCACAGGCCAAGCGGCGAATAACGCACCACCGGCTGTGATAAACCATACTTGGTTGCCATCCCAATGTGGCGCAATCGAGTTGATCATGATACGACGCTCAGAGTCTGTACCGCCGATCACTTTCAATAAGCTACCGACACCCATATCAAAGCCGTCAGTCACGGCGAAACCAATCAGTAGAACACCGATCAATACCCACCAAATGACTTTTAATAGTTCGTAATCCATCTTATACCTCCTGCTTTAACTGAGCAGTTTCTTGTTCAAGTGCATAACGACCTGTGTGCAAACTAGAAGGCCCTTGCTTCGCAAAGCGAATCATCAAATACATCTCGGCAATCAAGAACACGGTGTATAAGATTGTGAAGCCTGCAATGGTGATCCAAATTTCGGTGGCTGTTAAACTAGACACGGCCACATGAACCGGTAATATTTCACCAATGGCCCACGGTTGACGACCATATTCGGCAACGAACCAACCTGCTTCATTCGCGATCCAAGGCAGCGGCAAGCACACCATAATGAATTTCAAGAAAAGAGGATTTTGACCAATACGTCGACGTGCATTTTGATAGAAAGCCGCCGCAAATACGAAGAGCATCACAAAACCACAACCCACCATGATACGGAAAGCGAAGAACAGTGGCGCAACGTTTGGGATAGAGTATTCCACCGCCATGTCGATATCTTCTGACGATACTTTATTCATATCTTCATTAAACGCCGTGACTAACAAACCGTAACCAAGATCGCCTTTTACTTTCTCAAAGTTCTCTTTCACCAGTGGATCGGTCGAACCGCTGCGTAATTTTTCAAGCAATTGATTTGCATAAATGCCATTGATAATACGTTGACGGTTATGCGCTTTCAGCTCCTTGATACCTTCCACTTCAGTGTCGAGAGAACGCGTTGCAATGAGCCCCATTAACCCGGGAATCTTGATTGCATATTCGGTTTCTTCAAGCTCTTGATTTGGAAAGCCTATCAAGGTGAAATCTGCAGGGGCTTCCTGAGTTTCCCATTCTGCTTCTATCGCTGCCAATTTCACTTTCTGAACTTCGCCTAGCTCGTAACCTGATTCATCACCCAAAAGGATAACACTCAAGATAGACGCCAAACCAAACGCAGCCGCGATGGCAAAAGAGCGGCGAGCAAACGCAAGATCACGGCCCTTCAATAAGTAGTAGCTTGAAATAACAAGAACGAACATCGCGCCTGTGGTGTAACCCGCGGAGACCGTGTGAACAAATTTCACCTGCGCCACTGGGTTTAATATCAAGGCGCCAAAATCCACTAGTTCCATTCGCATGGTTTCATAATTGAATTCTGAACCGACTGGATTTTGCATCCAACCATTGGCAATCAAAATCCACAATGCCGATAAGTTAGAACCTAACGCGACGCCCCACGTCACCATTAAATGCTTTACTTTGCTCAGACGTTCCCAACCAAAGAAGAATAAGCCCACCAATGTGGATTCAAGGAAGAAAGCCATTAGACCTTCGATGGCCAAAGGCGCACCAAAAATGTCACCAACATAGTGAGAATAGTAAGACCAGTTTGTCCCGAACTGGAACTCCATCGTCAAACCTGTTGTCACACCTAACGCAAAGTTAATACCAAACAATTTACCCCAAAACTTCACCATGTCTTTATAGACTTGCTTGCCGGTAATCACGTAAACCGATTCCATGATTGCCAATAAAAAAGCCATCCCTAGTGTCAAAGGGACAAATAAATAATGGTACATAACAGTGAGAGCAAACTGAAACCGCGATAATTCCACTACAGCTTCGTTAATCATATGACTTAAACCCATTCATTTGACTGAAAAAAAAGACGTTTGCAGACACGTATTCCTTACGGAGTGTTCTTATTATCTAACGCCCACCGAAGCCCCAAACGATTTGAGACTTACTATAAGGTAATATTATGAGTGCAGTTTCGCTTTAAAACATTGCTTTAGATCAATATAAAGAGAGTGAAAGAAATAAGTAGGTAAAAAGACGCCCGATCACGCGTGAATACAATAGACGCCTAGCCATCCGTTAAAATGATAAGCACTTGTTTGTGCCTATAAAAGGTATAATCATTCGCAAATACATTACGCTACCCCATACACTAGCCATCTTTAAAATGGCCATTTTTACATTTTGGAGCCTAATCCGTGAAATTGATTTTGAACACCGCGCATTCCAACCTGACACTTTGCCTAATCGGTTTTTTTGCGATGGCATTAACCGCTTGTTCGATGCCAAAAGACATCGAAGAAAATAAAGAGATTGCTCAACAGGTTATGAATACACCAAACACCATTCAGAATCATATTCTGTATATGAAAGGTCCAAAAGGTGAATTTAAACTTCACTATGTGAACAGCGACCCGACCAATACACCCAGAGATACGGTCGTATTTGTGCATGGCACGCCTGGTGACTGGTCCTCTTTTGCTCGTTACTTCCAAAACGATGCGTTTAAAGGCAATTTTCGTATCATCGCGATAGATCGACCTGGTTGGGGCAAATCGATTCATTCAGGAAACTTCCCAGCGGCATTACAAACTCAATCAGATATGATCGGCCCGATGCTAAAAAATATTTGGCAACATAATGGGAACCAAAAAATCATTCTGGTGGGGCATTCTTTAGGCGGTTCATTGGTACCGATCTTGGCCGCTGATTATCCGGAATTTGTACGTGGCGTGGTCATTTTGGCAGGGGATTTAGAACCATCTCTAGCACAGGCTCGTTGGTATAATACTCTATTGGATTGGACGCCTAGTTTGGTCATTCCTGACCTATGGAATAACTCCAACATAGAAGTATTAGGGTTAACCAACAGCTTGGAATTGGCTCAACCTAAATTCGTTAAACTAACCACTCCAATTAGCCTTTTACAAGGCACGCAAGACACTTTAGTCGACCCTAAAAATGCAGAATACGCCACCCATTTGTTTGAAAACAGCGAGCTACACATTGAAATGATTGAAGGGGCTGGTCACATTATTAATCTACAACACCCAGATAAAGTCATAAAAGCCATTCGAGGCATGAACACACGCAGTTCGAAATAAACGTCCCTTATGGCTTTATGTGATTATGTATCTTGATGCGCCAACTTACGGTACAGAGTGTTCATCTTCTGGACTGTCTCCTACTAGGGTAGGGACTGCCAAATTGGCATCGGTTAAATAGGCTTCCGCCTCTGGGCGGCCCATGTATTTGGCCAAAATCGACACGGGAACGTCTTTTAAATTGACCACAATTAAGCCATCCAGTGAGTCATGAAAAGCAGGGTCTACATTGAAACACACCAATTTCCCATTCATTTTTAAATACTGACGAATCAACACAGGCAATCCTTTGCCCTGCTCCATTCTTGACAATATTTTCGACAACAAGGTGACAGTCGTCAATGCCGCTAACAGGTTAGGTTTCCAGAAAATATCACTGCTGCTTTTTAGCGGAGTAGAAGCTTTCACCAACCCCGCTTTTTCTTTATCGTAATGATGAATAGACAAGGTAGCCGCAATTAATTGACGAGATACATGACTATAGTCATTACTGATACTCACAGGGCCAAATAAATGCGTGTATTTTGGGTTTCGATGAGCAAACGTCGCAATGCCTTTCCAAAGCATCAGCAACGAATTTAAATTACGCTGGTATTTGGCAGCGACCACAGAACGCCCCATTTCAAGGCTATAATCCAAGGTATCGATAAAAGCTTGGTCATAATGAAATAAGCTGCGTGAATACAACCCCTCTAAGCCGTGTTCAGCGATGAGCTTATCCACCATTCCCATACGATACGCACCGACAACCTCTTTGTTACTCTTATGCCAAACAAAAAGTTGATGATAATAAAGATCGTATTCGTCTAAATCGCAGGCCAAACCGCTGCCTTCTCCCACCGCTCGAAAGTTTTCTTCTCGAATACGACCGATTTCCTGTATTAACTGAGGAATAGATTGCGTTGGCGCACAATACACACGGAACTCACCTTGCTCCAACAACAACATGTCAGCGGGCAAGTTAGCAATTTCTTCGTCTAATATGGTTGGGGCGATAGGCGCAATAATCGGTAAATCAGTATTTTCGTTGCGTTTTGCGGTTGTGTGAATTTGCTGTGGGCTCATCAAGTAGGTATTTAAACGCAGATAACTCACTAGATTTTGGCTACTCTCAAATTGACTCAATTCTGAAAAAGGAATCGCACTACCAATAGAAATATCGATCCGCGACGCTTTTTTATTCAATAACTCTCTGCCCAACAAGGCCGTGCGTAACAAAGGATGAACACGGCCGGCTTGATAAAACAAAGCACTGTTTTGTCCGTTAATAAAAATGGGAACCGTGACGGCTTGGCTTCGCTTTAGAAAATTAGCCACCGACTGGCTCCATTCTATGTCAGCCAAGGTTCGCTCTTTTTTAAAAGAAGTTCGCTTAGGGTAAGTCGACACTTCCCCTGCAGGAAAAACAATCAATACGCCACCGTTAGCAAGGTGTCGATGTGCATCACGAATCGCTTGACCATTGGTTCGTTGCGCTGACTTTCCGCCAAAGACATCCACGCCAATGAACAAGTCACTGATTTCGGGCAAGCGCTTAAGCAATTCATTGGCCAATACTTTGACGTCTTGACGCACTCGTCCAACCAAGTCGGCCAGTACAACACCTTCAATAGCACCAAGCGGATGATTTGCCACAATCACCACAGGACCATCTTGCGGAATATTTTCAACGCTGCCTTTAGCAATGGAATAATCAATATTCAACGCGTCAAGGGTGTAACGCATAAACTCAAAACTGGTCTGTCTACTGGGCCTTTGTTGGTACAATCGATCCAATTTAGCAAGCCCTGTTGCCCATTCAACAATAGATTCCCCGACGCCAAATGGCGTCACTCTTGGTAAACGAAAAGGACTGGGCAAACGAAAAGAGCTGTTTAGCATGACTAAGCCCCTTGGTTGACTATTTTATCAGCGATTTTATATAAGGTGCCCTGACGGTTTGTTAGATCGCGGATTGATAAAAAAGCCGCGCTCAACCAAACCAAACACGCCATACCAAACAACAAACCACCATCGTTACCAACAATGTCACCTACTTCGTTAAATTCCGGCATGACGATGCCAAGTGGCGTGAATAAATGGAAAATAATCGCGCCAGACATAATCCCCAAACTCATCAAAGCGCCAAGACCATGAACACGAGTAAACAATAAAATCACAGCAATCAGTTCTGCTGTCCCAATGATATAACCCCCATATTCACCGAAAAAAGCCAATCCAGACCAGTCTCCTAATACACCAAAAATATGAGTCGTTTCATAAGAACCGGTGAATTTAAAAAACAATGACTGCACAAAAACAAAAGCAATAAATACTGTCGGTACATATTTTAATAATGACTTTTTCATTCTTCTTAACCTTATTTGTTAATCAACGCTGGCCAGTTGGTATCTGCTTGTTTGATGTGTAAAGCCGGATCCCTATCCCACTTTTCTTTAACGTCACGGTCGTAATTCAAATAGAGCTTACCGTCGACAATTGCCCACTGAGTCGGATCTGAAGAAGCAAAGTCATTTTGTGCTGAAATAGCCCAAGCACAATACCCACCGTATTGTGGTGCGTATTTTTCCGGTTCCGTCAAAAACATATCTAAATGTTGTTGCGAAACAAAATACCAATCCGCATTTTTATATTCCGTTACAAACTTTGCATTCCCTTCGACAGGATGGTTATCAGTAAAATACGCCACCGTATCGTAGCCATTAAGTGCTTTGCTGCTAAAAAAACCGGTGTAAATAGCATCTTGTGCATAAGCAATACTGCTCAAGAAAAAAGTCATAAAAACAAATATACGTGTCATATCAGCTCCTAGTTTTAACTCACTAAAGAAATGGTGTTGGGTAAATGGTACGCCAAGGCGGCCATCGTTTGCGGTGACAAATGAGTACAAGGTGACCCCGGTACATAATTCATTTGCATACTGTCTTTGGATACTTGAATACGCGTAAAACTAACGGTTTGAGCATCGTCTCGATGCATACAAACCGACATATGCGAATGCTTTGGATGATGCTGAGAATGAAACATCAATAACGCCTCGGTGTTTTTTATTGACTCACGTTCGTAAGCCGATTGCCGATACTCTGATACGCTGTCTAACGCCACCGCAGAAGAAAAATGCGGCGATACAGCATTGCTAATGCAAGCCTGCTTTCCATCCCATTCAAACGACCGCACCTTGCTATTCTCCAACTCAAACGCCAGTAAGGTAAAAGGCGCAAACTGTTCAAGGGTAAGCGTGCCAAAATGCGCTTCAACCTGTGCTAAACCCGCTTCACTCGATAACCGTTTGAGCAATTGCCCCCGACTAATGAGCTCACCTTCTGGTTTTGTACCCTGATAATTATTTAACAAGCACAAAGACAACCCGTATTCATTCAAGCTAATCCAGCTTCCTTGTCCAACTGGGTCAATTGGCATCAAAACGTGTGTATCTTGTTGAAAAAAAGATTGTGGTGCCAATGCGGGAGCACGTGTTTTTTGCTCGTCTCGATTGAAAAATATTTGGTAGCCTGAATCGTCAATACACCAAGAAACGGAACACATCGTTATTGGCCTCGTAAAAAAGAAGCAGTGGCTGGTGCGATACCAAAGTCAGCCTCAATGGGCTTATTCATCAAATTCGCCGTGACTTTCACCATCGCAAAGTGATGATTAGCATGAAGCGCAGCAAAGGTAATTTCACGCTCTAACGTAGACGACATAAAACATGTCTGCGTATGCGATAACGCGACCTCTGTCACTAGGTTTACGCTTTTTTTAAGCTCTTTTTCAGATAAGCCCATTAGCCAATCCGTTAACTCTACAATTTCAGACTGAGCAATTAACCGTGATGTTTCTACCGCATGACCTCGACGTCGTTTGTTATAGTCAATCACCATATCCGCTTGATATATTGCCTGAAAAACATCTAACCAATGACGAAAGTGCTCTCCTATAGAACTGGTAACATATGGCTTCACTGACGCTTTATAATCCTCATCATCCAGCATATCCAGACATCGAGACGCTTGAGTAAGTACTTCTAGGCAGCCCTCAATCGCTGACGAATGAACAGCGTTACTCGTCGCTTGGTTCTCTGTCTTCTTTAACACCGAATGCATAATGATTGCCTTTACTATTCTTGAGATAATTCATTGAGAGGGTCAACGTGAGCTCACGATATCAATCTGTACTTGGGTAGTGTTGTATCAACGCTTTTTCCTCTCTCCATGCCTTTAATAACGCACGAATAGTGGGTGTTTTAATTCCGCGTTTTTTCTGTAACGCGCCAATATCAAACAGGATTCGATACTGTTTTAATAAGGTACTAAAAATATCCAAAAGCTTGGTATGTCTGTCCCATATATGGGTAGCTTCGCTACTCGCACCGTTCATTTCTAAAATGGAAAAATTCTCCCCCGCCATAAAGGATTCTATGTCAGCGAACTTAATGTCCAAACGGCCATAATAGTAGCCATCAACGTCCGCTAGGATGTCATCCAATTTACGAGTCAGCGCAGGGGTAATGTATTGATTACCATTGCGGAAAATAGAGCCGCGACTATGACTGCCGGCAAAAGCGAGCGGGTATTCGGTTCCGGCTTCAGGTATCCAATCCAGCTTTTGGGTATGACGAGGAAAATACAAATGTGTTAATTGACCAGCACGAGGGCAACGTTCGATTAGTTGTCTCAAACTGTGCGTTCCATCGCCAACTACACTCGGTGTGTACTTTAAAGTAATGGAAATAATTTCACCTTCTTTTCGACCTGGGTAGCGCACATAAAACACACCAGCTTCAGCTTGGTAAGGCGCTTTTCGCTGTAATAAAAACCGAGCAGATGAAGGAAAATCTTGAATATAATCATGAAGCTGCATTTTAGATTGCAGCAATTTAACGCCTACACCTCTGCAGCCCAAATCAGGCTTAGCAACAATGGGAAAAGACAAGGCTGCCGAGTCCATCGCTTGCAATGCCACGTCTAACTGACTCACTAAATCCTCTTCGCTTTTTGTAAGCGTAATAAAAGGTTCAATCCATTGTTTTGCTATGGGGCCGGCCAAGTTTAAGATATCAGTTTTAGATTCGCCCACCATCCCGCTCAGTTTAATACTTGGGTTCGCAATGAGCGGCAAACATACATCGCCATGACGAAGGCCAAGTAACAAGCTTTGCACAACAACAGGAGCATAAAAGAACCAACTGGGCATAAACTCATAAGGCGAAATACTGGCCTTTTCATCGACTTGGAGTAGTGGCATACCTGCGTTGATTTTATTGGGCTCGATAAACTGCCCTCCTAGCATAGAGCTCATGACAAACCTCTTGAAAAAGACTTATTAAGAAAACGGTTTATAAAAAACAAAAAAGCAAATGCCACAGGAATAAGCCCCCATTTAAATTCTGATAACAACATCAATACATGGCTTCCTAAGAGATAAATAAGTGTGAATACCAACAGTGTCCAAATCGAAGAAGCGAGAAGGACGGCACTTAAAAAGAGAGGAAGTGGAACAGGAAGAAAACCACTTAACGTAAACCCTATGGTACGTAATCCAGGGATAAAACGAATAATAAAAAGATTTAGGAAGGCTCTTTGCTGCAAATTACGCTTAACCCGTTTATAAGACACATTGGTTAACGCTCGATAACGTAACCACCGTATTCTTCGGGTATAACTGCCCAAAATGTACAATCCAAGATCTCCCGTGACAATGCCAATAAAAATCGCTAGCAAGGCAAAACTAGGAGGCAATGACCCTTGAGCAGATAAGATGGCCGCCGTTGCAATGGCAAGGTCTTCAAGTAAGTAAGACAGTAATACAATACCAATACTTAACAACGCAAAAGACGCCGAACCCGATACTAGCCATGTCTGAAATTCTAAAATCAACGTTAAAGGCACCCACAAACTTCATCCCAAACTTGGTAAAATCCCAAGCACTCTCATTCTGTAACTATAGGTTAGACGTTGATGAAAATCGATTTATTACAGTGGGAATAAAAAAAACTCAAAAAGAACTTAAATACAGCTTGCGAAGAAAGAGTCTTGCACTAGAAGAAGGGAGTGAAAAGAGTCGATATTATGAATGGGGACGTTGCTTTTTACGTAATAAACAACGGGTTAATATGTCTTTTTTTTGATTTTGGGTTGATTGATGCCAGTCCATAATTTCTGTGATGGTACGATAGCAACCAACACAGACGTCATCAGTATCAAGGCAGCACTGCCGGATACAAGGACTCTTTATATCCTGATCGGCGTCATTACCATTTGCCATCGCTGTTATTTTTTCCATTTCAATCCCCAAGTCGACGATTATTTAACCAATCCCCTTAGAAAACAATCCCAGAAAGTAAACTCACGTAATGGCTTAAACGTATCATAGCTGGCCATAATAAAAACATTTTTAAATATGTCACGATTACTTCATTGTCATAAAAAGTAGGATCGCCCAGTGGCAACCCTACCCTTCTATCCATATTTACTCTTAAACCGTTACTTTATCGAGTGCCTGAGAGATATCGGCAATAATATCTTCGATGTTTTCAATTCCTACTGAAATACGAACAAGATCTCGGCTAACGCCCGCTTTCGCCAATTCCTCATCGTTTAATTGACGGTGTGTTGTTGACGCTGGGTGACAGGCTAACGATTTAGCATCACCAATGTTTACAAGACGTAATACCATCTCTAATGCGTCAATGAATTGTGTACCCGCTGCAATGCCACCTTTAATACCAAAGCTCAATACACCAGATGCTTTACCGCTGGTAATACGTTGACTCATTTCATTATATTTGTTTTCTGGCAACGCGGCGTAATTGACCCAACTCACTTTCTTATGGTTCTGAAGAAAAACAGCCAATGCCTCAGCATTAGAGCAATGACGCTCCATTCTTAGACCCAGTGTTTCCAAACCTTGCATTATCAAGAAAGCACTGTGCGGCGACAACGCAGCCCCTGTGTTGCGTAATGGAACCACTCGACAACGACCAATATACGCCGCTGCGCCTAACGCTTCGGTGTAAACAACATCATGATAAGACGGATCTGGTTCGTTCAGCATCGCAAAGCGCTTTTTGTTGGCCACCCAATCAAACTTACCGGAATCCACAATAATACCGCCAACAGTCGTGCCATGACCGCCAATGTATTTTGTCAAAGAATGCACAACAATATGCGCACCGAGTTCGAAAGGACGACATAGGAATGGTGTCGCTACCGTATTATCAACAATAAGAGGGATTCCATGCTTATTCGCGATGGCTGCTAACGCTTCGATATCAACAATATTACCGGCAGGGTTTCCGATCGATTCACAGAAAATAGCGCGGGTATTGTCATCTATTGCCGCTTCAAAACCCGCAAAATCATCCGCTGAAACCATACGGGTTTCAATGCCTTGTCGTGGAAAGCTATGAGCAAATAAATTGTAAGTGCCACCATAAAGTTGACTAGTGCTAACAATATTAGAGCCAACTTCACATATACATTCTATCGCGTATGTAATGGCGGCCATACCAGATGCTACCGCTAAGGCGGCAATTCCGCCTTCCATCGCCGCCACTCGCTGCTCTAACACATCGGTGGTTGGGTTCATGATTCGAGTGTAAATATTGCCCTTTACCTTTAGATCAAACAAATCAGCGCCATGCTGAGTGTCATCAAAAGTATAAGACGTCGTTTGGTAGATAGGCACAGCCGCCGCTTTGGTCGTCGCTTCAGATGTATAACCGTGATGCAGTGCAAGAGATTCTAATTTCATGGTAAACAAACCTATTTTTATTATTCCAAAAAAGTAATGTCACCATACTACAAGGGTATGACTAATTGGAAAAACAAGTATTATTCATCATGTTGCGTAAAATTCTAATCCCAGTTACTGCGTCTCAAACTTTTAATTTGACCTTTTTGTTTCTTTTGTTCCATCCCCTTCCTTTGGGAAGAGCGAGACGGTTTTGTCGGACGACGGGCTTTCTGTACGCGCACCGCTTCAAGGATTAGCGCCTTCAAACGTATTAATGCGTCTTCGCGGTTGAGCTCTTGCGTTCGATGCTGTTGTGCCTTAAGAACAATATCACCGTCTTTGGTAAGTCGTGAATTACTCAATGCTAGCAGCCGCTCCTTATAAAATTCAGGTAATGAGGAATTGGCTACATTGAACCTAAGATGGATGGCAGAAGACACTTTATTCACATTCTGACCGCCAGCCCCTTGGGCCCGTATCGCAGTCAATTCTATTTCGTGGTCTGGGATCGCCACGGCGAGGGTAATTTGCAACATACTATTTGCTTTATAAATCTATTCGTCTATTTGGCTCTCGATTGTAACAGGCTTATGAAGTATATGCTTTGGCGCATCGTTTATAGGAAACTAATCCGCTATAATCTGTACTCTACATTTTTATATAAATAGGGAGTTATTTGTGACCCAATTCCGTCCTTGTATCGATCTACACCAAGGCAAGGTTAAGCAAATTGTGGGGGGCAGCCTGAATGACAAAGGAGCCACAGAAAACTTTATCAGTGAATACAATGCTGAACATTACGCCGCAATGTATCGTGAGCATGGTCTAATTGGCGGTCATGTTATTGCGTTAGGTAAAGGTAACCAAGAGGAAGCGATCAGCGCCTTACGTGCTTACCCTGATGGGTTACAATTTGGTGGCGGTGTGAAACACAATAATGCCGCAAGCTACCTAAATGCAGGCGCGTCTCACGTTATCGTCACCTCTTATTTGTTTAAAAACGGGGAGTTCTCGTGGGATCGTTTAGATAAAATCAAACGTGAAACGGGCACTGACCGCCTAGTACTGGATTTAAGCTGTCGTCGCACCGATAACGGCTGGTATATTACCACTGACCGCTGGCAAACCATTACGTCGACACAAGTAAACCAAGAAAACTTGATCGAGCTAGCAAACCACTGCGATGAATTTTTGATTCATGCCGCAGACGTAGAAGGATTACAAGCTGGTATTGATGAAGAGTTAGTCCACTTGCTCGGTCAGGGTTGCCCTGTCGCTGTCACTTATGCAGGCGGCGCTCGGTCACTTTCGGACCTTAAGCGTGTTCACGAATTGTCTAATGGCAAAGTCGATTTAACCATTGGTAGCGCACTGGATATATTTGGTGGGCGAGGTGTAACACTAGACGAATGTATTCTGTGGAATCAATCGCAAAGATAAACCGTAGGTAAGAGACAAGTAGTTTGCTTGTCTCTTACTCTATTCTCTTCATCACTAATAAGGTTCTTCAGCTCGACATACCACACGCCATCCCGCATACTTAATGACTTATTTTTTTGTTTTTTCCATCTTAGGATTTTTCAATGCCTACATTTCGTACTGGCCTTTTACTTGCGTCGCTTTTACTCAGCGCTTGCTCGATGCCAATTTTACAAGAATTCCAACCGACTCAAGCTGAGAAAACACCAACTCAGGACATTACGACTGAAAAAAGCACGTCAACAAAAAATGATCTAACTGAACTAGTCACGCCTGTTACAGACGACACAGCGAAGCAAAGTACATCCATTGAAGCCGCTACGGTTGTCGAAAAGAATGATCAACTCATTGAGCAATTTGAGGCACAAAAACAACTTGCCAGTACAAATTTCATAGAACTCAAAAGCCGTATCGGGAACGCGCCCGCGCTTCCAAGACTATTGGATATAGAGCAATTAAATAAAAAAGAAATCAACTCCGCGATTCAGCAATTACGTACTTATATAAGTAAGACCAATACGGATCTAGCCGTATTAAATGCTCGCGTTGATGATCGCCAGAGGCTTGCAGCAGATGGTGATCTGATACGAATTTTCTTATCTGAAGCGACCGTCACTCACAATAGTAATAAGTTCAAAGCACAGCCACTTGTTGGCCAGTGGGTGCGAGGCGAAAGTCGAGTCATTCGTTTAAAAGACAGTATTTTATTTGAAAACCCAAGATCAGAAGACTTACATATTACGTTTTCAGAAACTTACCAACTGGTGGTTAATAACCAAACCATCGCCACGGTCAACCCACATAAAGAAAAGAACAGCGCCAGTTTTAGCGTTTCAACACATGACAATCAAGGCGCTATTGTAGGTAAGTTAGATTACCGTATTGTGATTGATAAATAATCAAACACAGAGCCTAAACTACGTTAGCTTGATGTGTTTTAGGCTCTGTATCTATCTTAAATCAGCTTTGCCGCTTTGCGTCTGTAATGCGCATTGTCCAGCAGCACCTGAATACACGCTAGATAGTCAACTATCATATTAGCGAACAACTTATCATCTAATAGCCTAACCAACTTTCCAATGCGTTTTATTACTTGCCAGTTTACCGACATTATACGATTTGAAGTATATTTTTCAGGGGCATTTAGAGCTGATAAATACGCCACCGCAATATAGCCTGGCTCTGGATTCATCGTCCCTGTATCTTCTGGTAAAACGCCTATGCCATACAATAATCGCTCGGCAAGCCGTCGATACAAAGAAGATACTTTCTTAAAAATGTGCTTGTCCAATGTGTTGCTTACTCGAGCATATAACGTGCAATTGGCGGAAAAACCATCAAAACACATCGACAACATGTCACACAAAATACGAGAGTCTGAACTAGGATAAGGCATCTTTTCTGAATAATGACCATCAAGCATTCTCTACCTCCTTTCAATAAAGGGTGGACTTTGTGCAAATAAGGATGATTAAAGCCGTGTTTAATGCAAAGTAAATGAGAATGGCTATGCTAGACCTCAACCCTATGATTTCATTACTATATGGATTTTTCATTTCACTCAGGGAAAATAATAATGTCTTCACCAAAGCTATTTATGCATGTTCAAGATCCATTATTAGCTTCAAACTTGCTTTCTATTCAAAGCGTTCGACAGTATGAATTGAACATTAGCCATCAAGATGAAAACTGGCTAGATCAACTCGCGACGGTACAATGCGATGTTGCCCTTATTGAAATCAATTCATTGCATGACACCGCTTTAAAAGAGCTCATTAGTAGTCCTGTGCTATATCAAACAGAGTTTTTATTTTTCAGCCAAGGCATGCCAGATCCAATATTGGATAAGCTAATGCACAAAGGTGCTGGATTCCACTACCGAGCCCCGTTCAACTTAACGTTGATTGAATCGTCATTAGAAGAAATCTTTTGTGAACTCAATCTCACCAAAGAACTTATCAGCACACAAACGAGCTATCTCGACCAATTCGGCCTATTAGTCGGCTCTTCTTCTGCTATGCACTCGCTATACCGTACTATTCGAAAAGTCGCAGCAACAAAAGCCAACGCTTTCATCATGGGAGAAAGTGGTACCGGTAAAGAACTAATCGCTAACACTCTGCATGTTTTTAGCCAACGAGCAGAAGGCCCTTTCGTCGCAATAAACTGCGGCGCCCTTAGCCCTGAACTGATCGATAGTGAGTTATTTGGCCATGTAAAAGGCGCTTTCACAGGAGCACATAAAGATCACCAAGGAGTTTTCGAACAAGCAGAAGGTGGTACTTTATTCTTAGATGAAGTCACTGAAATGCCTTACGAACATCAAGTAAAGTTATTAAGAGTACTCGAAAGTGGCGAGTACAAACCGGTCGGAGCTCAGCAAGTAAAAATAGCTAACGTGCGAATTATTGCCGCAACAAACCGTGTACTCGGTGACGCCATCCGCGATGAAGTCTTCCGCGAAGATCTGTATTTTCGTTTAGCTCAATTCCCTATTATGGTGCCTAAACTAAAAGACAGAGAAGGTGACGCCTGCGGTCTTGCTCAGCATTTTTTAGCTTATCGAAACAACCAAGATGGCAAACACAAACAGCTTTCTGCACAAAGCTTAGAAAAAATCAGCCACTACCATTGGCCTGGTAATGTTCGAGAGCTAAAACATGCCATTGAACGAGCTTATATTCTGGCGGATCATGTCATTTATCCAGAACACCTCGTTACCAATGATTTAAATGACCAAACCGAGACAGATAAATCAGCGGGAATTCCTATTGGCATGCGTCTAGACGACATAGAAAAAATCGCAATATTAAAAACGCTCAAAAAAAATGATGGCAATAGAACAGACACCGCTAAACAACTTGGTATTAGCATCAAAACCCTCTACAACAAACTCGATAAATACGACAATACGGATTTTTTGTAATACGTTTTGCTTGCGACCAAAATAACCGAGTCAAACTAGCAAAGGGGCCGGTATTACCAGTCCCTTTGCTGTCGATGACAACTATTAACAATCAGTGTCTTTCGCGTTCACGCCTTCTTTAATGTCTTCACAGGTATCTTCTACTGCATTACCTGCGTCCGTCATGGTGTCTTCCATTGAGTTACCAGCACTATTCAAAGCATCACCGGCATCGTCCATAGTTTGCTCAACAGCATCACCTGCATTGGACATCGCGTCTTCTACCTTGTCTTCAGTATCTTGACTGCATGCTGCCAGTGTAGCCGCTGTAACCAGTACCAAAGCCGTGTTTAGTAGAGTGCGTTTAATATTCATAATGGTAACCTCCATTTAGTTTTAATATTTTGGGAACTGTTTTGACGTCTAGCGTCTGCTTCCCCAAATGATCAACTCAACAACTTGAACCAAAGAGCTTCTGTACTTGTTGTTGATTTCCCTTAGAGTATTGCGAAGGCCGTGCCAAGTTTTGAAAAATCACATAACATATTGATATTAAACAATATTTAATGAAAAAAATTGGAGCCCCATGATGACGACTACCCTACCTATAGGTATTTTTTACAAAACAGCTCGGTAAACGTTTCCGTCGAGTAATTGTAAAGACGCAAAAAATGTGACTTAAACGGAGTAAATACGCCGAAATAGACAAAAATACCCTTGAATGTTTTCGCCTCTACCCTAGAATTGGCGCAAAACCTTTGCCTTATATGAAAGCCACGATTAAGGACTGTTATGAGCACTGCATTGTATACTTCACCAAGACTAGATGGCTTTCGCATGCCTGCGGAACACGAACAGCAAGAGCAAGTGTGGATGGCCTGGCCAACCCGGGAAGACAACTGGCGAGAAAACGGCAAACACGCTCAAGCTGAGTTTGTTGCGGTCGCTACGGCAATCGCTCAAGCGACCGACGTGACCTTTATTGTCGATGCTCAACACTACGAACAAGCTCGTCTCGCACTGCCTAGCCAGATCCGCCTTCTTGAAATTCCTTCAGATGACTGCTGGATGCGTGACATAGGTGCAACCTATATCGTCAATGACAAAGGCGAGCGCCGTGCAAACAACTGGCGATTCAATGCATGGGGTGGCGAACTCGATGGCTTATACGATTCTTGGGAACAAGATAATGCCGTCGCCGAAAAAATGGCCGCGGTGACAGGGGACGTCACCTATAACGCCCCGTTCATTCTTGAAGGCGGCTCTATTCATGTGGATGGTGAAGGTACTTTGTTTACGACAGAAGAATGCTTGCTTCACCCGAGCCGCAATCCAGACTTAAGCAAAGAAGACATCGAAGATTTTCTAAAGGTGTACTTAAACGTTGCAAAAATCATCTGGCTAAAACAAGGTCTTTATAATGATGAAACCAATGGTCACATCGACAACATAATGCATGTGATTCGACCGGGTGTAGTCGCACTGACATATTGTGACGATCCAAGCGATCCTCAATACGCCATCAGCCAAGATGCGTTCAACGTATTAAGCAAAACAAGCGATGCGAAAGGTCGAGTGCTGGAAGTCATCAAGTTACCAATGCCAGGCCCACTTTTTGTCTCTGAAGAAGAAGCCAAAAATTTGACTGAAAGCCCTTACATGAATCGCCACGTTGGTGAGCGCCTTGCCGCTTCTTATGCCAATTTTTTAATCAGCAACAATCGTGTTGTCTTTCCTTTACTTGATGAAAAAACCGACAACCAAGCTAAACAGATATTACAACGGGCTTTTCCAACTCACAGCGTCATCGGCGTAGCAACCAGAAATATATTATTAGGCGGTGGAAACATTCATTGTATTACTCAACAAGTGCCTAAGAAGTATTCCCTAGATGCCAACAATAAGTGACACACGTTTATTTAATAATACTTCAATTGGAGTGAGGTAGTTCAGTGATTTTCTAGACCTTAAATTGATTAATATTTGTGTATCCGCAATTTCCTGTACGGTGAGCTGGCCTATAGCGAACCCCTTTGGATAAAACGCCTCAGCAGACCATTTGTATTTTCATTGAGACCACGCTGCCATGAGTGATAAGGTTTAGCAAAATAGGTTTTACATTTCAGCGCTTTGGCAATACTTTGACGGCCTGCAAACTCGCCTCCGTTGTCAAAAGTAATGCTATGGCAAATGCACTTAAAAAAGCTTCAATAATTTAAAAATGGCTTTAGATACCAGCTTATTCATCTTTTTCTTAACACGACAGGTCAATAAGAACTTTGTTACCCGCCCCGTTAACGTCACAAAGTAGCCATTTTGACTATAGACAGTATCCCTTCCCAGTGACCAACTTCTTGTTTCTCATCAATATATTTTGGACGTTGGTCGATATCGACTCGGTAGGCATCAGATGGCGTCCGCCATAGTATCTTTGCGCGGCTTATAGCGCTTTCCTTTTCTTTTCAATTTGTGTCTCCACCCTTGCTCTGACACAATGCTGTAGACCGTAGTGCAACAGACTTTTAGCGTGGCTATCTGCTCTGGACCGAAGCTCAATTTGAGTGAGCCTTTGCTCTAATTGCGCTAGAATAAATGTGAGCGGTCTTAGTACAGTATTTATTATTGGGGCATCGTCTGAATTCACGAGCAATCGTTTTATTGCTTCGCTCCATTTTTGTTGCGATGGTTCTTGCCAAAAAGCCTAGTTCATTTAGACCTTCAATCTGGTATCGTTCTTTCAGCGTCAGTTGCTTATATTGGTTGCTCAACTTTGGACAACCTTGGTGGATTGTGTGAGAACTCAAAGCCTATAAGCAACTGACTCTCTTATCTATACCAAGTATATCGGCTATTGTTGAGTTCTAAGAAATAACAGCTGGCTGTTGTTCGTGTCTCTCACATTTTAGCCAGCTATTATTTGCTGCTTAACGTGGCGTTAGGACTTCAAAGGAGTAATTGAATGAATCAAGGTTATGATAGATCTATGTTAGAAGGATCTTTATCTCAGATGGAATCTGCCGCAATGAATTTTGCTCATAGATTTATCAATGATGGCAAGGTAAGAATGAATTATATCAATCAAACCAAGAAAGTAGCCGATGAATATCGTACAAGGATTAATTCTGGTGCGATCTCTGCGGAGGATGCAGCTAAGCAAGTACAGGTTATACGTAATCAAATACTTGAAGCCCAGCGTTTACGAACAAGTGATTTAGGGAAAGCGAAGGCTGTCAGCTTGAAAAAGACAGGGCTTACACTGAGTGACTTAACAGAGAAGTATTCACAAAATAAATATGAAAAGCCATTTTTAAATTTATCGAACTTACAAAAGAATCAAGTATATTTGGAAATTATTGATAGTTCAGGCAGGCCAAGACCTGCCGTAAATGCATCCGCGCAGAACTATACAAAATTAGGACGGGGGTTACTGTTCGTAACACTTGGGATAGCAGTTTACAATATTGCTGTTGCAGACGACAAAGCTAAAGCTACAGCTCGAGAAGGTGTAGTTATCGGTGGTGGTTTTGCCGGTGGTGCTGCAGGAGGGGCTCTAGCAGGTTTAGCTTGTGGTCCTGGCGCTCCAGTATGTGTTACCGTTGGAGTTTTTGTTGGTGGAGCTTTAGGTGCACTTGGTGCAGACGTTTCTTTTGGATGGTTTTTTAATGAAAATTAGTGAAACAAAAACATTTGAAGTATTGAAAGCTGAAAGTACGGGGAATGATACTCCTAAAATTAGACTCAATAACTCAACAGTAAATGATTCGGTCCAACTTATAGGTGGTGTTTTAGAGGCGCAGTACACTGTAGGTGATAATTATCTATTATTTATTACAGAAGGGAATCCATTAGAAGAGGCTCTGTATATTTACCTTATTGATAATCAATTAAGAATAAAAGACACATTAGAACTTTCGGCTGAGTATGCTTCAGGAATTTTTAAAACCCCACTTATCATTGGATTGGATTCAATAAAGTTCTCTTTCTTTGAAAAAGACGATAATTGGTTACTATCAGTTTCTGACAATCCTAAAATATCATTTTTCAATTTTAAATACCCAGTTAAAAGAAAGAAAACTTTTCTAAATAGAACTTGGCTTCAGCTAAAGAAGTTCTAACAAATGCTTTAAACGGAACAAAAAAAGTTAGTTGGGTTACACTCCGCTCCACATTATAACCAATGATTTTTTGTCCGCTAAGCGGGCGTTAGGGAACATGCGAACAAGTCCCTCTCATGAGAAAATCGCGTTTTAAGTCTTCGAGTCTCAACCATGTCACACCAACTCACCTTTGCCGACAGCGAATTTAACAACAAACGCCGTAAAACACGTAAAGAAATTTTCCTTTCTCGCATGAATAAGTTGAAGCCTTGGGATCAATTAGAAGTACTTATTGAGCCGTTTTATCCTAAACTGGGGATATGGCAGAAGACCTTGCCCGCTATCAATCATGTTCCGTATTCACTGCATGCAACATTGGTACAACATAAGTGATCCAGCAACTGAGGATGCTTTGTATGAGATCACTTCCATAGCTTGTTTTCTGACTTATCGTTAGATAACCTGACTCCTGATCACTCCACCATCATGAATTTCAGACATTTATTAGAAAAGAACACACTCTCACACCAGCTTTTTAAAGAAGTGAATAGATGGCTGTCTGACGTAGGATTTTATCTCAAAGAAGGTACTATTGTGGACGCCACAATATATCGAAGCAGCCAGTTCAACCAAGAATAAAGCTCAGAAAGGAAAGCAGTGGTTCTTCGGTCTGAAAGCGCATATTAGTGTGGACGCAAGAACAGGACTGACGCATAGCCTCAGCACGACAGCTGCAAACGTGCATGACTAAATAAGACGGTCAATCTGCTTCATTTTATCTCAGCGGACTCTGGCTTTCGAGGAGCTCAGAAACGGGAGGAACTAAAAAGTGTCAAAGCAGACGGGTTGATCGCGGAAACCCCGAGTAAAATAAAAAACCTAAAGAAGCGACCAATAAGCCAATCAAACAGAATATATCAAGGCGAGCACCCAAACAAAGGTTGAACACCCTTTCGAATTATCAAATGTCAGTTTAGTTTTAGAAAAGTTCTCTACCGAGATCTGGCTAAAAATGGCAACAAGCTTGCTATACTGTTTGCGCTTGCAAACGTATTTAGAATCGATCAAATGATACGATCCGTATGGGGTTAATCCGTTCAAAAACCGCCAAACAGCTTGTTTGGCGGTTAAAAGAGTGTTTAAACGACTAAACTTATTACCATTAACAAGCTTCTCATCAATTAAAGATGAGTGACTTAACTTGACCGTAGCTTCTCTAGTTCATTTAGGCCTTCAATCTGGTATCGTTCTTTCAGCGTCAGTTGCTTATATTGGTTGTTCATCTTTGGACGACCTTGG
Source organism: Marinomonas maritima (assembly GCF_024435075.2). Taxonomy (NCBI): domain Bacteria; kingdom Pseudomonadati; phylum Pseudomonadota; class Gammaproteobacteria; order Oceanospirillales; family Oceanospirillaceae; genus Marinomonas; species Marinomonas maritima. The sequence continues at coordinate 121,343 of NZ_JAMZEG020000002.1, read as the reverse complement.
TGAATTGTGTGAGAACTCGAAGCCTATAGGCAACTGACTCCCTTATCTATACCAAGTGTACCGGCGATTGTTGAAATCTAAGTTCGAAAAATAGTTTAACGCTGATTTAATGTTCAATGTATTCATATAAATATACTAAACAAGCGCTTTTATATAAGCGTTATATTTCTGTTTGTAGTGCATTCACACTGTGCTAATCTCGTAATACTCGGGTTCAAGAGTAATATCGGTGTAAATGGTTTATAACCTACCGGTGTTTACGTAACTTTCTGGCTAGAATAAAAAATTTATTCGGCTGTACTAATTGAAGCGCATTGCTTCTTATTTACGATGGCGTATTTCGCTTGGGGTAATAGTAATGGATTCCACGTTTACTTTATTGGATTTAGGCTGGCAAGCTTACTTCCAACAACAGTTATCATTGGATGATTTAGAATCTAATCGTATTGCACGTATCTGCGCTCAAAAAGGCAGTCACTACGAGCTTGTTAGTGAATTCGGTTTATTTGTTTTAGAAAGTGATCCAAACATGCCAAGCATGGTCGTGGGTGACTGGGTTATTACCGACACTGATCACAATTTTTTGCGCTTGTTAGAGTCCAGTTCTTCATTTAAAGACATTGCCTCGAATATCGATACGGTATTTTTAATGTGTGCATTGAATCAAGATTTCAATCTAGCTCTGATCAAACGCTATTTAGAACTTACTCATGATGCCCAAGCCGATGCTGTTGTCATCCTGACAAAAGCAGACACCTGTGAAGACGCGACGGAAAAACGAGCTCAAGTAGAAAAGTTAGATCCGTTACTTATCGTCGAAACCGTGAACGCACTGGATGCTAACAGCTTACGCTGTTTGTCGCCTTTTCATAAAAAAGGCAAAACCATCGCTTTGCTTGGTGCCGTAGGTTCCGGAAAATCGGCGTTAATAAACACCTTAATGCAGCCCACTGAAGACGGTAAAACGAAAAAGACTATTGGCGACTCGGGCGCATTACAAATCATGCCTTCTGGGGCTATTTTGCTCGATACAGAAGACATGCGTGAGTTACAGCTTACTGAGTTTGATAACAGTGCCATTGCCAATTTTGCTGATATTATCGCCTTAGAAAAACAATGCAAATTCAGTGACTGTCATCATCAAGGCGAGCCCGGTTGCGCCATCAAAGCGGCCGTTTTAAATAAACGCTTAGACGAACAACGTGCAGCGAACTTTTTGTTACTTCATAACGAAAACAACTATGACGACCAAGTAATTAAATCCAAACCTCAAGAAAAATTCTATCGCAGTTCACAGTCCGACGTCCGAGCGAGAAAACACAGCGCTGCAGAATAAAATTCTGTTGACGTATTGTGAAGAAAAACGGCCTACTTATTCTAGGCCGTTTTTTTATTTAATTTCGAGTAAGAACAGCGGTTAAAGCAAGTCTCCTTTACAGCAAGCCCTTGAGTGTTTATAACAACCCCCCTCTCAATTCGTTTTTACTCGCCAAACAACCAGAGGCAGCTTTTCTGAATTATCATGTCTAATACTTTGCTCATTTACTCCACGACAGACGGTCACACAAAAAAGATTAGCCTTAAAATGCAAGCTGTCATCGAACAGCAAGGCTATGCGGTCACCTTATTGCCCGTAGAAGAAGTCACGACCGACACATTAGCTAGCCACGACGCCATCGTCATTGGTGCCAGTATTCGTTATGGCAAACATCAAAAAGTCGTTACGCATTTCATCGAACAACATAAAGCGCAACTTGAAAGCAAGCCAAGTGCTTTTTACACGGTCAATTTAGTTGCTCGAAAGCCTGAAAAATGCCAGCCAGACACCAATCCATACATTATTAAATTTCTAACTCAACTAGAGTGGAAACCAAGTTTACGAGGTGTTTTTGCGGGAAAACTGAATTACCAACAATACGGTCCAATCGACCGTAATATGATTCGCTTCATTATGTGGATGACCAAAGGACCCACAGACCCAAAAACCAATATGGAATTTACCGATTGGGCAAGTGTCGACAAATTCGCACTGACCGTCTGCGAAATGAAATAACGCATTTAATTAAGCGGTTCATCGATTTAAAGACCAACAATGTAAAGCCGATTCCTAAGGAAATAATGCAATGACCGACGCACTCTTATTAACCTTTGTTTTTCTAGTGGCTGGAGTCATTTCTGTTCCTATCGCTTCCCGTCTCGGCCTAGGGTCTGTTTTGGGTTATTTGCTAGCGGGCATTATCATTAGCCCATTACTGGCACTGTTAAATGTAGATATCAGCGCCCTCCAACACTTTGCTGAGTTGGGCGTTGTTTTGATGCTCTTCCTCGTCGGATTAGAGCTCAACCCTAAAAAGCTTTGGGCATTGAAGTCAAAACTGCTCGGGTTAGGTGGCGGTCAAGTCGCCCTGACCGCCGCGTTTATCATGGGATTAGGTATGCTACTCAACCAAGACTGGCGAACCAGTTTAGCCGTTGGTTTAGTCCTTGCCCTTTCTTCTACCGCCATCGTCATTCAAACGCTCACTGAAAAAGGCCTGATGAAATCAGATGGCGGCCAATCGTCCTTCGCCGTTTTACTCACTCAAGACATTGTCGTCATTCCCATGCTCGCTTTTATTCCCCTGTTGGCAGCACCAGAGCTAATAGAGTCATTAAGTCACACCACTAATATGGCTCAAGCCGGAAATCATTCTGAGACCGTATCTTTAGTCGCTGGCTTAGCGTCGTGGCAAAAAATGCTAGTGACTATTGGCGCCATCGCCACCGTTATCTTAAGCGGCAGCTTTTTGGTAACACCTATTTTTCGTTATATTGCCGTCGCACAATTAAGAGAACTTTTTACCGCCACTGCACTGATGTTTGTTATCGGCACCACATTACTTATGTCTTTGGTTGGGCTTTCGCCTGCCTTAGGAACTTTTTTGGCCGGTGTGGTTCTGGCCAATTCGCCTTATCGCCATGAATTAGAAAGCGACATAGCGCCTTTTAAAGGTTTGTTACTTGGTTTGTTCTTTATGACCGTCGGTGCCGGCATTAATTTCACTCTATTGTTTAGTCACTTCCCTACTATTCTCGGATTAACCATTGGTTTAATCATGGTGAAAGCCACTACCTTATTATTGTTGGGATGGATTTTTAACATTCGCGGTTCGAACAAGTGGTTGTTTGCGCTAGGGCTTGCCCAAGCGGGTGAATTTGGGTTTGTTTTGCTATCTTTTACCGTCAGCAACGCCGTTATATCACAAGAAATAGCAGACACCTTGCTTCTCGTCGTTGCCCTATCGATGTTACTGACGCCCATATTATTCATCGTCTACGATCAAATAATTGCGCCTCGCTATGCGTCTGATCAAAGCGCTGGCCATCATGAGGAATTCCCCGATGAGAATAAAATTATCATTGCGGGTTCAGGCCGAGTTGGCAGTACCATTGACAACATTTTACGACTAGCAAACTACCATTCAACCGTGATTGATTTCAGCGTAAAACGACTGGAAGCACTGGAACGCTTTGGCGTCAAAAACTACTTTGGTGATGCAACACGCCCAGACTTATTAGAAGCCGCTGGCATTGATGAAGCATCGCTTTTCATTATCGCCATTGATAACCCAGAGCAAACTACCAAGCTCGTTAAATACGTGAAAGAAAAATACCCAGATTTGCATATCATTGCGCGAGCGTTCGACAACAATCACGTATACGACTTATGGGCGTATGGTTGTCGCGACATCATTCGGGAAAACTTCGACAGCAGTTTGCGCATGGGAAGGTCTGCTTTTGAAGCCTTAGGAATATCTCAGCAAAAAGCAGGAAAAATGATCGAAGTGTTCAGTCAGCATGATAAGGTTTCTATGATAGAAGTGGCTGACGCCCATCAAATTGGTGTGCCATTCCATGAGAATAAAACCTTTATTGCGCGTCTGCGTAAATATCTGGAAGAGAAAAACCCTCAACTACAAGCTGAAATGAAACGCATACAAGGCGAAGCAAAAGACTAAACAGGCACGCTTTACTTTAATGCAACGTGAATTTTTTAGTCGTTCATTCCACTTACCCGCGTGAGATCTCTCGCATGCCTCTTCGGTATCAAAGCTCACCTGCTGACGAGGTTTGCTGAGCTTTATATTAGCGTCGCTTAGCTCATTGTTAATCAGTGAGCATAAGTAGTCGTCTTGTTTTGCATCATAAGCACTAGCAAGTGCCAGATCGGTTTTGAACACACAAATAATTTTCAATGAATTTGGAAAGGCGTTGTAATTCACTAAGTGAGTCAGCCAAACAAATCCGTCTACAGACTCTAATGCTGTTTCACATACGTGAGTTAGGGCTTCGCGAAGCGCGTTGTCGATTTTTTTATCGGTCTTTTTCATAAAAATTTAACACAAATAATAGGGTGAAAACATTGGGCCATTAAATTACATTAGATTCTCACAATGAGTAAAGCGATTCGCACCGATACAAGATCAAGAACTAAGATGAAACACGCTTTTTTCAATATTAAGCAATGCGCTCAACTATTCAGTTCCATCGTTATGCATTACACTCTTGCCTTCTATAAAGAACTCGATAGAAAGCAGACAACCGACACCGATAGCCTGCTTTTACTTTGATTTAAGACATCCATTAAGGACCCCACGCTGTGAAAAAAGTATTTATTGATGGCGAAACTGGCACAACAGGCCTTCAAGTAAGAGAACGTCTGATTAACCACCCAAACATTGAAGTCATCAGTATTGATCCTTCTAAAAAGCGCGATATTGAAGAAAAACGCCGCCTAATGAAAGAAGCCGATGTGACGGTACTTTGCCTGCCAGACGATGCCGCCATAGACAGCGTGATCTTAGCAAAAGAAGAAGGTTGCCGTATTCTAGATGCAAGCTCCGTACATCGTGTTGCAGAAGGTTGGGTTTATGGTTTACCTGAGTTGGATGAGACGCAACGCGCAAAAATCAAAGACGCCCAGTTTGTGTCTAATCCAGGTTGCTACCCAACTGGTGCGATCCTATTGCTAAAACCCTTAATTGAAGCGGGCTTATTGCCAGCGGATGGGGATTACTCAATCAATGCTATTTCAGGTTACAGTGGTGGCGGTAATGCCTTAATTGAACGTTATGAAAGCACAGACAAGGCGCCTATTTTTGGCGCCTATGGTTTAACGTTTAATCACAAACACTTACCTGAAATGAAAGTCTGGTCAGGCTTAGACAAAGCCCCTATTTTCGTACCAAGCGTGGGCAATTTCCGCCAAGGTATGTTGACCTTTTTGCCGATTCATTTGAAAAGCGGCATCACCATGGAACAGCTTCAAGCTAAACTGGCTGACGTTTATGCAAACGACACCTTTGTAACAGTGAATGGCTTTAATGTGATTGCCGATAACGCTGCGCCATTCTTAACGCCGCATGATCTAGACAATACAAACCAAGTAGAATTGTCTGTGCTCAGCGCACCAGACAACCAATCAGGTGTTCTGGTTGCTAAGCTAGACAATCTAGGGAAAGGCGCATCGGGTGCCGCCGTTCAAAACTTAAACATCATGTTAGGTTTTCCTGAAGAGACTGCAGTGAATCTTCACTAATAAAAACGTGGCCTTTTTTAGTTTCAAAAAAGGCCACGAGTTTATCCATTAGAACTTTCCCATGAGTAACCAAAATAATTTTCCACAGCTCTCTGTGCGACCTTTTCCTTTGTTAACGCAAATACGTTATATCGATTGAGTTGTTATTCTGCTGGCTGCCAAACATGGAACTTAGATTTACGCATTTGGTCTTTTTCAGCCGCCGATGCGCCCCAATTCCCATCGTATACCTTGCCTTCCCAGTCACCATAAGCAGGATTTGGCAACATAATAAATTGAGTACCAAACAAGGCTTTATTTTTTTCAACGGCGGCATCACTAGCGGCTAAGCTTTTTGTTCTAAAGTCATTAGAAAAATCGTTTAGGTTATCTCCCATAAACAAGGCGATATCATAATCTTTCGCAATCGCTTCGCGGCGAGGTTGTTTATCACTGGTACTGTCACGCAACATCAGATGCGCATCATCCACGTTAGGAAATCCTAAGTCTTGCAAATTCTTACGAGTGCCTTCTAAACCCGATACTTTTCGATTGGTAATATAAAAGACTTCTCCACCGTTGCTCGCCACATAATTTAAAAAGGCTGTCGCGCCGGGCATAGCTCTCGCTTCTGCGGCGTCCATCCACTCGCCCCATGTTTTGCTAGAGTAACCAAAATCTTTACCGATCAACCACGCTTGGTAACCAGTGTTGTCGATAACCGTTTCATCAGCATCTACCACGACCGCAATTTTTTTATCGCCGGTATGCTGGCTTACGTAATGATCAAATTGCATTTTTGCCAAGTTAAATGCTTGATATGACATGGCTTTATATTCAGCGGACGCTTGCATCCATAACGTCGACATGACCAATTGTTCGTTTAAATTTTTAGCAGAGAAATCTGCGTCATGAGCAAGAGTAGGCAAAGAGAAGCTACCCGTTAATAGTGCAGCTGAAAGCACCCACGTTCGAAAAACAGTAGAAGACATTAAACACTCCTTGGATATAGAAATAATTTTTATTCGAGTAATATACTCAGCAAAAAATACACCTTCTGAAGCGATTCGTCTCCACCTTTATAATAACAATATCGATTTACCCATCTTGAGATAAAAAGGCAACGCCGTTATTTCGCAACAGCTTTTTCAACGAAAATATCGTATTATTCACCGCTATTAACCATTAACTCAGCATTTTAACTATTGATTCCTATGATACGACTTTCCAATATCCAACTTCCCCTCGATCACGACACCTCAGCACTGGAAAATAGCATTTTATCCATGCTTGATATTTCAGCCGAACAACTCGTTCGTTTTAACGTATTTCGTCGCGGCTATGATGCACGTAAAAAAACCAACATCATGCTGATCTACACCTTGGATATTGAAACCACATGTGACGATGCTTTGCTCAGCCAATTTTCTGACCACCAACAAGTCAAGGCTACGCCTGATTTGGATTATCATCCTGTCGCCCAAGCACCGGCCACGTTAACCGAACGCCCTATTGTTATTGGCTTCGGGCCTTGTGGTTTACTAGCGGCATTAGTATTAGCGCAAATGGGTTACAAGCCCATTGTGTTAGAGCGTGGAAAAGAAGTCCGTGAACGTACCAAAGACACTTTCGGCTTTTGGCGTAAGAAAATTCTAAATACCGAGTCCAATGTACAATTTGGCGAAGGCGGCGCAGGCACTTTTTCTGACGGCAAACTCTACAGCCAAGTAAAAGATCCGAAACAATACAGCCGTAAAGTGCTTAACGAATTTGTCGCCGCTGGCGCACCAGATGAAATTCTCTACGTTAGCAAACCTCACATTGGTACTTTCAAACTGGTTGCCATGGTCGAAAGAATGCGCGCCCAAATTATTGAGCTAGGTGGCGAGATTCGCTTTAGCGCTCGTGTAGACGACATGCACATTGAAGACGGTCAAATCACTGGTGTTACGCTGGCAGATGGCGAACAACTGCACTCTAAACACATTGCGATCGCCATTGGTCACAGTGCCCGTGATACGTTCGAAATGATTCATAACAAAGGTGTTTACATCGAAGCCAAGCCTTTCTCGGTGGGGTTTCGTATCGAGCACGAACAATCCGCTATCGACAAAGCACGTTTTGGTCCGAACGCTGGCAACGAAATTTTAGGCGCAGCAGATTATAAACTGGTTCATCATTGCAAAAATGGCCGTTCCGTTTATAGCTTCTGCATGTGCCCTGGAGGAACCGTGGTCGCAGCGACCTCGGAAGAGAACCGTGTTGTGACGAACGGGATGAGCCAATATTCGCGTAACGAACGCAACGCCAACAGCGCCGTTGTAGTGGGCATCGATCCTTCTGATTATCCAGGTGGTCCACTGGCGGGTATCGAATTTCAGCGCAAGCTAGAAAGCCATGCGTTTGTCATGGGTGGCAGTAATTATGATGCGCCAGCACAAACCGTTGGGGCATTTTTGAGAGGAGAAACACAAGAGCACATTGGCACAATTGAACCCTCCTTCAAACCGGGAATAAAGCTAACCAACCTAGCCGACGCCTTGCCAGACTTCTGTATCGAAGCGCTTCGCGAAGCCATTCCTGCGTTTAACAAAAAGGTCAGAGGCTTTGCTTTTGAAGATGCTCTGCTGACCGGTGTTGAAACTCGAACGTCTGCGCCTATCAACATCACTCGCGATAAACACAGCTTAGAAAGCATCAACACCAAAGGTTTATACCCGGCAGGTGAAGGTGCAGGTTATGCCGGCGGCATTATGTCTGCAGCAATAGACGGCATCAAAATCGCCGAATCCATGGCACTGAGTATGAATATGAAACACCCTCACTAAATAAAAAAAAGAGCGTCCAGATACAATCTGGCGCTCTTTTTTTGTCTTGTGGATAATGTGTTTATTGCTCGTCTTTTTGATTTTCTTTCATGTTCTTCAAACGCTTACTCAAAGCAGGTTGAGATATTCCTAGCATACGGGCCGCAAGAGATTGATTTTGGTTCGCGCGCGCCATCGCTTCATTTACCAATATTTCGGACGCTTGATTTAACGTAGGTAATGGCGTGTTATCCGAAAATTGAATTTGATTTTCATCAAACAAACCAAGACTGTTTTTTTCAATTAACGTCTCAAACGGTTTGGTATTAAGCGACTCCGCCCTACTTTGACTCACGCTATCATACACAAGCGCCCTTAATTCCCTTGCATTCCCAGGGAAAGCATAATGCGTAAGGTGTAATGCTAATGTCTTAGGTATTGACAGTGGCGACTTGCCTATTTCGTCACACGCTTGTTTCATAAAATGTTGAATCAACAACGAAATATCTTCGGGCCTTTCTCTTAGTGGTGGAATATCCACACGATGAGTATGTAACCGATAGTATAAATCTTTTCGAAATACGCCTTCATCTTGTCGTTTGGTTAAATCTTGATGCGTGGCCACAATCACCCTTGCTTGCGTACGTTTCGGACGATCACTCCCAATTGGGTAATACTCACCTTCTTGCAATAAGCGCAATAGCTTCACCTGTGAGCTAGAACTTAAGTCTCCAATTTCATCTAAGAATAAGGTGCCGCCCGCCGCCTGCTCCACCAGCCCTAACCGCTGTTTGTCGGCACCCGTAAAAGCACCTCTAGCATGACCAAATAACGTATCTGCAAAGATATTGTCATCCAATCCGGCCACATTCACAGACACAAGATCTCCTTGTCGGCCACTTAATGCATGGGTCGCTTCTGCAATCAGCTCTTTACCAACACCACTTTCCCCCGTAATCAACAGCGGTTGATTACTTTGAGCAACGGATTCTAAATAGTAAAAAATAGACATCATTTGCTTATTCGCCGTCACGATATTAGAAAAACATTCAGGCTTACTTAACTGCGTTGACATCAGTTGAGCTCGTAACGACTGATTCTCTAAGCTCAGCTCTTGAGTACGAATAGCGCGCTTTATAGATTCGAATATTTGTTCTTGGTTTGCTGTTTTAACAATGTAATCAAACGCACCTTTTTTAACACAATCCACAGCCGCATCAACTTGATTCAAACCACTAAAAATAATGACCGCTATATCGGGATACTCTTCTTTTACCCAATTAAGTAAATCTTGACCTGACAACACGGGCATCGTCAGATCCAATAAAATCAGGCCGATGTGATTCGTGGCAATCAATTGCTTTACGTTCAAAGGATTATCGCATGTTAATAAATTCGTATAGCCTTGCCGCTCAAGGGTCAACGACATGCTACGCAGAAAAGAGATTTCATCGTCCACTAACAAAATCTTAAATTGAGGATACAAACGATCATTCACGTGATTATTCCTCTACTTGTTTTAACGTCATATTCATCACGGCTCACTGTATACTTTTGCCAAAGGTAAGGTCACAGTAACGGTGGTACCCTTTCCCACTTGCGATTGAAAGGAAAGACTACCCTGATGATTTTTAATGATCCCAGACGATACCGACAACCCTAATCCTGTACCACCCTGCTCTCGCTTCGTGGTAAAAAATGGATCAACCAGATAGGGCAATACATCTGCTTCAATCCCCACGCCTTCATCCTCAACAACAATAAGCACTTCCAGACCTTTCAGCGATATGGCAGTGCTCACCCGAAGCGCACCTTTTTTATCCGCCATCGCATCACACGCATTTATAATCAGATTAATGATAACCTGCTCTATTCGTTGCTGGTTTCCTTGAATCATAGGAGTGCGATTATCCAAGTGCAATTCAAATTGATCAATATTGCTACGAATGGATTTTTCCACTAGGCGAACAGCGGAAGATACCGCGGCATTTAAATCAACGTTTTGCGTCACTTCATCTGGCTGAGCCCGAACAAAGTCTTTTAAGTCGTTAACAATATTTCGGATTCGATCAGCACTTTGCAGCATTTCATCAAATAAATACGGTATTTCTTTTTTTAGCCGCTGGTAAGGTAACCCACCGACATAAAGTGAATCATGCGTCTTTTCTAGCTCATCAAATAAAGGCTCAGCGTCCATCCACGCGTCTTTTAGAATAGGTAAATTTAGCAACAACAACCCTGTTGGGTTATTAATTTCATGCGCGACACCTGACACTAATACGCCCAGTGACGTCATTTTATCGGCTTGGATCAATTGAGCCTGCTGCGCTTTCAATTGCACAGACCTCCTCTCTACTTCTTTGCGAAGCATATGATTCCAAATAACAATCCCCCCTAACACCAATAACAAGACCGCGATGGTATAAAGAGTGTATTGCCCAATTTTTTTCCACTGCACTTTTGACTGATCTAATGTGCCAAGCCACTTGTCATAAATTTCTTGTTGCCTACCTGTATTTTTTAAAATCCCCAAGCCTTCACTGAACAGAGAAATAATGTCTTCATTTTGAGGCAGCGCACCATACCCTAAACGCTGACCGGACACGGGACTGGCTACAGCATGAATATTGGTTAACCCTAACTCTGCGCTTAAATACAAACTAGGAAGGTTTGCCGTTAACGCAAAGTCGTATTTGCCTGAGGCTAATGTTCGCAGCGCTTCCGAATGCGTTGCAACTGGAATAGGAATGGCATCGGGAATATTTTTACTCAAATATTCGTGCATAATACTGTTCCGCTGAACCAATACTTCTTTACCAGACAGCGCTTTCACATCGCTTAATTCAGGTTCATCTTTGCGGGCAAATATAGATTGATTAACAATAGAGTGTGGTGATGAAAAGCGAATAAGCTCGGCACGTTTGTCTGAATAAGCAATGCCCTGCAACACATCAAAAGTACCATCTAAAAGACCCGCATAAGCACTGTCCCAATCCGTCAACGTAATATCGACATTTATCCCCATCATCTCTGCGATGGCATACGTTAATTCAACGTTGTATCCAGCGGGTTGACCATTCTCATCACGAAACTCATAAGGGGGATAATTATAGTCTGCGCCCACTTTGATTGAGTATTTCGATTCTTGCTGTCGCGTTTCATTTGCAGAGACAAAAGAAAAGCAAAAGCATCCTACAAATAAATAAACAAAAAAAGTACGAAATATACGAGGAGAAGAACCAGAGTTCATGATGATATAAGGCCAAACTCAATGAAAGTAGCAAGATGTTAGCGAGTTATGTAGCGAAAGAGAAGCAACAAGATTTTCCATTCTATGCACCCAACAACAAGCTTATAACTTTTGTTATACCTATAATATTCGTTATAACCGCTTTCACCTCCCATGAAATAACACAATAGCTCAACGCCTCCGATATAAAGCACCGCTTTTTATAATAAAAGTTATAAATAGAAAAACCTTATGAAAAACAGTCCATCGTAATAAAACCTTTTAAAAACATAGCATTACAGATTAAAAAAGCACTTGGCATCCTGCATGCAATGTATTTCCTTGTTTTTGACAATTTTAATAATAAAACTCAACGAGGAATTCAATGAACATTAAAAAATCCCTATTTACATCCCTTATCGCATCCACATTAGCGACGGGTGCAATGGCAGCCGAGACTCAGTTCGTGTCTATTGGTACTGGCGGTGTTACTGGTGTTTATTACCCTGCCGGTGGGTCTATTTGTCGTATGCTAAACAAAGAACGCAAAGAGCACGGCATTCGTTGTTCTGTTGAATCTACGGGTGGTTCTGGCTATAACGTTAACAGTATTCGCGCTGGTGAACTGGAGTTCGGTGTCGCTCAATCAGATGTACAGGCCGCAGCACTAGATGGAACAGGCCAATTCCAAGACAACCCATTCCCAGAGTTACGTTCTGTTTTCTCCCTTCACCCAGAACCTATCCACATGATGGCCCGTGCCGACTCTGGCATAAAGTCATTGGACGATTTTAAAGGCAAGCGTGTTAACATCGGGAACCCAGGATCAGGTAACCGCTCTATGATGGAGCTGCTAATGGTTGAGAAAGGCTGGACAAAAGAAGATTTTGCCTTTGCCGCAGAGCTTAAATCGTCAGAAATGGCGCAAGCAATTTGCGATGATAAATTCGATGTGACCATTTTTGTTGCTGGCCTACCAAATGGTTCTGCACAAGAAGCCTCGACAACATGCGACATCAATATGATCCCATTGAAAGATGCAGCGTCTTTGGCTGTGATTCAGAAGTACAGCGCTTTTTCTCAGGCTATTATTCCGGGCGGAATGTACAACGGTAACCCTGATGACATATTCACGTTTGGACCAAAAGCAACGCTTGTGACATCAGCAAACGTATCTGAAAAAGCGGTCTATGAATTGACCAAAGCGGTTTTCACAAACCTAGAATCGTTTAAACGCTTACACCCTGCCTTTGCTCGCCTTGAGCCTCATGAAATGGTTCACACTTCTCTTGTCGCACCAATACACCCAGGTGCAGAACGCTACTACCGTGAAGCGGGTTACATCAAGTAACCATAGTTCCTCACTTTTTAAGAAGTGTGTGGTGTGCTGCTTTGTCTCTTCAGCGCACCATACACTTCTTTCAGTTTTGATCATTACTCCTTTCTACCAAACCATTAAAATGGAAGTCATATGACTATGAGTAGCTCTCAACCCACTTCTACCGACAAACTCGACGAGATGATTGCCGAAGCGGACACAGGAAAACGTGCTCCTAAAGGACATATCGCCATCGCAATACTGTTTTTTGTTCCTTTATGTTGGTCTTTGTTTCAGCTATGGATTGGCTCACCGCTTCCGTCACAATTCGGAATCGGCTTCCTTAATGACACTCAATCTAGGGCCATTCATTTGGCCTTTGCGGTTTTACTCGCCTTTATGGCTTTTCCAGCGTCGAGTAGAAGCCCTCTACACCGAATTCCCTTTTTAGATTATATTTTGGCTGTCACTGCGGCTTTTTGCGCATCGTATTTATTTCTTTTCAACGATGAACTCGCTACGCGACCGGGACTTCCAACCACAATGGACATCACCGTTGCGGTGATCGGATTGGTACTTACCTTAGAAGCGGCCCGCCGTGCCTTAGGCCCTCCTCTTATGGTGGTGGCCTTGGTTTTCTTAGCTTATGTTTTCTTTGGTGACTCGACTTGGCTGCCAGAAGTCATTCGATGGAAAGGCGCATCCCTTGGGAAAGCCATGACGCATATGTGGCTGACCACGGAAGGCGTTTTTGGCATTGCTCTTGGCGTCTCTTCTGGGTTTGTTTTCTTATTTGTTTTATTTGGTGCGCTGCTAAACCAAGCAGGCGCTGGAAACTACTTTATTCAAGTGGCTTTCGCCCTATTGGGTCATATGCGTGGTGGCCCAGCAAAAGCCGCTGTTTTATCCTCTGCGATGACAGGTCTAATCTCCGGTTCCTCTATTGCAAATGTCGTTACCACAGGGACGTTTACTATTCCCTTAATGAAAAAAGTTGGCTTTAGCGCAGAAAAAGCCGGTGCAGTAGAAGTCTCCTCTTCAGTGAACGGCGTCATCATGCCGCCTGTCATGGGTGCTGTGGCATTTCTCATGGTTGAGTACGTGGGCATACCGTATATCGATGTGGTAAAGCACGCCTTTTTACCCGCGACCATTTCTTACATCGCCCTACTCTATATTGTGCATCTAGAAGCCCTTAAAGCAGATATGAAAGGGCTGCCTCGCTCAACACCTGCCCGCCGTTTCAAAGATCAACTTCTGCGTACCGGCCTTATCACTGCCAGCCTCTTCATACTCACAGGCGCCTTGTATTATTTAGTCTCCGCCATTAAATGGCTCTTAGGCGATGTTGCCAACATTGCCTTATTATTACTTGTGGTATTTGGCTACATCGCTTTACTTTATGTTTCGTCAAAGAGTGATGATTTAGACCTAGAAAGCACTCAAGGAGAGATCGTCAAGCTGCCTATTTTTGCCGATATTTATCGCTCAGGTTTGTATTATTTGGTGCCTCTTGTGTTACTTGTCTGGTTCCTTATGGTAGAACGAAAATCCCCCGGTTTATCGGCTTTTTGGGCCTGCATTCTCATGGCCTTTATTTTATTCAGCCAACGCCCTCTAAAAGCTTTTTTCCGTAAACAAGGCGGTCTTCTTAAAGAAGCAAAAGCCGGTGCGATGGATTTAGTTGATGGATTAAATACTGGCGCTCGAAATATGATAGGGATAGGAGTTGCAACGGCCGCCGCGGGTATTATTGTCGGCACGGTGACACTCACAGGTGTGGGTCAAGTCATGGCAGAATTTATCGAACTCATTTCCGGCGGCGTATTGATCATCATGCTACTTATGGTCGCATTGATTTCATTGGTTCTGGGGATGGGATTACCGACGACCGCAAACTACATTGTTGTTTCGTCCTTAATGGCCAGTGTGGTGGTGGAGCTCGGCGCTCAGTCCGGATTAATTGTTCCATTAATTGCCGTGCATATGTTTGTATTTTATTTTGGCATCATGGCCGATGTCACCCCTCCCGTTGGTCTGGCATCTTTTGCGGCAGCCGCCGTCTCTGGTGGTGATCCGATAAAAACAGGGTTTACGGCGTTCTTTTATTCTATGCGTACGGCACTGCTGCCTTTCTTGTTCATCTTCAATACAGACTTGCTCTTAATTGATGTGACCTGGTGGCAAGGCATTGTCGTCTTTGTGGTATCACTGTCTGCCATGCTTATCTTTGCTGCGGCAACTCAGGGGTATTTCTTTGCGAAAAGCAAATGGTGGGAAAGTGCTCTATTGATTCTCGTCGCCTTTACTCTATTTCGTCCAGGTTTTTGGTTGGATCAAGTCACACCGCCTTTTGAACATTTTCAAGGGTCGCAAATGGCACACTATATTGACCAACACCCAGACTTAACCAGCCTTCGGATGTCTGTCCAAGGAGAGAGTTTAGAGGGGCGCTGGATAGAGAAAACCATTAATCTTCCAATCACCCAGCAAGGCAACGCAAGCACTCGCCTATACGATGGGGCGGGGCTAGAAATTCGACTAGAAGACAACAAAGTCTATATAGATAACTTGGCGTTTGGCGGTGTTGCAGAACAACAAAAGCTTGATTTTGATTGGGAAATCACCGGTTTTGATATTGAAAATCAGCGTTCAGCAAAAGAGTGGTTCTTTGTTCCAGCCTTCTTACTAGCACTTTGGGTCGCTAGAAGGCAAAAGAAAAGACTCGTTAAATAGCCCATTTGGTAAGATAAACGAGGGTGCCGATTCTTTTCAGCATCCTCGTATATGGCTTTTGAGTATTAACAATAAATGAAGATTTAAGCTCAGCAACTAAGAACCACTGAAAGAGCAATTCATCAGCTGCTCAGTATTAAGCAGCCTATTTTATTAGTTTATTTGAAAAATAACCCGAACGAAGTGTTTTG
Source organism: Marinomonas maritima (assembly GCF_024435075.2). Classification (NCBI taxonomy): domain Bacteria; kingdom Pseudomonadati; phylum Pseudomonadota; class Gammaproteobacteria; order Oceanospirillales; family Oceanospirillaceae; genus Marinomonas; species Marinomonas maritima. Next base: position 105,505 of record NZ_JAMZEG020000002.1, on the reverse strand, counting down.
ACTTCTACTACGTAGGCTCAACACCACAATAGTCAATAACAACGCCAGTAGCTCGGTACTCGCCGCTGCATACCAAATTCCCCATTCGCCGAAGAAAAAAGGCAGGATAAAAATCAAAGGCAAAGAGAATGCGTAGGTTTTCAAAATACCTAAAATGCCCGCTCTTTTTGCATCTCCAATGGCTTGGAAAAACATACTGATCATCATCTGCGGACCCACTAAAAAAAGCGCCAAGGTAGAAAAAGGCAAAATCCGCACGACGTCATTAATAACGGCCTGATCGCTGACAAATAATGCACCTAAATCACCTCTAAAAACAAAAGCGATAAGCTGTAAAAGACCGCAGTAAATAAAAGCAACAAACAAAACAATCTTAATACTGCTATTCACTCTACTCAGTTCATTTGCCCCAAAGTTGTTACCAACAATCGCTTGAAATGCCATGCTCAAACCAAGTAAGGGTAAAAATATGAACGTCATTAAGCGCGTGATAATGCCATAAGCGCCTACTGTCGTTGCATAATTTCCAGCACCCCAGATTTGCAAATTGTATAAAATGGCGCCAGATGCCAGAGCCAAACCAAGATAGTTCAAGCTTGATGGTGCCCCGAGTGACAAAAATGTTAGCCAATGCTGTCGCGACGTAGAAAACAACACAACCTGAAGATTGAGGGGGTTCTTTTTATACTTTCGATATAAAAAAATAATGACTAACGAGATAGCCTGAGCCAGTACTGTGCCATAAGCTGAGCCTTCCACCCCCCAATTCATGCCGACAATCAGCAGATAATTAAACACCCCATTGAGTAGTACAGAAAGCAGTGAGACAAACGCCATAAACGAAACTTGGCCTTCACAACGCAAACTATCGCCATTAATGGTTAAAATAAATACCAAAGGGGAAAAGAAAGCCAAAATAGAAATATAGCGATAACTCATATCTCCAATAAGACTTGAGCCATTACTAACCGAACTGGTTAGAGCGTGCCCACCAATCAAAAAAAGCCCAATCAACACGGCACACACCACTAAAGACAAACTAATCGCTTGGGAAAATACGTCAACCGCACTGGACCTATCGCCGGCTCCTAATTGTCGCGCCATCAGACTGGCAAACCCGTTTGACACGAGCGTCGACAAAGCAACGATGAGGATAAAAGCGGGAAACATCGAGGTAACCGCCGTTAGTGCGTCCGCTCCCACGAAAATCCCAAGAAAATACGCATCGACTAATGAAAATGATCCATTGACCAGCATGATCAAAATAATCGGCGCGGCCGTTTTTAGAAAAACATGGGGTAAAGATGAATCAAGAAAAACGTTCTTTTTATATGTCTCTGCCATTAGGAATGAACGCCATTATGCAAATCTGAAATAGCCATAAACTTATCCATTATGAAGTCCTTAATGTCGGTAGGCCATGACACAATCGCTGCATCAAAACTTACTTTACTGTTTCGATACAAAGCACGACTGGCCTCTTCAAAGCTAGGTTCGTCAGCTAAAAAAGCCATTATGTGTTTGTCTACTCGCTACAGAAGAATGCCCATTATCAGACTAAAGTGCCACTTTAGTCTGTAGAAAAAGCAAGATAAGATAGGATCTTGGTGTATTTGATAACCTATCAAAAAATAATCGGCACCCTATTACCATAAAATATGGATGATTTTCTAAATGCGAATTGACCCAACTTCTCTGCGACTTTTTGTTTGTGTCATAGAACAAGGCTCTATTGCACGCGCGGCTGAATTGAATTTTATTGCGGCATCGGCGGTGTCGAAACGCATTAAGGAATTAGAGAAGTTACTCCATACGCCATTAATGATGCGCACAAACCGTGGCGTGGTCGCGACACCAGCAGGCCAAGGTTTATTAAAAATGTCGCGCGGTGTCTTGCATCAGTTAGACGATATTTATAACCAGATGAATGAATTTTCTCACGGTGTACGCGGGCAAGTACGAATGGTGGCAAATATTTCTGCCATCAGCCAATTCCTTCCCAAACAATTACGCTCTTTTTTGAATCAAAACCCTTTAGTGCAAATTCACTTGGAAGAAAAGATCAGCAGCGAAATAGTACGAGCCGTCGCTGAAAATGCAGCCGATATTGGCATTGTCACCATCGCTTCTAGAGAATATCCAGACCTCTCTATCTATCCTTATAAAACAGACCGGTTGGTTGTCATCACACCTATCGGTCACCCTCTTGGGAAAAACAAAGAAATCAGCTTTGTAGACACATTAGAATATGACTATGTCGGTTTACACACTGGCAGCGCTATCAACAATCAAATGATCAATGCCGCTACAAACGCCAACTTACCTCTTAATATGCGCATCCAAGTCACCAGCTATGAAGCCCTTTCCAGCATGGTGGAGTCTGGCCTTGGTATCGGTTTAATGCCTATTGATATTGCTCGACCTTATATAAAATCTGCTCGAATCGAAGCCTTGCCGTTATTAGACAGCTGGGCACATCGAGAACTCAAAATTTGTGTAAGACGCTCTGATCAACTACTCGACGCCGCTCATCACTTATTGACCCATTTACGTACCACGTGATACCAGCCGTTCAGCCATATCCTAAAGAGATGGCAGCCTAACATATGGGCGCTTTGCACTTACCCTCGTTTAAAAGATGATTGTCCCAACAATGACAAAAAAAACAGATAAAGGGACACGAGAATGAGCCAACGCGACTCGTCATCTAACAAAAACACCGAACATGAAACCGAACTGCCTTTAAAAGGGGTGCGTGTTTTAGAGCTAGGGTCTCTTATCGCAGGCCCTTATGCAGGCAGTATTTTCGCTCAGTTCGGTGCGGAAGTGATTAAAGTTGAACCCCCCGGAAGTGGCGACCCATTACGAAAATGGCGAAAAATGTACAAAGACACCTCTCTTTGGTGGTATTCGCAAAGTCGTAATAAAAAATCCATCACCCTTGATCTTAAGTCCCCTGACGCCCAAGCCATCATTCAGGATCTAGTCAAAGACGTTGACATCGTCATAGAGAACTTCCGCCCTGGCACATTAGAAAAATGGAACTTGGGTTGGGAACAGTTATCCGCAATCAAACCTGAACTCATCATGTTACGTGTTTCTGGCTATGGTCAGGACGGTCCTTATTCTTCTCGTCCCGGTTTTGCTGCCATTGCAGAATCAATCGGTGGATTACGTCATCTTGTTGGCTACGAAGACCGACCACCGGTTCGAGTAGGTGTCAGCATTGGCGACACGCTCGCATCACTATATGGCGTCATCGGTGCCATGATGGCCATGCACCATCTCAAAGTGAATAAAGGCGCAGGCCAATTTATTGATGTGGCTTTGTATGAATCTGTATTCGGCGTAATGGAAAGTTTGATTCCAGAATACGGCATGTTCGGTTTTATCCGTGAACGTACCGGCGCTAGCATGCCGGGGATTGCGCCCTCAGGTTCTTATATGAGCAAAGACGAGCGTTATATTGTTATTGCCGCTAACAGCGACAGCATCTTTAAGCGTTTTATGAATGCAATGAATCGACCTGATTTAGCAAACGATCCAGAACTGGCCCAAAACGATGGTCGAGCTAAACGCTCGGGGGAATTAGATGATGCCATTCAAGCTTGGACATCAACCCATTCTCTAAAAGACGCCCTTGCCATTCTAGAAGAGGCTGCGGTGCCTTCTAGTGGCATTAATAATGCTGAAGATATTTTCAATGATCCCCACTTCCGTGCGCGTGACATGATTGTAGAGCACCCACTTTGTGACGACGATAAAATTTCTCTACCGGGCATAGTTCCTAAACTCAGCCTTACTCCGGGTAAAACACAGTGGCTGGGGCCAAAGCTTGGCGAGCACACAGAAGAAGTATTAAGTTCGCTTGGTATAGATGTCGAAAAGCTCTCAACGCTTCGTGCAAATGGTGTGATTTAGGAGGTCATTATGTTTATGCAAAACCTACCATCTAAGGTGCGAATTAACGAAGTCGCTACTCGGGACGGCTTTCAAAGCGAAACGCTTTTTATTCCGACTGATAAAAAAATCGACATCATTGATCGTTTGTCTTTACTCGGCTTGAATAAAATCGAAGTAACCTCTTTTGTGTCGCCTAAAGCCATCCCGAATTTACGGGACGCTGAAGAGGTTATGAACCGCATTACCCGTAATCCTAACGTCACTTATGTGACCTTAGTGCCAAATGAAAAAGGCGCCGAGCGCGCCTTGGCAACAAAAGCGGATGAAGTAAACCTTGTCATGTCCGTGAGTGAATCACACAACTTGTCAAACATGCGCATGACTTGCGATCAATCATTAGCCCAATTTAAGCGTATTTTCACGCTAATAGAAGGCAGTAATATGCGTATCAATGCCTCGCTGGCAACGTCTTTTGGTTGTCCTTTTGAAGGTCTTATCGCACCTGAGCGTGTGATGGATGTCATCAAACAATACCTTGATATTGGCATTCAAAGTATTTCAATTGCCGATACCACAGGTATGGCATCACCACGTCAAGTGTATGAACTGTGCGATCAGGTTCGGAATATTTTTCCCGCACTAGATGTCACCCTGCATTTGCACAACACACGTGGCATGGGCCTTGCCAATGCACTTGCGGGGTTGTCTGCGGGCATTACTCAACTAGATGCTTCATTAGGGGGAATTGGTGGCTGTCCATTCGCTCCTGGAGCCACTGGTAACATCTGCACGGAAGATCTTGTACACATGCTAGAGTCCATTGATATGGATACTGGTGTGGATTTACCTACGTTATTAGACATGGCACGTGAATTACCTGAGTTGTTAACGCACGACATATCAGGGCAAGTTGCCAAAGCAGGATTGCGCACTGAAACAAGGCCATTATCACAAAGTGTTATTGACCTTAAAGCACGTAATGAAAAGCACTAAATAAAGAACTCGCTGTTGTATAAAAAAACAAAAACTTATAATAAAAATAGGACACTATCATGGATTACAAAACGCTTCTAAAAACGGGTTTATTAGCCTCCACTTTGATGGCATCTTTGCCTTCATTCGCAGAGACAACCTTAGGCATTTCACTGCAATTACCACTCAAACATCATCTTGGTCAAAACTTAGTTGACTTCAAACAAGAAGTGGAAGAAAAAAGTCATGGTGATATTAAAATCAAGATCTACCCTTCTGCCCAATTGTTTAAAGACAGCGAAGTTCATCAAGCCGTAAGCTCCGGCGCGATTGAAATGGGCGTAATGAGTCTTTCTCAACTTGCTGGCACCATTCCTGCTGTCGATGTTTTTTATGTACCATTCATGTTCCCGTCACAAGACAAAGTAGAAGCGGCAACTCGCCCAGACAGCCCAGTACGTATGTTACTGGACGACGCTATTCAAAAAACTGGCACCCGTCCACTGTGGTGGCAAGCTTATGGTGGCGTAGCATTGCTTTCTAAGAAAAAAGCCATCAAACAACCAGAAGACATGGAGGGCATGAAGGTCCGTGTTTTTGGTAAAACGCTCGGTGAGTTCGTTAAAGCCGTAGGTGGCGCGCCAACATCAATGGCAGGCTCAGAGCAATTCTTAGCGTATCAGCGCGGTACTGTGGATGCCGGTATGACGGGTGTTTCTGCGGTTGGTCCACGTAAACTTTATCAAGTGATGGATTATCTAACGCTGACAAACCATGCTGATATTGAGTTCCTAACGGTTATCAATGAAAAAGTTTGGGCGTCTTTAACGCCAACCAATCAGAAAGTACTTTCTGATGCGGCTCGTAAAGTAGAATTGCAGCTACGAAATAAAATCAAAAAAATTGAAAGCGACGCGATTGCAGACGCTGAAAAGAACATGACCGTTATCCATCTTGATAACAACGATATTGCCGCTTGGCGTAAAGCCACAACGTCAGTAAAAGAGTCTTTCTTAGAAAACTCAGGCCCTTTAGGCTTGAAAGTTATCCAAGCTGCAGAGAAGCTTTAAGCGTTAAAAACATACCGCGTGAGCCTTTTTTACTCTCGCGGTATTTCGTTGTTTTTTGGAGTATTGGCTATGTCCAACCACGCAGAAAAAGAAAAGGACTTGTCAACTTGGCGAGCAGAACATCCTGCTCTTTGGGTTCGCATTAACTACCTACTAATCAAACTATGCGGCCAATTATCGGCGGCTCTGTTTGTTATCGTTGCCGCGATTATCACGTATGAGGTAGTTGCTCGTTATATCTTTACTGCCCCGACTATTTGGTCAGAAGACATTTCATTACTTTGCCAAATTTGGGCAACTTGCTTAGGGGCAAGTTGGGTATTGCAACATAAAGCACTGATTCGAATAGATTTTCTTACCAATATGTTAGGTGAGAATGCAAAAAAAATGTCTGACCTTGTCGCATTATTATGCATTATTTTCTTCTCTGGCTTTATTGCATTTTATGGATTTGTACTCTTAAAAGAGTCCATCGAAATAGGAGCCGCGTCTGCGAGTATGTTAGGGCTTCCACTTTGGGCAACCAAATCAGCCATCCCCATTGGCTTTGGTTTACTCACACTACAGGCCATCATGGAAATGTTTCTAATGTTCGCCAGTGATTACCAAGAACACGAAGAGGTTTCGCTATAATGACGATTATTCTGTTGTTAGTTATTATGCTTCTTGCGCTGCTAATCGGTGTACCTGTCGCCTTTGCGCTTGGTGGATTAGGCTTAGGCATGCTGTTAATCGGAGGCTTCTCGCCAATCATGGCGCCTCTGGCTCTTTATTCCTCTTTCGACAGTTTTATTCTTTTATCTGTTCCACTTTTTTTATTGATGTCGAACATTCTATTGCAAGGCGGTATAGGCAGAGACTTGTTCAGAGCCGTGCAATCTTGGGTTGGACATTGGCCTGGTGGTCTTGGTATTGCGACCATTGCTTCTTGTACTATCTTTTCGGCCATTTCTGGCTCTTCTGTCGCAACCGCTGCAACCATCGGCAATGTTGCCATTAAAGAAATGACAGATCGAGGTTACAACAAACCTTTTGTCTATGGCTTAATCGCCGCAGGCGGTACATTAGGTATCTTGATCCCACCGTCAATTCCCATGATCGTGTATGGCGTTATTACGGAAGAGTCTATTGTCGATCTATTCTTAGCGGGCATTGTACCTGGCTTATTAATGGCTTCTGCCTTCATTGTTTACTGCTTTTTTTACGCGCGTTTTAGCAAAGAATATACCCCAAGTGAAAAGTCTTCTAACGCTGAACGTAAAAGCGCAAGTTTGAGAGCATTACCGACTATTGCACTTGCTGGTATAATCATTGGTGGGATTTATACGGGGGTCTTCACGCCAACTGAGTCCGCTGGTGTTGGCGTTGCTGTCTCACTCATCATTGTTATTTTGATGGGTACTTTTAGTGTTGCGAAATTCAAAGCAGCGGCCATGAGCACCATGAAAAACACGGTGACCATCTTTCTTATCATTGCGGGCGCTAAAGTCTTTGGGAAAGCCATCACCCTTTATCAAATTCCTCAAGATATTTCGATGTTAGTCAGCGAGAACATATCAGAAGTGGGTTTATTCATTGCTGCCGTATGTTTTGTCTTGCTCATCATGGGGTTCTTTCTTGAATCCATATCCATGTTATTGATTATGATGCCTGTGCTATACCCGTCACTTGGTATGATGGGTATAGACCCTATTTGGTTCGCCATCATATTTGTCATCATGATCGAATGTGCATTGATTACACCGCCGGTCGGGCTAAATCTATTTGTCATTCAATCCGTTTCCGGTGGAAAGTCCTCGGAAATAATTAAAGGGGTTTGGCCTTTCATTCTCATTATGTTGGGTTGCTTATTAGCGGTGTATTTTTTCCCCGCGATTGCTCTCTACATCCCTTTCTATCTTTAAATCGTCCCTGATTAATAACCACCTAGCTCCTATCGTATGACTGGGTGGTTATTCCCCTCTTATCTTCATCATGATTAATCTGTATTATCCCCCACCTTAACCTAACCTATGAAAAGGAACTTCCAGTGAAAAAAACACTTGCTGTGCTCGTTTTCACGCTTGTCGCTGCTTGCATCGTCACGCCTAAAACCATTGCACCGACTTACCAAGAAAAAATGGCTGATATTGTCTCAAATATCAACAATGCTCCAGGTTATACCGCTAAAATAGTCTCAACAAACGCAGCATGGTTCGGCGCTGAAAATAAGGTTTTAGTGAGCTTTGATACCGCTCAGATTGACCCTGCACTTCAAGGTGAAAAGCTTGAAGCTGAGTTGGTTATTGAAACGCATTACGGTCCACTTTTATTTTCTCGCAACGGTATTTTTGGCCTGTATGAAACAGACATTCGGTTTGTCGGCGAGACACTACGAAATGAACTTAGCTGGGATGAAAGCCTGCCTTTGTACCAGCTTTCAGTGCTTGGCGGCTTCACTGGTAACTTCAAGCTGGCAGACACCATTCCCGCTTTTAGCAATCCTACAAACACCTTCACATTCAGCGGTTACGCTGGCAAAGGCGAAATGAGTGACAAAGAATTCATTTACGAAGGGGTACTGGATCAAATCGATGTAGACGATGTCTATAACCCAACTAAAGCAGAAGGACTTACCGTATCCGTTGAATTAAATGCAGATTTAGAAACCATTATGAAAGGTGGTTTTTACGACAGCATGATGGACCTTAGCTTAGATAAGCTTACGTTAGGAATGGACACAGAACTGTCTGGTATCACAATAGGATTGAGTTCCACTTTAGACCGTGACACTCAGCTTGGCAGTCTTGAAATTGGTTACTTCATTAAAGAAGTTGTATATGAAGGGTTCACCGCCAGTGACCTCGCTTTGGTTACGGAACTCGACAATCTAAGCAATAAGTTCTTCCTTGATTACAAAAGCTTCTCTGATAGCTTATTAGCTGAGACCAACTCACCTGATTCCATCTACGGTGCCTTATTTGTCTTCATGCAGGACAACATTGATGAATTACTGACAGCAAAACCAGAGTTCAACATTACTGATTTTAGCGGTACGTTTCCTGAAGGCAGCTTCAGTGCAAGCCTCACTAGCAAGCTTGCCGACATAAGTACGCCGACTATTGATGAGTTAACCATTCCAGAGTTTTGGCTATACAACGCCATAGTAGCAGCAAATATTGAAGCCGATGAAGCCTTAGTGAGAAGTCTGGCTGAACGATTCATTGCGGATAAAATGCGGGCGCCTGTTACCGCGCCAGAAGTGAAACAACAAGCTCAAATAATCATCGCCGGTTTAATACAACAAGGTTTGATGAAGTTGGAAAACGACAAGTATCTAAGTGAAATTACCATCGAAGAAGGTCAGGGAGAAATCTACGGAATGACCTTTCCTTTAATGTAAAATATCGCGACAACGTATATTAGATCTAAAAAAGGCGTGCTCTGTATTTGATACAGGGCACGCCTTTTTATTATCAATAAAACAATCTAGTAAGCGGCGAACGTTTCACCATTATATTGAGTCACTAAACAATCCTTGCCCTTTTCTTTCAGCATTTTGCAGAAATGAGCACTAAACGATTTTTCCACAAATGGACCGACTTTTAATTGATACATAGTGCGGCCTTTGACTTCTTTTTCATTGACCAACGGAATGAGACCATCAAAAGACGTTGGATAATCTTTTAATAATACTTTCCAGCCACGAACGGCTTCATCACGGTTTCCATAGGACGCAACTTGAACGCCATACTCTTGCTCTTGATTGACCAATGGCGCTGCCACAACAGGCGCGGCATTCATCATCTTAGCCTGTTTTTTGGGTGTTTCTGCCATTGCCATCGTCTTACCTGGATCGTCTAACGGCGCTGCCGTCACCGCAGGTGCCACGTTCATCGCAGCCATACTTTCGTCTGCCATTATGTTGTCATTACTGGACATGGAATCCGCTGGCATTGCAGGATTATCGCCTTGCTTTAACGCTGCAAGTTCTGCTTCCAGAGCATCAATCCTATCCAGCTTCGGCTGTATGGACTGCCATTGCTCATCATGAGCGCGAACTTTATCTTGTAAATCACCATAGGCCATAAAGGTATTTTTATCGCCCGTAGAGGAACAAGCACCTAATGATAATCCCGCTATAACAACAATCAGTTTTTTGGACATTCCCATTACTCTATTCTCCATGTACATGATTAAGACAGTCACCTTACTATCTAATACTTTTTTACTAAGTACTCTTTAAGAAGTCGATAGTAAGTGTTGCCCCCACAAAATTAAGGCATAACGAGCCGCTTTGCCAATCAAAACTAACGGTACAAAATACCAAATAGGCGTACGAAACACACCCGATACTAAAGCAATCCCATCACCAACAACAGGAAGCCAAGTAAATAATAAACTCCAGATGCCGTAACGGTTAAACAAGCGTTCGGCTTTTTGTCGAGTCTCAGCGTTGATGGGAAACCATTTTTTGTGTTCATATCGAACCAAATACAATCCCAGTAACCAGTTGGTTAAGCCACCTAATGTATTCCCTACACTGGCCCAAAACCATAAAAAAATCACTGCCAGCGTCGCGTCATTGGCATAATAAAGTAATATCGCCTCTGACCCAAAAGGCAAAATAGTTGCCGACAAAAATGAAACAAAAAAAATGAATAAATAATCCAACACGACGTCTCTACATCTACTTTTATGGAAGCGATAAAGCACTTAAGTGCAAAAACAATGATCTAGCTCAATACCCCACTACTAGGCAATATGTATAAAAACACTTAATCTAGAAAAATGACCAAGTGTAAAAATAATTAAGTCGTCAATATGATATTTCCTTCAATTCAGTAAATTATTAAAACACTTAGTTGAATAATATAGTGAGCTCAAGTTTTATTTACTAGTGCCAACATAAACAGATCTAAACAAAACGGAGACGACATGCTGGATCGCATCAACGATATTAAAATTCGTTACAAGTTATGGGCCATTATTGGGCTTATGTCCATGGGAACAACCGCTCTAATTTTAGTCTCCCTTACGTCCTTATTTAATAGTCATGTTGATGCTCGAAATGACCGAACACAAGATATTTTAGACATCGTAAACTCCACGCTATCCCCCATTTATAAAAAACAGCAATCAGGTGAGTTGACCGCCGATCAGGCAAAAAATCAGGCCATTACGCTTTTATCTGCATTCAAGTATGGCAATCAACAAAGCCTTTGGATCATCAATAAAAACAATCTTACTTTAATCAATGCCCCAATAACCTATAAAAGCAGCAACACTCCCGCTTCTCTTACTGAGGCACTCAAAACACCACAAACATCATCAGCAGAAAAGAATTATCAGGCAATAACATTTGAGTATCAGGGTAACGATGGCACAGCACACCGGATGCTCGCCAGCGCATATAGCTTTACGCCTTGGAATATAACCATCATTGCCACCGCATCCATGGACGCGGTCATGAGCTTTTTCTTAAACGCACTAATCGATTACGCTATTTTAGTAAGCGTATTAACCCTCTTAGTGGGAGGAACGGCACTCTATATTATTCATTTGGTCACCAGCCGCGTGACGTCACTGTGCAAAACGATGACATCGGTGCAACACTCCGGTGACCTCACACAACGCGTCGAGTTTACTGGCCAAGATGAAATGGGCGAAATGTCGCGCGCCTTTAATAGCATGATGAACGACTTTCAATCCATCGTGCGTAATGTCGGCCACTCCAGTGAGACTTTAGATAATATAGTCGGTCAGACCAATAAATCGACCCAAAAAACAGCACAAGGTGTGAGTAAACAATTATCCAATACGGGAAAAGCCACTGATCTGATGCAAAGTGTGATGACCTCCGTTGAAGACACGCTCGCCATTGCCGAGCAAGCAAACCATACGACACAAGAACTTGACCAACATTCCAAACAGGGTCTTGGTGTAATGAACAAAGCCAACCAAGACATACAACAACTGTCTATTGAAGTTGGGGACGCGGCAGTACAAATTCAAAAATTACGCGAAGCGGTCACACACATTAACGAGCGACTAGGCATCATTGCGGAAGTGGCAGATCAGACCAACTTACTCGCGCTCAATGCCGCCATTGAAGCCGCTCGAGCGGGTGAACAAGGCAGAGGATTCGCCGTTGTGGCGGACGAAGTTCGTCATCTTGCCCAACGTTCGCAATTGGCGGCAACTGAAATTGGCGGATTAATCGATCAATTAACACAACAAACACTGACCACAGTAAACGTCATGGAGTCGGCACGGAACACAGCCAATCAAGGTGCGGAGCAGACTTCTCAAGCGGGTCAGGCATTTACTGAGATTGCCAATGGCGTGCTGTCCATTTCTAAACTAAACAGCAATATTAGCCAAGCGGCTGAGCGTCAATATGAGTCTTCAAAAACGGTTCACCAAACATTGGAAAGCATTGCCAGTGTTTGTGAAGATACCAACCATAATTCTACTGATATTCAAACGTCCGTGAACAATTTACAAAAATGCGCCAGTCAATTACGCCAATTGGTGCATCAGTTTAGTACCTAATCAAAAAGGGATAGCGCTCTCGAAAAACACAACCTCTTACCGTATTTCTACTTATGCTACTTTCATTAAATCTACAAAATTCATATTAAGTGCACCTTAATCGTCTACTTATGCTCTTATCCTGTGCATAAAAGGGCATTTTTTAGAAAATAACGTCCTTTCCAAAAATTAAGTGAAAAAGAAACAATTTTACTACTTTAACTTCTTGGTGAGTGCCATAAAGTTTGGGTATAGTAGTTTTAAGTTCAATTCACCTCTATCGACTAAATTTGGTCTAAGACCGACAACTCGGTCCTACAAGCCGTTACGTTTTCTAAAGGATCAAACATGGCATCTGATACACAAGATAAGCTAGATTCTCTTTATCAACATATCCAAGCGGTTATTTTATCCCGCCAGCACCCAGTGACAGGGCTTTTCCCTGCCAGCACCAGCATCAATAATCATGGTAATTACACCGATGCTTGGGTTCGAGACAATGTCTACAGTATCCAAGCCGTATGGGCATTACATTTGGCCTATAAACGTGCCTCAAATCCTCAAAAGCGCGCTAATGAACTTGAGTTTACCTGTATCAAAATGATGCGTGGGCTACTATTTGCCATGATGCGACAATCCCACAAAGTCGAATCCTTCAAACACAGCTTGGACCCAAAAGACGCGCTGCATGCAAAATACGATACTAAAACAGGCTTAGAAGCCGTCGCGGATGACGCATGGGGACATTTGCAAATCGATGCCACCAGCTTTTATCTGTTGATGCTGGCGCAAATGACCAAAGCAGGCAGCAAACTCATATTTTCTCGTGATGAATTCAATTTTATCCAAAACCTGATTTATTACATTTCTCGTACTTATCGCACACCAGATTACGGTATTTGGGAGCGAGGCAATAAAGTTAACAATGGTAAAGCCGAAATAAACGCCAGTTCCGTTGGCATGGCAAAAGCCGCGATGGAAGGCATGGACGGCTTAAACCTATTTGGCGAAGATGGTCCAGAATGGGCTGTCGTTCACTCCTTTGCTGATGCTGTTGCCCGCGCAGGCTCGGTACTACAATCCTTGTTACCCAAAGAGTCTCGTTCTAAAGAAGTCGACAGTGCTGTTCTGAGTATCATTGGCTTTCCGGCGTTTGCCGTAAATGATGAAAAGTTAACTCGCCGCACACGCAAAGAAATCATCAGTAAGTTAGGTGGTGAATATGGTTGTAAGCGCTTTTTATTGGACGGTCACCAATCTGAGCTTGAAGACCAAAGCCGAATTTATTATGAATACGATGAGCTCATTAACTTCGAGCACATCGAGTCCGAATGGCCACTTTTCTTCACCTACCTTTATATTGATCGTTTGTTTGCCAGAGACTGGGAAAGTGCCAACTACTATCGCCATAAATTAGAATCGTTAATGGTTGAGAAAGACGGTCAGATGCTCTTGCCGGAATTATATTATGTGCCACAAGAAAATATTTTAGCCGAGAAAGAAAACCCAGGATCACAGAAGCGTGTGCCCAATGACAATCTGCCATTGGTCTGGGCGCAAAGCCTGTACTTGGTTGGCAAGATGCTCGATGAAGAACTCATAAAAACCGACGACCTTGACCCCCTCGGTTTGCATCGCATTCAACACAGACCAAACAAAGTCACCACGTCCATGGTTATTTTGGCGCAAAGCGATAAGGTAAAACAAAAGTTACTGGACGCGGGTTGTTTATGCCAAACCCTTGAAGACATCGCGCCGCTAAAAGCCATTAGTGCGGGTCAACTGGTGGAGACTTACCGCCACCTTGGTGCCTCTGAAACATTAGGTCTAACAGGTCGCCCTAATCGCGCATTAAACAGCTTGGCGACGTCTCAGGCATTCAGTATCAATGAGGAAAGTTTTTTGTGTTTGTCTTGGATTCAGAACGAGGACAAAGATTACCGAAAAATTGACCCAGCACTCTTTCAAGCCCACATACGTAATGAATTAAAAACCATCGCCGATCATTGGTATTATCAGGCCAATGCGGTTTTCAGCATACTCATCGATGAAGCCATGAGTGACATGAAAGGCAGCGATGAATTATTTGAATTTATTCGATTATTACAAAAGCGTGAGCATGAAGAGTTTCTCGTTATTCCTCAGTCTGCAAAAAATGCCTTCAAGTCAGGTAATCGTCGCGCCATTATTATCAATACGCTCGACCATAATCAGCTCGAAGTCACCCTTCCGGTTCATGATGCTCCTTGGCCTTTATCTGCAGAACCAAAAGCTTACGACGCTACCGCCATAAAAAGTCTCGATACTGATAATTTACTGGCTCGACTCAACGAGCAGCCAGACCTAAATGAAGCGATTGATTGTTTAATGGAGCTGGGGACACGTCGAGCACTCATGAACACAATTCCAAACTCTATGCCGGCGATTACCGCTTACAAAGTGTTAAACAGCGTCTATTATCAAGCGCTATTGTTGGAAAATTGGCATTGTGCAAGACAGCTGTACTCTTTGATATTGAAGCCCTCGACTGATCTTGCGACCTACATTGCCGACATAACAGTTCGCCAACGCTTGCTCGTCATTGGCGAAACGCCAGAGACAGAAGTCGATATAAGCACGCCATTAGATCAAGACGTCATCTTAGAAATGCTAAGGAGCGTGTCTTCATCACCTATTGGGCTGGTGATTTGTCATGAGCTCATTGCCATTGTCGGCACATTCATAAAAGTTCACCCAGAGTTTTTCTCAGGGGTGCGTACGATTAGAATTCATAACCTTGCTTTACTCTGCGCTCGACAATTTAATCCTGATGAAAACGCCCCCGTATTTGACACATTATCCAAAGTATCACCAAGCGAGCTTTACGAAGCACTCAAACAAGTGTTACAACAAAAGCACGATGAATTTGCTCACGTGGCAAATAATATGCGCTATCACCACAGCACGGATGCTCAAAGCAAAATGAAAGATGTAGACTGGTTTGATTGGCGTGCCGAGCAAGGCATGATAACAAAACTGCCTGAGTCCATGTTATTGCAGCTCTGGGAAAGTTTAAGTCATGCAAATACCATCGTGTTCGGTGATGTACAAAGTAACACCGCACTCGATTGTAAACGCGCACTCAGTTCAATGACGCCTGGTGAAGACACTTTTGCGCTCTTAATCGAGCTATTAACGTCAGACATTCACCCTAGCTGGTATAAAAGCCTTATTTTCGAAGGCTTGTACGCCTTTATTCAGTTTTGCCAACAACATAAAACTTGCAAATTTGATCAAGAAATCAATTTGCCGGTCTTAGTTTCTCAGGCCGCGTTAGATCACGCTAAGCAGAGCCAAGTAGAACACCCAGAAGACAGCAGAGCTGAGGCTGCACTAGACGAATTTGCACAAATAACACCAAATAAAGTCAACCAATATTTGCGTTGGGCGGTGAGTAAACTCCACAGTCGCCAGCACCAACACTCATCGAGTTAACACGCTCACTCTATGCTGGAGAAGTGAATGGATTTAATAAAAAATGCCTTAATTAACGATGTAATGAACACACATTGTTCAGACCCGTTTGGTTGTTTAGGGCTGCAGGAATCTTCGTCTAAAATAGGTTTTTCGCTCATCGTTTGGCAACCGGAAGCAACATCAATTCGTGTATTGGCAATAGAGACAGATACGGTGTTGGCTCAAATGCACCAAGCTGATAACAAAGGCTTATTTTTTGCTGAATGGCCAAAGGAAAAAATACGTTTTCACTATCGTCTTGAGATTACTTACCAAGACAACAGCACTCATACGATAGTCGACCCATACCAATTTCCTAACACAACCTTTATAGACCCTGACCACCATCAGGCAAGCTTATACAAAAGCCAAGGAGCAATCCGCGCAAGTGCCGAAATAAATAAGCAACTAACGATTCAAGGCACACGCTTTGCTGTTTATGCCCCTGCGGCACGCTCTATTTCCGTTGTGGGTGATTTCAACAGCTGGGATGGTCGAACTCACCCTATGTCGAGTAACGGAGATGGCATTTGGCGATTATTTATTCCTGATATCAATCATGGTGCTCGGTACAAGTTTGAAATTCGTTCTAAAAGTGGTGAAATCCTCCCACATCGCAGTGACCCCTATGCTCAGCGTATTGAACAATACCCTTCTTTTTCGAGCGTAACCTGCTTTGATAATAAGCATCAATGGCAAGATGATGCTTGGGTCAACCGCCCTATTGAAGACCTCTATGAAAAGCCTATGAGTGTGTACGAATTGCACCTAGGATCATGGCGTCGCAAGGAAGATAACCAACCACTCACGTACCTTGAAATCAAAGATCAGCTCGTGCCCTACATTCAAGAAATGGGCTACACACACGTCGAACTATTGCCGATAACCGAATACCCATTCGATGGCTCATGGGGTTATCAGCCGGTTGGTTTGTACGCAGTAACGTCACGATTTGGTACACCTGAAGACTTTAAAATGCTGGTCGATGCACTGCATCAAGCTAACATTGGCGTCATTATGGATTGGGTTCCTGCCCACTTTCCTGCGGACAGTCACGGCTTGGCCAATTTTGATGGCTCAAAACAATACGAGTATCCAGACCCTAAAAAAGGCTGGCACCCTGAATGGAATTCGCTGATTTATGACTTCGGTAAAGAGCACGTTGTTAATTATCTTATTAGTAACGCGGTTTATTGGCTGGAAGAATTTCATATCGACGGCTTACGTGTCGATGCTGTTGCCTCTATGTTGTATTTGGATTATTCACGAGAAGACGGTGAATGGATTCCCAACAAAGACGGTGGCAATCATAACTACGAAGCCATTGATTTCTTACGCCGGCTAAATGAAACCGTCTATTTAAACCACCCTCGCTGCTTTACCGTGGCAGAAGAATCCACCGCATTTCCAGGCGTATCTAAACCCACTTACATGAATGGGCTAGGTTTTGGCTTTAAATGGAACATGGGCTGGATGAATGACTCTTTGGACTACATTAAAAAAGACCCAATCTACCGACAACATCACCAAGGCGAATTAAGCTTTAGCATGGTTTATGCTTTTGATGAGCAGTTTGTTTTGCCGATTTCTCACGATGAAGTTGTCCACGGAAAAGGATCAATGATCACTAAAATGCCAGGAGATCCTTGGCAGAAATTCGCTAACTTACGCGCATTTTCAGCCTATATGTACTTCCATCCCGGTAAAAAACTCAATTTCATGGGTAATGAGTTCGCACAAGGCCGAGAATGGAGCCATGAACGCTCTTTGGACTGGCATTTGTTGGAAACTGATTTTCACCAAGCGCAGCAAGTATTATCAAAAGATCTAAACCATCTTTATCAAAATGAAGCGAGCTTGCACTTTGATCATTCCCAACAAGGCTTTGAATGGATCAGTTACGACGATAATGCGAACAGCATTTTGGCTTTTGCCCGAAAAGCCAAAAGCAGCGACGCACACTCAATCGCCGTCATTAACTTCACGCCCACACCACACAGTCATTATCGCATTGGCGTGCCGAAAGCGGGATGTTATCAAATCATCATAAATACCGATGACAGTCTATACACCGGCAGCGGCTATGTTCAAGATCAGAAGTACAACACGCATGCGGTTAGTAGCCACGGTCGAGAGCACAGCATAGAACTACAAATTCCACCGCTGGCCGGTGTTTTATTAAAATGGCTAGGCGAGTCTTAAACTCACTCGCTTCCTTGGATTACTGTCGCTTTAAATTACCGTCACCTTAAATGACAGCCACTTTAGACATCAACAACGCAGAGGTCTGCATGAATTCACCAGCGTTCCAAGTTACTACTGGCTCCACTTTTCCTCTTGGTGCCACGGTGACCAATAACGGAGTCAACTTCGCTGTTATTTCTGAAGACGCTAGCCAACTCTATTTGTGCTTATTTGATAACGATGGCAATGAACAGGAACCTCTGCCTTTCATCGATAAGCACAAAGGAATCTGGCACATGGAAGTCCTCGGTCTTAAAGAAGGCCAGCACTATGGCTTACGAGCCAAAGGAGAGTTTAAGCCAGAACAACAATTCGTCTTTAACGAACTAAAATTACTGATTGACCCATATGCTAAAGACCTAAGCGAAAAGCTGGTTTGGCATGAAGATCAAGCGGCTATAACAAAAGAAGGTCAACCGCACTCGGTAGATTCGGCTTACTGTGTGCCTAAATCCATTGTTCGTACTGTCCAAGCCAATGCTAATCGTCCTGCAAGAGTGAAAGTGGCGGCCACAAGTCGTGCCTTATATGAATTGCATGTAAAAGGCTTCAGCCAAAATTTGGCCATTGAAAACGAATTAAAAGGCACCTATCTAGGGGTGGTTTCTGGTGCAGGCATTGATCACCTAAAAAGCCTTAACATCACCACCATCCAGCTTATGCCTTGCTTTAGCTTCATGACAGAGCGTCATTTACAGCAATTAACGCTCAACAATTATTGGGGCTACAACCCCGTTAGTTTCTTTGCGCCAGAGCCTTCTTACGCGAAAAAAGACGCGGTAATTGAGTTTCAACTAATGGTAGATGGCTTGCGAGAAGCGGGCTTTGAAGTCATTTTAGACGTGGTCTACAACCACACAGCTGAAAGCGAGTTAGACCAATCCAGCGTGTGTTTTCGCGGTTTAGACAACGCGCGTTACTACCGTCATCAAGATGGACAATATTTGAATTACACTGGCTGCGGTAACTGTATTGATACATACCAACCCGCTAGCGTGCGCCTTATCTGTGACAGTATGCGCTACTGGGTAGATGTCATGGGAGTGGATGGTTTTCGCTTTGACTTAGGTGTGGATTTGGGTCGAACCGATCACGAATTCACGCCCAAAGCACCGTTATTACAAGCCATTCTTCAAGACCCCGTATTAACCCAAACGTGCCTAGTGATGGAACCTTGGGATATTGGGCCAAACGGCTATCAAGTTGGGCAATTCCCAAAAGGGTTTCTCGAATGCAACGACAAATACCGTGACACCATTCGTCGCTTTTGGCGAGGAGATGTTGGCCTTGTGCCTGAATTTTCGACATGCATTATGGGATCAAGAGATCTTTTCCATAAAGGCCATAAAAGCGCCTTAAATTCTGTCAATTACATTACCTATCATGATGGCTACACAATGAAGGATTTGGTGTCCTATCACCAACGACATAACCTAGCCAACATGGAAGAAAATCGAGATGGTCATGGTGATAATATCAGCCAAAACTTTGGCGTAGAAGGTGAAACAGACGACACAAAAATTCAACAACAACGCCTAAATCAACAACTTTGTTTTATGGCAACCTTGTTATTAAGCCAAGGTACACCGCATATTTTAGGGGGTGATGAGCTGTCTCATACCCAAAAAGGCAATAATAATGCCTACTGCCAAGACAATGATATTACGTGGCAAAATTGGCAGGAAAGCGAAGCCAGATCAGCACTGAATCATGCTATTTCTACCTTAATGGCGTTGCGCAAAGCGTACCCTATTTTGGCAGAAATACACCTAGACGATGATCCCCTTTATCAACATGCGCCTTCAGACCATATCGAATGGTTAAATGAGCAAAGCAAAACAATGACGACGGACGATTGGGCGGATAACAGTCGTCACTACATTGCCTTGGCGCTCGCACCAACGGATCGCTCTACACGTTTCTGGCTCGTGTTCTACAGCAGCGACACACCTCTAAGTGTGCCTTTTCCAATGGAAAGCGCCACTATGGACGCGCTTTATCAAACACCGGGGCTATCCATAACAGACAATTCGCTGCACTGTGCCTATCGTGGGGTCTTTATTGGTAAAATGCAATCCTGCCTCAATGAATCAACATGCAGGTGAATAAATGATTTAACGATGTCATTACGACATCGTTAAATCATTTTGACTAAACTGTAAATCGGCCAAGCGTTTATACAACGCACAGCTTTCAAGCAATTCAGAATGTGTGCCTTGGGCAATAATCTCACCTTGATCCAATACCATAATCCGATCTGCATTCAAAACCGTCGCCAATCGATGTGCAATAACCAAGCTGGTGCCATTTTCGACATTTAACGGCTTATTCATAGACCAAACCCACCACAACGTTTTATTGGCCATTACTATAACGCATACGCGCTATAGTAATGGGGGAAAACTTAACAGCTGTGTATTATTGCCGATACTCTACTTAGCTCATTCTTTAGATTTAAATCCCATCCGGAAACCGCCCCAATGCTGGCCGTTAACATAAATAGGCACTGAAAGATCATGAAGGATTTCACCCGTATCACGCTTATAGGTTTGCAGTAAAAATGTATCAGTATGCGCGCCGCAACGAATGCCAGTTGGATCATTGAAAATTCGCTTGGTGCGATTGTTTATTAAGTCTTTTTCGTAATCGCCGCTTATCGGCTGACTGAATTTTTTATTGTGCGTGGGAAAGTAGCCATTCACGTCAACGGCACCCGCAAACATCACTTCTGCATGCTTGTCTAATACCGCTTCTTGAATCGCGGGAAAAGTGCGATCACTAAACGCATCGTACATTGTGCTGTATTTTTGTGGGTTGGTTTGTTTAATCGGTTGATAGTCCCTAGAAAAAACCGCGTGTTGAGTCAACTCACCTTTGCTTATTGCTTCTTCAAACACATTACCAATCTCTTGCGCTGAAATTTTAGCGTCATTAAGTAATTCCGAGAAAAACAATGAAGAGTCTACTTTATTTAATTCTCTAAAGACCACCTCAGCGCCATTGCTCAAGCCAGCAGCTTCTTGTGACAATCGATCACTGCGCTGAGAAATTTCCCGTAAAGAGTCACTGATTCGAGAGATAGAGCCACCAATTTGCGTACTGGTTGCCCCCAACTCTTCCCCTGTACTTTCTACTTCAGACAACACAGCCGACGCATTTTGCACTTCTTCTGTTAAAGAGATAAAGCGCTGAGTTTCCCCTAACAGGGTAATAGAAAGGGATTCTGTTAAGTCTTTTAAAGAGGACATTTCATGGTTGGTTAATTGACTGTTATGGCGAACATCTGTGAGTAAACGTGAAATTTGTTCAGACGCATCAGCACTCTTGCCCGCCAAGGCTCGCACCTCATCTGCAACAACGGCAAAACCTCGACCTTGCTCCCCAGCTCGCGCCGCTTCTATTGCAGCGTTTAACGCCAGCAAGTTTGTCTGTTCGGACACAGCTTTAATGACCAACGTTATACTGTCTATGTCATCCGCACTTTTTGTCAACAAAGCCAGTTGCTCACTGGCTGTTTGCACTTTGGTTGTGAGCTCACTAATTTTTTCAGCACTTTGAGACAATGCACTTTGCGCCGTGCGACTTGATTCTGCGGTATCACTCATCGTGTGGGCTAATTGCCCCAAGTTTGTTGAAAGCGTGAGCCCTGAAGCAGACAGTATTTCTACCGCTTGCTGAATTTGCTCACTGTCATCGCGGGTTAAACGTATGTCTTTACTTAACGTATCAACAAAGTAAGAAACTTCCGCCGCGCCCATCGCCATTTTAGACGTTGCGTGTGTCACGGCTTTACTCACTTCAGAAAATGAATTAGACAATGACGGATTGTCGTCAGTATTAGTTTCTAAAGCCCTCTGAGCGATTACTTTTCGCATCACTTTTGGTAACACCAAAAAAGCACACAAAAGAAAGCCAACAACAGTATAAGGCAATGGTATCGAGTCTTGCGTATAGCCCAATGTAAAAAGAACAAAAAGCCCTAAAACTCCAAAAATTTGGAAATAAAACATTACCATACCCTTTTTATAATTATTTTTTTCTAGTGTTTAACGATGCCAATAGAAGGTCAATGTAAAACCGAATAACTACGACTAAAGTCGTACTATGTATAACAACCACAATCATAAATGTTTTAATGGGGGTAATAAGAGCGCAATGCTCACAATACGCTACCCACCAAATATAAAAATATCAGAATAAATTCATATTCAGACTATAAAAAGCAAAGCTTTTCAGTGAAATTCCGATTAGACTAAAAAACGTGCTCACAAAGCACGATAAAAAAAATAACACCATCGCGCATAACCTGCCGATGATCTCATTGAGGATTTCACTATGATCACTAACAAAACTGAAACAGAATCTTTTTACCTTGAGCTGGGTCAACTTACTTCAGACAACGTAAATCATCTTACTCCTTCTTTTGATCATTTACCGCCAAGCCCTTATGCTGACGGGGAGTTTCGTTTGCGTCGCTACTCTCGCTTTAGCCTTGAACAAGGAGCACTACACCGTCTTCCTTCACAAGCCTTCGTTCAAGATGAGAGCATCAATCATTTCCAAGGTAATGTTGTCCGTAGTTACGAAGAAATTGACGACAATATTGTTAAGAATGCGGCTTTTGTGGAATTGTTTGAACATTTTCAAAAAATGGCAAGTGTGGCTGACAACACCCCGATAGAAGTTCATCAACTGCGTATATTTGCAGACCATAAAAGCGTGGAAGTCGCGCCAGAAGGTGTTCATCAAGACGGTTTTGATCGTATCGGCATTTATGTCATGCAGCGCCATAACATCCAAGGTGGCAACATTAACGTTCATCTAGACAAAAAAAGCCCTGCTCTCATTAGTCATGACTTTGATAAAGGCGAATTTGTTGTCTTAAACGATCGTAGATTCTTCCATAGCGCCCAGCCTATTAAACCTGTTGATGGTGATAAAGGCTATATGGATATTTTTGTTCTTACCGCGAATTTAGTACATTAAGACACATCCCCAAGGTAAACCGTGATAATACATTTTTGTATTATTTAAAAAGTGGTCACCTCCAAACACCCTCTTTCTAAAAGGAGGGTTGTTTACTATATTTTATTCTGCCACATTAAAAAAACTCAACCACAACCTCTCTATCTCCCTGATATTTAAATAAATATTATTTATTCAATGTTTAAAGCTATGCTTTAAAGAATAATTTTTTTTAGTGTTTTATTTTTTCTCATGCTATAAACGAGAGAACATTAGATTTTTTTAAAGATAAGTAACGTCAGGATGTACTTTTGACAGATGTAATCACTTTAGGCGTTGACAATAAAAACAATACTCACCAAGAGTTCATAGATATTTCAAAAAAACGTGTTTTAATCATCGAAGATATCGGTGAAATGCGCCTTATGCTGAAGTCCTTAATGACGTCTCTAGGGTATTCTAATATCGACGTAGAGCCTTCAGGGCAATCCGCGATAAAGCGCATTTTAGAAAAGCATTATGATGTTGTCTTATCTGATTATAATCTTGGTGGCAGTATCGATGGTCAGCAAATTCTAGAAGCGTCACGTAAAAATCACTCCCAAGACCACTCCACTATTTTTATTATGATTACCGCTGACACAGCCTATGAAAGTGTCGTAAGCGTATTAGAATATCAACCTGACAGTTATCTGGTTAAACCTTTCCCCCCTGCTGCCTTTTTTCGCCGATTTGAACGAGTACAAAAACAAAAGAAAATCTTTGAAAGTATTAACAGCGCACGAAAAGAACATGATTTTGAGAAGATGGAAGCACAAGCAAAAGCCATCATGGCACAACACCCTAACCTTGCTAGCCAGTGCTTAAAAATTATCGGTGAATCACTTTATGCTCGTGGCCGCTATAAAGACGCGAAAAGTCACTACATGCTTACTATTCAAAAAAATAAAAACTTAGCCTGGGCGCACTTTGGTATTGCATTATGCGAACTAAAATTGGGCACAATAGTCGCAGCCGTGAAAAAGCTAGAACATACCATTAATTTAAGTCGCCATTTTTTGTCCGCTTATGACTTACTCGCGGACGCTCAAGAAAGCCTTGACAACCTAGAGGCTGCTCAAGTAGCAATGATCAGTGTACTGGAAGTATCGCCACGTTCTTTCGAACGCGCTCTTAGGCTTGCTCAGATCAGTATGACATTAGAAGATTGGACGACGGCTGAAAACGGCTACTCCCGACTCATTCGATTAACTCGCGATACCAGCCATGAACACGTTGAATACTATTACGACTATCTAAAATGCTTAACTCACATGATGTCCATCGGCTCTGACAACGTAAAACTTGCGGATAAATTTAAACGCTCTCTTATCCGTTTACGTAACTTTGGTAAAGCAAACCCATCCGCCATTTCCAATTCTTTTAGAATTGAAATACAACAATACCTCGCTCGTGATCATCTTGGTGAAGCCATAAAGTCATGGAAGCAATGGAATAGGCTGATCAAATCTGGTCAAGCGTCTCCTCTGAGCAACGCGCAAGAACACACACTTAAAAAACGCCTAGGCTTGCTATAATCTTCTGACACCGTTATGGTCTTGCGTTGATTTTCAAGCTAGCGCCTGCGCTATAAATACAGGCTATTTTCACTCTTCATTACATCCGAGCCATACACCATGCCGGCTATTTTTCCATTTTCGAATCTCATTCCTAATAACATATTAGGTGCCGTTGAATCCACAGGCCTATGGAGCGATCCTGCTTTTATAAACGCTTCATCTTGATTTGGTAATAAGAATTGTTGGATAAGCCACCTAAACGAACGAAAAAACGATGAACTAGAATGGAGCTTTCTTTCTCGATGATCCCCATGGAAAACGCACTGCACTCCCTATTCGGCTTTAAAACGTTTCGCGAAGGTCAAAAACAAACCATAGAACAGCTTTTGGCGGGGCATTCTGCGCTTGCTGTTTTTCCGACGGGGTCTGGTAAGTCTTTATGTTATCAATTCACCGCCACACAACTACCAAATTTAACACTGGTAATTTCGCCACTCATCGCGTTAATGCACGACCAATTAGACTTTCTGCAATCTAAAGGTATTGCTGCGGCAAGTTTGGACTCAAGTCAGAGCAAAGAAGAAAGCCAAGCGGTGATGACTGGCGTTCAAAATGGTGACATTAAAATACTGATGATTTCGGTAGAACGTTTTAAAAACGAACGTTTTCGACGTTTTATCAAACGTATTCCCATTTCGATGTTGGTCGTGGACGAAGCCCATTGTATTTCTGAATGGGGTCATAATTTTAGACCTGACTATTTAAAACTGCCTTCTTATCAACAAGAACTCGCAATTCCACTGGTCTTGCTGTTAACGGCGACGGCGACTCGGCGTGTTCAGCGAGACATGGCGAAAAAGTTTGCGATTCATCCTGAACATATAGTGCAAACAGGGTTTTATCGTTCTAATTTAGATATTGATCTGATTCCAACCCAAGCTCATGAAAAGCTCGGTAAGTTGCAAAACATACTCAACGACACCCAAGGCGCCAGTATTGTTTACGTAACCCAGCAAAAAACAGCCGAAGACGTCGCCAACGCCCTACGAGCGGATGGTTATTCCGTAGCTGCATATCATGCTGGATTAGGCAACGAGATTCGCAGTCGCATTCAAGCCGACTTTATGACGAGTAAAACTCGCATTATCGTGGCGACTATTGCATTTGGTATGGGTATAGACAAATCTGATATTCGCTTAGTTGTTCATTTTGATTTACCAAAGTCCATCGAGAATTACAGCCAAGAAATTGGTCGAGCAGGACGAGACAATAAACCCAGCCGATGTGTTTTACTGGCCAGTTTAGAAGGCTTAAGTACCTTAGAAAATTTTGTTTATGGCGACACACCTGAAGTACATGACATAGACAGTTTGCTGCGCTGCATTGCAGAACAAACAGTCGATCAAGAATGGGAAACTCAGCTTTACGGCTTATCAAACCAAACCAATATTCGCACTTTGCCATTAAAAACCTTACTGGTTCAGCTAGAATTATTGGATGCGATCACACCAAAATACAGTTACTACGCCGATGTTCGGCTTAAATGGGAAGGCGATAGGATTGCCTTTGCGCAGCGAATCCCAGACGAATGGCAAAATGCGTATCAAGCGGTTTTAAAAGGCATTCAGTATAAGAAAATTTGGGGAACACCCGATTTCAACAAACTGTTCAACGAGTCGGGATTATCGCGCGGAGATGTACTGCAGGTGTTAGAGTTCGCCGCAGATCAGAGTGTTCTTACGCTAGAAAGCAAAGGCCTCACGGAAGTCTATCAGGTTAATAACCATGCTTTTCATCATCAAACGCTGGCAAACCAGTTGCATCTCTATGTTGATGAAAAGCAAGTTGCTGAAATCGAACGAATCGCGACCATGATTCGCTTTTTCCAACTAGATAGGTGCTTAAACCACAATTTGGCACGTTATTTTGGTGACCAAAATACACCTGAGCATTGCGGACATTGTTCAGTATGTCGTGGCAACCCGCTTATTTTTACCCAATCAGTCGACGTAAATAGCCAGCATGAATGGCAAGATCAATTAACAGGGTACATAAAAGAGTTTGCTCAACACATGACCAGCAAAAGTCCGAATACACCTATCACAGCGGTATTGATTTCTCGCTTCTTAACCGGTTTAACACAACCTATTTTCACCAAAGTGAAAGCACGTCAACTTAGCGGTTTTGGTGTGTATGAAGAACGAAGCTATTTATCGGTGCTGAAAGCGGTTACTCAGATTCTGAATGATCACTAGAAGGCTTGCTTGTCTCGTCATAAACACTGACTTCAACAAGGTTGTTGTCTGGATCATTAAAATACACGGATTGGATAGGTCCTTGTGCGCCAGATTTGCTCACAGGGCCTTCTAGAATCGTCACTTTACAGGCTTTCAAATGGCCAACGACGTCAGCGATGGTCCAGTTAGTAATAAGGCATAAATCGCCCGAGCCCTCCATTGCGTGGTTTCGAAGTTCCTGCCCAAGTAACTGGAAGTTGATTTTTTGCTGACCAAATTGCACGGCTCGACGTCCATTAGCAAAGGAAATAGGCTCCATCTTCAAAACGGTTTTGTAAAAAAGCACCGCTCTGTCTATGTCTGCCACCGTCAATACAATGTGATCGAAATGACTAATCATTGCCCCTTGCCTCCTGCAAGCCATTCATAATAAGCACTATGCTACGAATGATTGTTCAGAAAGACAAGTTAAGAAACACACTCTTCACGTAAAGAATGCAAAACAAGCTCTCCTTCGATAAGGCTCAATTTTTGACGTTTATTCAATTTCTTCACTCGATACTCTAAAACCAAAGCCTCACTTTTGGTGCCAACCGCTTCATGCCACACCAACTCCAATGGGCCTTTGCCTTTTAGGTATCGAGCCGCTCGCTTACTGGCGCCTGAATGCTCCTTGAAACGTCGATCAACATCCGTACTAATACCAGTATAGAGTGTGTTCATACGCGTCTTTATCATATAAAGGCTCCACTCATTATCACTGATAACACTTTTGTCTTCTTGCACGTTTGGGTTTGTTGTCACATTAATGTTCCTTATGTAGAGGTGCTAAACGTCCTATTTCAATGGTTAATTACCAATGATGAGCAACAGCGTTGATGCCGTGGCAATGCCCATACAATAATTAAAAATTCTCTGCCGCTTTTGATCTGTTAGCCACTGTCGAACTCTCACACCAGCCCATGCCCAAATAGAAATAGCCGGAAAGCCCATCGCAGCAAACAAAACAATCATCCAGAAGCCAGATTGTGCGTACAAGTCACCCGCAATAGCAAACGAGCTCACACAGCCAATCGCCATCATCCAAGCTTTAGGGTTTACATATTGAAATAACAACGCTTGCCACCATGCCATCGGTGAAGAAGGTGCTTTTTTGGTTTCTAGATTTCCCACTGGCGCACTACCAATTTTCCACGCGAGCCACAGTAAATAACTACAACCCACCCATTTGAGTAAATCATACAATGGCGGATACACGCTAAACAGCGTTCCCAAGCCGAGCAAGACAGACAGCAACAAGGTCGCGACGCCCAACACAATACCCAGCATATGCGGTAACGTTCGACGAAAGCCAAACTGCGCACCGGACGCCAATAGCATGATGTTATTAGGTCCAGGCGTAACAGATGTCACAAAAGCAAACATAGCAAGTGCGATAAAAAAAGAGAGATCCATCATAACATCCGCCCTCTTTTTTTAACCTTAACCATCATATCGCATAGAACACCTTTAAAGGATGCTTGTGATAATTCAGCTTGTTGGCGCTCCTTCGTCATACCAATATCCATCAATTGTTGCGCCGTTAAAGAAGCTAACCCTTTGCGGGTCTGATAACGCTTCACGCAATCTTGAAAATGAACAAATAAGCTAACGATTAGCATAACCTTCTCCTTGGAAACCGCACTATTTAGGCTTTAAAAAGTGCTGTGTGTATGAGTAACCACTATAGAATAAGCTGTAAACACAATACAGATTCAGAAAACCTCTTTACTAAACACACAGAACAGCGTTTTTTCCATCTGTATGGTGTAATAAAATCAAATCTGTATGGTCACTCATAGGTCAAGAAAGCCCTACAATCAATACAGATCTCAGCTCAAGACACCTACTCCAAAGGAAATACCATGACACTTTACCAAAATCTCGCCAACCGTTTACGAGAACACATACAACATGGCTTTTTTAAACCGGGCGACAAGCTGCCTTCTGTTCGACAGCTAGCTCAAGAACATGGCGTCAGCATTTCTACTGTGCAAGAAGCCTATCGACAGCTTGAACAAGATTTCCTTGTCGAAGCTAGACCCAAATCGGGCTATTTTGTCTGCTTTAGAAAAAAAGATAACTTGCCCAGTATTTCAAGACCACCACAACGCCCTTTGGAAGTCTCACAGTGGGAAGAAGTCCTCAATATGCTCATGATCCGTAGTAACAACAAGGGCGTACAGTTACAACACGCCATGCCGGATATGGCCGCACCGACACTGAAACCTTTACTCAAAACCCTAGCCGACCTTTCTAAGCAAAAGCCAGAGTTAGGGTTGGGCTATGCCGATATTCGAGGTATCGAAGAATTGCGCACACAACTTTGTCGTCTCACGGTTGCATCTGGTTGCCAACTTCACCCCGATGATTTAGTCATAACATCAGGTTGCCAAGAAGCGCTGTCTGTTTGCTTAAGAGCGGTCACCGAGCCCGGGGATATTATCGCCATAGAATCCCCCAGTTTTTATGGTTCCATGCAAGCGATCAAAGCCTCCAATCTAAAAGCAATGGAAATCCCTACACACCCAGAAACGGGCATCAGTTTAGAAGCACTAGAACTTGCATTAGATCAATGGCCGATCAAAGCCATTTTCGTCACCCCTACGTGTAATAATCCTATGGGTTACACCATGCCTGAAGACAAAAAAGAGCAACTGTATCGACTAGCACAAAGCTATGATATTGCCATTATAGAGGACGACATTTATGGTGATATTTCCTATCAATTCCCTAGACCAAAAACCATAAAATCCTTTGATACTGATGGGCGCGTACTTTTATGCTCGTCTTTTTCGAAGACCATCGCGCCCGGCATGCGCGTTGGCTGGATTGCACCGGGTCGTTACCGAGATAAAGTCACCCACATAAAATACGTAAGCAGCTCTATGTGCCCTGTTCTACCTCAGCTCGCCATTGCAAAATTTATTCGCTTAGGCGGCTACACAAAACACATACGCCAAATGAGACAGCGCTACGAACAGCAAAGAGACCACTTGCTCAATGCGATAAAAACCTATTTACCCAACGACACAAAGGTCAGTTACCCCGATGGCAGCTTTATTTTATGGGTGGAACTTAACCCCAGTATTGACAGTATGGCGCTAGTGGAACGCTGTCGTGAAGAAGGAGTTGGCTTTGCCCCTGGCCCATTATTTTCGGCGACAGGAAAATACCGCAACTGCTTTCGCCTTAACTTCAGCGAACAAAATATGGAAAAGCGCGAATGGGCCATTAAAACTCTCGCGAAAATCCTCAAACAATTTACGGACCAAACTAAGCCCGTCATCAGCAATCTGCTGGCGAGTTAATCGAGAAAAGAAGTAATGTAAATAAACGAAAAGAAAGTTAAAAAGGCTAACGAATGACACAATAATCAGGTAAAAATACCGCCTTCAATTGTAAACTTATTTTACAAATGTTTTTGAAGGACCGAAGACGGTCTTTACATATACCTCATTAGGATTTAATGAATGCAGAACTGGCCTTTACGATGCCTAGGGCTTCTCTTTGTTGGACTCACACTCGCTGCGTGTAGCTCAAATGAACACCGTGAGAATTTTGCCAAACTTGCACAACAAGAGCTTGATACGGTCAGTAATGAAAAAGTATCGCAATGGGATACGTTAGACATTGTGGCACCTGCCAGCCACTTAACCGATCTTATTCAAGACCCAGTGCTAGATGAATTAATTCAACAAGCACTCAAAGCTAACCCAAACTTACAAAGCACCCTACTTACCTTGCAATCCAGCTTATGGGAGCTAAAAAGCACTCAAGGCAGCCAACTACCTTCCGTTGATGCCAGTGTTTCTTCAAAAAAGGCCAAAGACTCAGAGACAAATTACAGTGCTGACATTAGTGTAAGCTGGCAGCTAGACGTATGGGGCAAACTGGCCAATACAGAACAAGCCGCCAGCAAAACCTTGGCCAGTGATGAAGCGCTTTATCAAGCTAGCCGAGACACGCTCGTGGCCAATGTGATGAAAGCTTGGTTGTCATTAACCGCCAAGCAACACGCCATCAGTATCGAGCAACAAAGGCTTGAACTGCTTGAAGCTAACGAAAAACTCATCATAAAACGCTTTAAAAACGGGCTAGACAATCTCGAAAAAATGGATGAAGCGCGAACATCTACCTCGCAATCGAGAGCCAACCTTGCGCAATTCAAAGAAGACTTAGAAGTCAAAAAGCGCGGGCTGCAACTCCTACTTGGCACTGCCGAGCCGTTAAACCTATCACCCAACACGGATTATCCAACGGTCAGCTTAACCCTCGATGAGCTCCCCAATCAAAGCTTACAGCGTCGGCCGGATCTCAAGTCTGCTTATCTAAATATTGAAGCGGCCGACCTCAACACAACGGTGGCCTACAAAAACATGTTACCGTCAATCAGCTTGAGCGCCGCGTTAAGCCAATCAGCAGACTCGCCTCGCATGGCATTATTTACCTCACCCGTGTGGTCATTAGTGGCTCAGCTGACTCAGCCGCTTTATCAAGGAGGCAAACTCAAAGCAGAAAGAGAAGTGGCCAAATTGAACACGGCTAAAGCCTATCAAGCTTACCGCAATACCTTATTAACCGCCGTGAATGAAGTGGAAAACGCCATCGGCCAAGAAAAAGTCCTGCAACAACAAGTCAGTCATATTAGAGAAGCCCTTGTGAGTTCACGTAGCAACCTCACCCAGTATGAAAAAAAATACCGCAGTGGCTTGGTGATACTCAATGATCTCATTGCCGCACAAAAAACCACTTTTGATTTAGAAGCTCAACTTGATGAGCTTATTTTCAATCACTTATCAAATCGTATCACCTTGGGCGTGGCGTTAGGCCTTGGAGTAAAACAACAATGAAACTCTCTTCACAATGGGTACTTCTTATTTTCTCTGTGCTCATCGCAGGCGCGGCCTATTTCTATATAGATAGCGCTCTAAGCAAAAAAGAATTTAATTTAGGCAAACCACTACCAGAAAAAAAAGAAGAAGCGCTGGAGGTTAGCGTTCTATCGGTTAGCGCATCCAGCCATAAATCTATGATCAAGGCATCAGGCATCGCTAACCCAAGATACAAGCTGACGTTAAACAGCAAAGTCAGTGGCGAAGTATCCAAGGTGTCTGATCAACTAGAAGCTGGGCAACGCGTCAAAAAAGGCGATCTTTTAGTTAGTTTAAATAATAAGGAACTCAATAGCGCTGTGGCGAACGCAAAAAAAACCTTAGCCGGAGCAGAGCTAGCACTCAAAGAGGAAATGCGCCAAGGCGATCAAGCCCGAGCAGAATGGAAAGCCGCTGGATTTAAAGGTGACCCAGATTCCGATTTGGTATTACGTGTCCCTCAACTAGCCAACGCACAGGCAGAAGTAGACTCAGCCAAAGCTACGTTATTAGAAGCCCAAGACAACCTTAAACATACCCAAATTGTGGCACCATTTGATGCCTTGGTTATCAGCCGCAACATTTCACCAGGCTCTTACTTAAGCACCGGCGGCGAAGTGGCTACTTTGTACAGCACAGACAGAGCCGAAATTACGATCAATCTTGCCAGTACCGATTGGCAAAAACTGCCAGACATGAAAATACTGCTTAACCGTCGTACTCCAGTGATTATTCATAGCATAGATTCCAATGATCAATGGCAAGGCCATGTTATTGGTATAGATCAGCACATAGATACCACCACCAGAATGCGCGGTTTAATTGTTGGTGTTGATTCGCCATTAGATCAAACACCACCGCTCTTACCCGGATCATTTGTCACCACACAACTGGAAGGCAAAGCCATTGCTAACTTATGGAAATTACCTAGCACGGCCTTAAGCCAGAAAAGTGAAATTTGGTACGTGAATGACGAGAAACGCCTTGATGCTTTTGATACCACACCATTCTTTGTCGATTCTCAATCCATCTACATTTTGGTGCCTGAAAATCTTAGAAACCGAGCGTATCAGGTGGTTAAAAAGCCGTTTAGTAGCTATTTGAAAAATACCCTTGTTAATCCGTCAGAGCAGTCTCAATAATGAATCCACTTGATCAACCAAAGGGTATTATTCCGTGGTTTGCAGGCAATCCTGTGGCCGCCAACCTATTAATGCTGCTTGTCATTTCGCTCGGCGTCATCAACATGGGATCGCTAAATAAGAAAAGCTTTCCCACTCTTCCGCCCAACGGCATAGACATCAGTGTCAGCTACGACAGTGGCTCAGCTAAAGAAAGTGAAGAAGGCATTGCCATTCCCATTGAACAAAAACTGCAAGGCGTAGAAGGCATCAAGAACATCATGTCGACGTCTTCAGCGAGCGGGGCTGAAGTCAGCATTGAAGTCAAAGACGGCTATGATCTTGACGATGTATTTTCTGACATCAAAGACAAAGTCGGCGAGATCAACTCTTTTCCTAGTGAAGCTGATCGAGCAGTCATCACCAAAGACACTCGTTCCGAGCTGGCCATTATTATTCAGCTATATGGCGATGCCGACAGACGCACCCTACAAAAGCTGGCAGATGATTTAAAAACGGACTTGCTAGCAGATGAGCAAATTAACTCCGTGGGTATTTCTGGCACGTTAAATCCAGTCATGCTAATTGACGTCGATAAAAACAAACTCGAAGCTTACGGCTTGACCTTGTCGAACCTAAGCACAGCGATAGCAGCCGAATCAGCAACGTCCCGAGTCGCTACTCTAAGCAATAAAGATGTTTACTTGAAGATCAGCGCCGCAGAACAAGCGTATTTTAAACAACAATTTAGCAACATCATCATCAAAACCAACGTCACAGGCGGCAACATCAAATTGGGTGATATCGCGACCATTCGAGACACCTTTGACGACGACAAGTTCGTATTGTCACGTTTTAATCAAAAAGACAGTCTGTCGATTCGCATTAATACCACCGGCAACGATGACATTATCAATACAGTGGAAGCCACTAAAAAAGTAGTGGACACATGGAAAGAAAGCGCCCGATTACCGTCTCAAGTGCAACTCACCACCTGGAATGATCGCAGTGAATCCATCAACCAGCGCTTAGAACTGATGATCAAAAACGCTCTCACTGGCGTGTTATTGGTGTTTGTATTACTGGCGATTTTCCTCAATATAACCGTGGCATTTTGGGTCGCCATGGGATTGCCTTTCATTTTCTTCGGCACTATTTTTGTCATGGGAACCAGCAGTATTGACCTCACCTTAAATATGATCACCACCTTTGGCTTTATCCTTGCCCTTGGCATTGTGGTCGATGATGCCGTAGTAGTCGGGGAAAGCATTTACGCCACCCGAGCCAGAGATGGAGACACCTTAGGCAATACCATTAAAGGCACGATGGAGGTGGCCGTTCCGACTTTATTTGGTGTGTTTACTACGGTAGCCGCCTTCTGGGCTTTATCTAATATTGACGGTCGACTCGGACAAATTTATTCCCAATTCGCCATCGTCGTAGCCATTTGTTTGGTGCTATCGGTGATTGAGTCGAAAATCATTTTACCGGCGCATTTGTCTCACCTAAATACGCGCAAATCCAAGCCAAACAATATCCTGTCTTCTTTCTGGGCAATGATTCAAGGCGGTGCAGATAAAGGCTTACAGTTTTTTAGTGAAAAACTCTACCGGCCTGCCATCGACTTCGCTTTAAATCAACGCTATGCCATGTGCGTCGTTTTCATTACCTTGTTTGCGTTGGTGATGTCGATGCCTTTCACTGGTGACATTCGCATGAGTTTCTTCCCTCGCATTCCAGGAGATTCCGTACGCACCACGTTAACCATGCAAAGTGATAGCAGCTACGGAGAAACGCAAAAAGCGCTCTTAATTATCGAGCAAAACGCCTATCAAGCGGATAAAGAACTTATTCAAGAAGCGAAGAAAAAAGGCACCATTCCCACTGATACTTCGCCGCAAGTGACAGGGATTAAACATATACAAACGACATCCAGTGGCGACCAAGGCGGTAATTTTCGTGTCGAACTGATCAGCGGTTCGCCCTATTACAACTCTAGACAATTCACCAGTAAATGGCAGGACATTTCTGCGCAAGTGGAAGGTGTGAAAAGCTTGCGTATTCGCTATGGCCAAGACACTGTCGATGCGTTGTATGTGGAGCTAACCAGCAGCGATTCCAGTGCACTGGACGGCGCAATGGAAACCTTTATCGAAAAATTAAACGCTATTCCAGCCGTCACAGGTGTGGAAAAATTTGATACACCACCCGAATCACGTTTAGCGCTTGATCTAACAGAACAAGGACGATTATTAGGGCTCAGTTCCTCAGATCTTGCCAGTCAAGTCGCACAAAGTTTCGATGGCACCGTGGTGCAAAAATACCAACGAGATAACGACGAAATTGAAGTTCGTCTAGGCTTTCCGAAAGACCAACAAGAATCTCCTGCAGCGGTGATGAACACCAAAATTGCTCTCGAAAATGGCGCAAGGATTCCGCTCTCGACCGTGGCGAGCTTAACAAAAACTGAAGTTCAGACCGACATTATCCGCATTGATGGTAAGCGCTCTTATTATCTGTCTGCCGAAGTAGACAAAGACGTCATGTCCTCCACTGAAGTCGTTGAATATTTGCAAAGTGCTGTGATGCCTAATTTGCAAAAGCAATTTTCCAGTGTGAATTTTGACTTTTCAGGAGAAGCAGAAGAACAAGCCGAAACAGAATCTTCGTTAGCGAAAATGTTTATGCTGGCACTGCTGATTATTTATGGTTTGTTGGCGATTCCGTTAAAGTCTTACAGCCAGCCAATCATCATTATGATGGCGATTCCATTCGGCATCATTGGCGCGCTCTTAGGTCACTGGATGAATGACCTCGCCTTGAGCATTTTCTCGCTCAATGGCATCTTGGCACTGAGTGGTGTTGTGGTAAACGACAGCCTCTTACTGGTCTCACGATTTAACGACATTCGAAAAGACACAGTGCATGTAAAACAAGCCATTCGCCAAGCTTGCCAAAGCCGCTTACGCGCGGTATTGCTAACGTCTTTCACTACCTTCGCAGGACTCATTCCAATCCTGTGGGAAACATCAAGACAAGCTCAAGCCTTGATTCCTGCGGCGGTGTCACTTGGTTACGGCATCATGTTCGCCACGGTTATTACGCTGGTATTAATTCCTGTACTACTCATGATCAAAGAAGACGTTCACAACTTAATTGATCGATTAAAAAACAAAACCGTAGAAACTCTGGTGCCAATAAAAGAAAGCGAATAAAAAGTACAAAACGAGTAGTACGCACAAGTAATACAAACAAAGAAGCCTTGCTTATCTGTCTAAGCAAGGCTTCTTTGTTTTACATTTAATGATCTTAAGCAACGTCATCCCATTCAGGAAATGGATCAGGCAATGTTGCCCATGCCGCTTTACCAGCAAGAAGTTCTTGGTCGCTTAACAAACAGGCATCCAGCGTCTCTATCACAGCCTCTTTGTTCAGATTTTGGCCGATAAACACCAACTCCTGACGCATGTCACCGAAAGGCTCCACCCACTGCGCCTCTATTGACTCAAGATATTCTGGATCTTCTGGCCATTTGTCTTTGGGAACCGCCTTCCAAAACATGCCAGCAAAACCATGATGCGCAATGCCGCCCGCCTGACTCCACTGACCTGCAAACTCAGGGCGAGTTGCTAACCAAAAAAAACCTTTTGAACGCAGCAATTTTCCATACTCTTCAGTGTTGTGAAGAAAATCAAAAAAGCGCTGCGGATGAAAAGGTCGTCTCGCCAAATAGGAAAAACTGCTAATGCCATATTCTTCGGTTTCTGGCACATGCTCGCCACGCATTTCTTTTAGCCATCCTGCGGCTTGTTGCGCTTTTTCAAAACTAAACCGTTCCGTTCCGAGTAGGCGTTTAGGTTCTATTTTTCCTTGACGAATAGATATGATCTCGGCTTCAGTATTGAAACTCGCAAGGATGGACTCCAATTGTCTCAATTCTGCATCACTAACCAAGTCCGTTTTGCTGATCAAAATCATATCGGCAAATTCAACCTGATCAATCAATAAATCCGCAACACTACGCTCATCTTCTTCCCCGAGGGATTCTCCCGTTTCTTGCAGCGAAATAGCCGCTTCATAGTCTTTCATAAAATTTACGGCGTCGACCACGGTTACCATGGTATCAAGACGAGCAATATCCGATAAACTTATGCCGTCCTCATCCGCAAAGGTGAACGTTTCTGCAACAGGTAAAGGTTCTGAGATCCCTGTTGACTCAATGACCAAATAATCAAATCGATTGTCTTCAGCCAGCTTTCGCACTTCAATCAATAGGTCCTCTCGCAAGGTGCAGCAAATGCAGCCATTGCTCATTTCAACTAACTTTTCTTCACTGCGGTTTAACGACACTTCTTGTTTAATCGTCGCCGCATCGATATTGATTTCACTCATATCGTTCACAATCACCGCGACTTTTAAACCATCACGATTATTCAATATATGACTTAATACTGTTGTTTTACCAGCCCCTAAAAAACCCGAAAGCACCGTTACAGGCAATTTACCTTGTGTACTCATCATTACCACCTCAGCCATCATTTCATTTTCTGTTATGTTATAACATTTTAAATTTTCTTAACATACCTCAATTTAAACACCCTCTCGCTATGGCTTAAAAAAGGCCTATTCCGTTTTATTCCGCTTTTTTATGCAAAAAAAATATATTTAGTCATTTTTTTTCAATATACATTCACGCGATCATTCCCCTTTTTAATAAGAATCGAGAACCACATTGCAGAGAATCAAAATAAACACGACAATGAGGAAACTAATTCTAAAAAACACCTAAAAAAGAGAACAAAATGCACTTAGATGAGATAGATTTGCAACTACTTGCCTTAATTCAAAGTGATGGTAGTATTTCAACAGAGTCCATGGCGCAGCAAGTTGGTCTGTCAAAAACGCCTTGCTGGCGACGGGTACAAAAACTGGAAAGCGCTGGGTTTATTAAGCAACGTGTTGCGCTACTTGATGCGGACAAACTCGGACTGGGTGTATCGGTTTTTGTGCAAGTAAAAACCAATCAGCATGCTGCAAACTGGGCCGACGAATTTGCCCGTGTTGTTGCAGAGTTTCCTGAAGTGGTTGAGTTTTACCGCATGGCAGGGGAATACGATTACTTGTTGCGTGTGTTGGTAAAAGACATTCCAGCGTACGACAAATTTTATAAACGATTAATTAGTGCCACCGCATTAACCGACGTCACCTCAAATTTCGCCATGGAGCAAATCAAGTGGACAACTCAGTTGCCCTTGCCCAACATGAAAGATTGAGTGATTAACAGGTTCATTAATGCGGCAAGCCAAATGAGGAAAGAAACATGTCCATTGCTGCCGCAGAAAGCACTAAAAAACAAAGAACGGTAGAACAAAGTACAAAAGAGCAATCTAATGAAGAGACTTTGTTTGCCCGCATTCGTGAGGGTGTTATTGGTAAAAATACTCAAATCAACACACCGTTTGGACTAAGAACGTTAACTTATGCAGACTACACAGCATCAGGACGCAGTTTAGATTTTATCGAAGATGCCATTCGCCACAATGTCTTGCCGCTTTATGCCAATACTCATACGGAAGCCAATGCCACTGGCCAACAAACCACCGCCTTTCGTGAACAAGCACGTCAAAAGATTCGAAAAGCGGTAAACGCTACCTCTGAAGATCTGGTACTGTTTTGTGGAAGTGGTGCCACCAGCGCAATTAACACACTCATCAGCCAACTAGGTTTACGTCAGCTCAGTGCAACCGAGCAAGCACAAACCTGCATCTTCATTGGTCCTTACGAACACCATTCAAACGAACTGCCTTGGCGAGAGTTGGGCATTGAAGTCGTTAGAATCCCAGAGTCAAAAGACGGCGGCGTTTGTCTGGCAACCTTAGAAAAACAATTACAGGCAAATCAAAATAAGCGTCTCATCGGGAGTTTCAGCGCCGCATCCAACGTGACAGGGATTTTATGCGATCAAGACGCAATCACGATCTTGCTGCATCGCTATAACGCCCTCGCTTTTTGGGATTTTGCGGCGGCCGCGCCTTATGTAACGTTAGATATGAACCCAAGCGCAGATCAAGCGCTTGCCAAAGATGCGATCTTTTTTTCTACCCATAAATTTATCGGTGGCCCAGGTACTTCAGGTATTTTAGTCGTCAAAAAAGCCATCATAACCAACCAAAAACCGAGCCTTATTGGCGGCGGCACAGTGTCTTTTGTGACACCTGAAGATCACACATTTTTGCCAATTGGCGAACGTCGAGAAGAAGGCGGTACACCGGGGATTCTTGAATCCATTCGTACAGGTTTGGTATTTCAGCTCAAACAATCCGTTGGCGACAAAACGATCGAAGCCCGTGAGCACGAACTCGTACAATTAATCGACAAACATTGGCAAAAAAATCCAAACATAGAGCGATTAGGTCACGCTGACGCAGCGCGTTTGTCGATTACCGCATTTCGCATTAAAACCGACTTTGGCTACTTACATCACGGTTTTGTCACCGCATTATTAAATGATGTGTTTGGAGTCCAAGTACGTGGTGGTTGCTCTTGTGCTGGGCCTTATGGACATCAACTTTTAGGCATAGACAAAACCGAGTCCGAACGGATTCAAGAAGCACTGAGAAAAGGCGAAAAACTGGTAAAACCGGGCTGGGTTCGCTTCAATTTGAATTATTTCTTAGACGACGCAGAAGCCGTATTTATTTTAGAGGCTATCGATTTTGTCGCGAAACACGGCACAACGCTATTGCCTTATTATGCTTACGAGCAGAGTTCAGATTTATGGCGTTTCCAAGGACAGTCCAATACGCCGAAGTCGCTTGCCGATTTGCTGTGGCAACAACCAACAGCAGAACACACACCAAGCACAACAGAAGATAGAAGCACCTACCTAGCGCAAGCAGAAGAGATAGTTCAAAGCTGCTTGGCAGGAAAATACACACCACAGTCACAGCCTTTTAATAAAGAATTCAACGACATTAAACGCTTTGTTTTGGCTGAGGATCTTGTTTAATTAGACGATCCAGAAAGGTGCTATTGCTGACCTTTTGTTGATTAGCCTTTATTAATTAAAAAAGTCTAATTAGTGCCTTTCTGGATCAAATTAAACTGCATACCTGCACGTAATATTCCGGTACTCAAGACATTGGCTCTTAAACCACCGCGACGTAGCCAAGCTCTTACTACTTGTGGTGATGAGATAGAATCATTGGCAAGTGACTTTCCTAACGAACCACACGGCTCACACAGTTCCACGCCATAAAAACGCACATCGCCGATTGAAAACTCCTGCCCAACCAATTGGTTAAGCCTAACCCCTTGAGTAACAATGTTTCTTCGGGTCGCGGAAAGCTCAATATTTTGTCCAAAGTTAGCATTAAACGCAGCGATTTCTTCACTTTCAACAAAGGTAATATTTGGACCATCACTGCCTTTTTTTCCGTAGTACCTATCGCCGACGATGCCTTTACCCGCATCCACTTTTACGGCATCAATTCCCACCTGGGATTGCTTGGACTTTTTCGATACGTAAATCGCTTGAATCAACTGCTGCCTCCTAAAACATACTTACTTTTCTATCAGGGTGTCTTTTCGTATCGACACAGGAAAAGTAACGGCCATTTTCCGATAAGGAATATCGTCTTTAAAGAATCGTTCACCTTGCGCACTCATACCAAATTTTTCATAAAACGACATGGCATTTTCTCGTGCATCGCACCAAAATACACTAGCAGATTGTTGCTCAACAAAATCCATTATATGCTTTAAAACAAAACGCCCAATACCTTTATTCTGATATTCCTCGATCGTTGCAAATTTACGCAATCGAGCAATGCCTTTTGTCATAAAAATTGATGCGACACACACTAACGTTTCATTGATAAAAACACCAAAATGTTCGCCACTATCATCGTCTTCTACCCGGCATTCTTCCATATTCTTATTCGGCCACAACACACGATGACGAATAGGCAAGGCCGCTGCTACCGTGATGCGACGAATCTCCCAAGGAGTATTTATTAAAGAGCCATTTGATACTGTGCTCATTCTGACAACCATACTAATTCGTCATAGGGGCTTTTTCTTAGAGACTCAAGGCGGGTATTTAATGAACCCGAATGCAATTCTAATTTGTGACCATCTGGGTCTTCAAGGTACAAAGAGTCGCCTTCACTGGTATTTTTTTGCCATTGAATGGCCATTTCGAACGCTTCTTTTTGATGAATTTTTAGCATGCTTTCTGAGTCAAACGTAAAAGCAAAATGCGTGTAATCTTGACTTGGTGAGGCAACACCAAGTGACAAACATAACCAACAATCGCCATAAGACAAATATGCCCCTGTTGCCCAACGCACTTCACCACAAAACCCCAGAAAATCACAATAAAAGTCCATAGACCGATCTAAATCAGAAACACTTAAAGTCAAATGATTAAACCCTTTATGAGCGGGTGCTTTACCGACGATATCGTCTTTGATGGATGCCACCATGGCATAAATTTTGGTGGCTTTTTCAAAGTGATTAAGCTGATGTTCTTCAATCCACCAACGAGCTACATTCATGAGTGTGATTGGATCGTCATTCTTATTCGCAAAAAAAGCATAAAAGGAAACTTGGACGCCATCGCCTTTTTGTTTTATTTTTTCCAGACATACTGCGAGAATCTTTTCTCTTGTTCGTAAATTCATACCGTTTCTCTCTTTTTTTCCTGATTTACGCTTACATCGTGCTTACGTCTTTTTTGCTATAACGACGCCTTATGCGACTAAAGTCTGACTTCTTATTAAACAAGCGCCTGCTAAATTAACAAGGCGTATAAAAATAATTATAAGGAGATCTATCGTGTCAGATCATACCATTAATGCAGAAAAATACTGGCAAGCGAACTTAAGGCTGATTCTAGGCAGCCTTGTCGTTTGGGCGTTAGCGTCCTACGGCTGTGCCATTCTATTTAGACCCCTACTCTCAGGCATCCATATTGGCGGAACCGATCTCGGTTTTTGGTTCGCTCAGCAAGGATCCATCATCGTATTCATCATTTTGACTTTCTTCTACGCATGGAGAATGAACAAGCTTGATGAAGAATTTGGCCTTCAGGAGTAAGTCGTATGGATCAGTTTACTATTAACCTACTTTTCGTCGGCGGTTCCTTTGCACTTTATTTCGGTATTGCGTTTTGGGCACGAGCTGGATCAACGAAAGAATTTTACGTCGCCGGCGGTGGTGTTCATCCTGTTTTAAACGGTATGGCGACCGCAGCAGACTGGATGTCTGCGGCCTCTTTTATTTCCATGGCAGGCTTAATTGCCGCTGGTGGTTACGCTAACTCAACCTTCTTAATGGGTTGGACTGGTGGTTATGTATTACTTGCTATGTTGCTAGCACCTTACCTGCGTAAATTTGGTAAGTTCACTGTGCCAGACTTCATTGGTGATCGCTTCTACAGCCAAACCGCACGGCTGGTTGCTGTGGCGTGTTTAATCATTGCGTCGGTTACTTATGTTATCGGCCAAATGACAGGCGCTGGCGTGGCCTTTTCTCGCTTCTTGGAAGTGGATAGTAGTACCGGCCTAATGATTGCCGCTGTTGTAGTATTTTTCTATGCAGTACTCGGTGGTATGAAAGGCATTACCTATACTCAGGTCGCTCAGTACGTTGTATTGATCATTGCTTATACTATTCCTGCCATTTTCATCTCTTTGCAGTTAACAGACACTTTTATTCCAGCCATCGGTCTTTTCTCTACTCACACTGAATCTGGTTTGCCTCTGTTGCAAAAACTGGATGAAGTCGTACGAGAGCTTGGCTTCCGTGATTACACAGCGGATGTTGAGAATAAACTGAACATGGTTCTGTTCACACTATCTCTAATGATAGGTACTGCAGGTTTACCACACGTTATCATTCGTTTCTTCACCGTACCTAAAGTTGCTGATGCTCGTTGGTCTGCTGCTTGGGCATTAGTCTTCATCGCATTGCTGTACCTTACAGCGCCTGCGGTTGCGTCTATGGCTCGTCTGAACCTATTAACGACGATTTACCCATCTGGCCCAACAGAGCAACCAATTGAATACGCTGAGCGCCCAGACTGGGTTCAAACG
Organism: Marinomonas maritima; assembly: GCF_024435075.2. NCBI lineage: Bacteria > Pseudomonadati > Pseudomonadota > Gammaproteobacteria > Oceanospirillales > Oceanospirillaceae > Marinomonas > Marinomonas maritima. The sequence goes on along the minus strand of NZ_JAMZEG020000002.1, from coordinate 62,416 downwards.
TGGGAAACAACTGGTTTGATCAAGTTTGAAGATAAAAATGGCGATGGGCGTGTACAGTTCTATAACGACGTTCCAGCATTTCAAGAAGAAGCAACGGCTCGTGGTTGGGAAGGCAATGAGTTAGTGGTTAACCGAGACATTCTTGTATTGGCAAACCCTGAAATTGCCAACCTTCCAGGTTGGGTTATTGGTCTCATCGCAGCAGGTGGTTTAGCGGCCGCACTATCAACCGCAGCAGGCTTATTGCTAGCCATATCCTCCGCGATCAGTCATGACTTAATAAAAGGCACCATAAACCCCAATATCAGTGATAAGGGGGAATTGCGAGCCGCAAGGATATCCATGTTCGTCGCCATCATTGTCGCAACGTATCTCGGGATGAACCCTCCGGGCTTCGCGGCTCAGGTAGTGGCATTGGCCTTCGGTATTGCTGCGGCCTCTATCTTCCCAGCGTTGATGATGGGTATCTTCTCAAAACGCGTAAACAGCACCGGCGCCGTTGCTGGTATGTTAGCGGGTTTGACCTCGACCTTGGTTTACATCTTCTTATTCCTAGGTTGGTTCTTTGTCCCAGGAACAGCATCTTTTGCCAACACGCCAGATAATTGGTTGTTCGGTATATCACCATTGTCCTTTGGTGCTATTGGTGCCGTGATTAACTTTGTCGTTGCGTTTACTGTCTCTTCAATGACAGCACCGCCGCCAAAAGAAATCCAAGATCTTGTAGAAAGTGTTCGTTACCCTCAAGGTGCAGGCGGTGCGGTTGATCATTAAGATCTAACAACACAAACTTGCATTAAAATCGGGCCTTACTATGTTGTAAGGCCCGATTTCCTTATAATAAGAATTCACTCAAAAAAAGAGAGCGCTTATGTTTTGGGAACTCATTGCTACCGTTTTTGCCGGTATTGGCGGCGCAGGTATTGCTCTGTTGTTAAGAAAGCTAACAAAACAAGCCGCCCCTAAATGGCTCGTTCCTGTGTTTGCAGGTACGGCTATGATTGGTTTTCAAATTCAAGGCGAATATGACTGGTACGACCATCAAACCGGTCTATTACCAGAAGGTATTGTTGTTGTAAAAGCGGTTCAAGAAGAAGCGCCATGGCGTCCTTGGAGTTACGTTTTTCCACAAACAATGCGCTTTATAGCCGCTGATGTTGCTAATTCAGCCAAAAACAAAATTGACCCCAACCTTGTACTTGTCGATTTATATTTCTTTGAGCGTCGACATACGGCTAAACGTGTCCCTCAGATTATCGATTGCATGCAAGGCGCAAGAACCGACTTCACTCAATCTTTTACCAACTCATCAGATTCAAAAGGCGAGTCAACTTCAACATGGTATCCACTTGAAAACGATGACCCATTACTAAAAGCGGTATGTGACAATCAGGTTTAGACAACGAGTCCGCCTCACTCTATTAAATTTAGAAAAATACATCTTATCCCGAATTTTCCTCATTGGTATAATGTGTCATGAACGACCATAATATCGGCTTTTCTAATAATGAAAGTCGATATTTATGAACATCACTCAAGAAGAACGAGACGCGGTTTACAAAACAATTTTTTCGCGTCGTGATGTACGCAGAGAGTTCAAATCAGACACCATCCCTCAAGACGTTTTAGAACGCGTATTACTGGCTGCTCACCACGCCCCTAGCGTTGGCTTTATGCAACCGTGGGATTTCATTATTGTGCAAAGTCCTGAATCTAAGGCAAAAATCAAACAAGGTTTTCTACACGCTCATGCAGAAGCGACTGAGCTATTTGAAGGTCATCGCAAAGAAGACTATAAAAGCCTTAAACTAGAAGGTATTGAAGAAGCGCCATTGGGTATTTGCGTGACCTGTGATCGCAGTCGAACCGGTTCCGTTGTCTTAGGTCGAACCGCTAAACCGGAAATGGATTTATTCAGTTCCGTATGCGCGGTGCAAAACCTATGGTTAGCGGCGAGAGCTGAAAACCTAGGCGTTGGTTGGGTCAGTATTATTCACGATCATGTCATACGCGACACACTCAATATCCCCGAATCCATCGATATCATTGCGTACTTATGTGTGGGTTATGTCGACATTTTTCACGACACCCCAGATCTTGAAAGATCAGGTTGGTTGCCTAGGCGAGACGTCAGTTCAGCGGTTCATTTTGAATCTTGGCCACACTCTAAATAAAGAAAGGACAGATGAAAAACATCTGACCTTTTCTTTTTTCTGTTATTTAAGCGCTATTTCTAAGGCTTGTATCAGCTGGTCAATTTCTTCTGGTTGCGTGTAATGAACAAATGACAATCTGACAACGCCAGTATTAGAATCCACTCCCATTGCTTCTAGCAAGCGAACCGCATAGAAATGCCCTGCACCACAAATAATCCCTTGATCAACCAGTTTTTGAGCCAATTCCTGAGGTGTTTGACCTTTAGGAATAATAGCAACAGTGGCCGCTCTTTTTAAAGGATCCGTTGGACCAAGCAATGTCAGCTTAGGATGTTGATCAACATACTCAAGCAACTTAGCCAGCAACACCTGCTCGGCGTCATGAAACAATATTCTTACTCGTTGAGCCTTTTCAAGAGCTGAGCCGCCCTCATCAAAATGGTAATCATGCAAGACATCAAAATAGTCCAGCACACCACGACTGGCTGCTACTTGAGCATGATCAGGACCGGCAGGTACAAACCATTTTTGACGATAAGCTTCATTAAAATAATGCGCTTGATTGCCTAGTTTATCTGCAATGGCATTACGAATAACCATCACACCAAGGTGCGTGCCATACGCTTTATAAAGCGAAAATAAATAAATATCAGCGCCGAGTGCATCTATATCTGGTAACCCATGGCTCGCAAACGACACACCATCAACCAGTGTCATCACATTTGCCGCTCTTGCTCGCGCGCAAATTTCTGCTACTGGGTTGATTTCTGCCACCACATTGGAACAATGAGTGAACGCCAATAACTTGGTTCGTTTAGTAAAAAGTTGCTCTAGATCGTTGATATTCAAAGACCCTGTACTTGAATCAACTTGCCATTCTTTAATAACGACGCCACGAGACGCCAAAGCACGCCAAACACCGATGTTCGCTTCGTGATCTTGATTGGTCACAATGACCTCATCACCTTCTTTCAATATCTTGCCAAACGCCTGAGCCAGCACATACGTATTCTGAGAAGTCGAAGGCCCAAGGTGTACTTCACTTGCCTCTACATTCAAATAGGACGCTAAGCGTTTATAAGCTAAATCCATCTGTGCACCAGCTTTTTGAGCAGCAGGATGAAGGTGATAAGGCTGGAGTTTTGTTTCTCGGTAATATTGGTCCAAATGATCAATAACGGCTTTGCATGCATAGGAACCGCCTGCATTATCAAAAAAAGCCTGACCGGATAAAGATGGCTCTTTAAAAGCCGGAAACTGAGAACGAACAAACGCTAAATCTAACAAAGGAGTCATAACTTTATCCTTCCAAAAACAACCCAAAATACGCCATAAAAAAATAAACGACTAGAGCAAAAGTATAAAGAATAAAACACACAAGTTGTTTGCTATTTCAGAGAAAGATTACTAACGTAATACAATAATTTTGTTAAAATAGAGCGATAAATGAAAGAAATCTCCTTAGACCGCACAGACTACAAAATAATCAAAGCATTAGAGTCAAATGGTCGAATAAGCAACACTCAACTGGCTCAAGCCATCAACTTATCTCAATCACAATGTTTAAGGCGCTTACGCTTATTAGAAGAAATGAACGTTATTAGCGGCTATCGAGCAAAAGTGAACTATCAAAAGCTCGGCTATAGTGTCATGGCTTGGACACTGGTGACCGTCAGCAAAGATACGCCAAATGCACGGGACAACGTGATGCATTTTCTACAACAACAAAGCGCGGCGATCAATGTGCATGGTGTCACCGGAGACGTGGATTTAATCGTGGAAGTGTGTGCCAAAAACATGGCTGAGTTTACGGATTTGGTTGTCAAACAACTTTATGCTCACGCTGACGTAGTGAGTACAAAATCTTATATTTGCTTAGACACCGCCAAACAAGATGGCAGCCCACTTGATAACGTCTAATACTGAATGAATTACACTTTCAAATGACCCTATTGTCTGCTCAATTATTCTATTATTGTCCGATTGATTAGTTTTACTCAGCTATTGGTGTATTTTATATCGTTTGTCTTATTTACGTGGAATTCCTACTATATCAACATCAAAACACAGTTTTTTTGATGCTGATATCAAACAACTATGGATAAGGGAAACACGATGAAAAAGAATCAAACTATTGCTGAATTATTAGCAAACGTAAACTCTGCCTACCTAACAGACGCTGAAAAATACGAAACAATCGCACGTGCAGAACGCGCTGAATACATTGTTGCAGGTATATCTTCTGCTATTAAAGCCGTTAAAAAAGCAGCACTGAAATTAAAAGCCGTTTTTGTATCATCTTCTGCTCAGCACGCTTAATCCATACCGCTAATATAAAGTTCAATTGGGTAAGCGTCTTCTTCTAGAAGAAAACATTTTGGCTTGGTCCAACGGATTTTATAAAAAAGGAAACAGCGCTAAAATAAAAACATAAGCGTTTCCCTGCACCTTTCCTATCCATCTCAGTCTATTTACCGTCCCCCGCTTTATTCTTCAATATCACATCATTAAAAATGGCAATGACATAAGCCGGCTCAGAAATAGCTTAATAAACGTCCCGACATTTATTGGGGACAAATGACTTCCACACATCATTCAAACTCAACAGGTATACACTATTTTTTATCACAATGATCCATTGTTGGACGATAGGAAACCTTAGAGCCTGATTCTTTATTTTTTGCGGCAATAAGCCCATTTAGTCTCTTCCATCGCCGTCATTAACACACTAGGGAGCTTTCGATAGGCAAGCACAATAGTGCGAGTTATGGGCGCATCCAGAGCAATAGCCATGTACTTTAAATCATCGTCTTTTTGGATATACGATTCTGGTATTACTGCCACTCCTAGGCCTAGCTTTACCAGACCTTGGATTTGTAAATCATGAATAGATTTCCCTTTATAGGTAATCGATATTTTTTTCTCATTCATCAGCCGCTCAAACGCCTTACGATTAGTGCAGTAAGGCCTCTCAATAAACGAAAGATCTTTAAATGACTCCAGCGTAACCACATTTTCGGTGGCTAAAGGGTGATCCTTGCGAACAACCAGTTGATAGCGTTCCTGATTGAGTACCTTAAATTGAAATTGGGATGATAATCGCTCCTCATCAATGATAGCCAACTGAGCTTGATCAACCGTCTCTACTATAGACAAATCAATAAATGGCGAGGTGTTTTGAATAGTGTCAATGATATTGCAATACCGCTCAATATTAATATCGGGTTGTATATAAAGGTGCAACTCAACTTTTTTATCAGGTGTAAAAGCCGCCTCTAATTGCTGATTTTGTAGCAAGAGATCGGTGGCAAGCTTATAGAGCGTTTGCCCTTCTTTTGTTGGCTTAATACCCTGCTTACTTCTCTCAAATAGTATTACACCCAAACGATCTTCCAATGACTTAATAGCGTGGGTAATGGAGGGCTGTGATATGAAGCATCGTGACGCTGCCGCCGTGATAGACCCTTCCTCATACGCTGATACGAAGTAATGAAGTGGCTTAATCTCAACCATACAAAAAACCTATACATGAAAAATAAAAAACATATTATACCTATGGATTTATTTTATCTACTCTATTAAAACGCCAAATGAAAATCAAAAAAAATCTATAAATATCTGAATATTAATGATTTTAAAAAATATAAATTAATAAGGTATCTAACATGTTTGAACGTCACCACAATATTGTAATCCATGAGTTATTAAATAAATTTGAAAAAGGAGATATGTCATTACTAGATTTGATAGCAGACAATATTGACTTACGCATTGACCACTACAAAGATGACGCCGATACAAATTGGCAGCAGTGTCAAAACAAAGAAGGTTTTATAGCTGTTTTAACCCGGCTAGGAGCGGAAATTTTTCCAAAAGGAACGGAAATTATCGGGTTAACATCAGAGGAGTTAGGCGACGGCTGGTATCTAACTACGTTTGATCAATCATTTTGGTATGGTTTGGCAGAGTCCGATGTGACAAGTAAAACGGTTATTATTTCTCACGAGCTGGATGGAAAAGTAGATTATTTCCGAGAAAATGTCACCTCGATTCAATACCGACGCTGATAAATATTCGGGGGAATATGTAAATACTTATGTGTCTTTTGCTTTTCCTTTATCGCATCGGTATTGAAAAATTCATACAACTTTTTGGCAGTGCCACACTTATTATCTGAATGTAGCTCTTACACTCGGTTTACCGAGCGTAAGAGCTAAAAGTCCTAAATATTCGTTAAAACATCAGTACAACTTAGAAACTGACGTTTAGTTTATTCAGTCTCTCGTTCTTGCAACACTTCTTTGAAAGCAAACATGCCATTCAATGCCGATGGAAAGCCTGCGTAGACTGACATTTGCAATAACACTTCTTTTATTTCGTCCTCACTGCAACCAACATTTAAAGCAGCGTTCAGGTGGACTTTAAGTTGAGGACGGCAATTACCTAACGCCGTTAATGCTGCGACGGTGGCGATCTCTCTGGACTTAAGATCCAAGCTGGGTCGTGAGTAAATATCACCAAATGGGTATTCAATGGTAAATCGAGCTAAATCAGGGCAAATGTCTTGTAGGCTATCTATCACGTTATGCCCCGCTTCTCCGTCAATCTTAGAAAGCAGTGCTAAACCTAAGTCAAATCTTGAGTTATTCATGGCGTACTCCTATTCATTTTCTGAAAGAAGTAATACCTTACAAGTTAGAGTAAACTCTAAGTCAACTCACTTTGTTGGCTTTATACAAATCAATTTTCTTGTCTAACGCTTCTAAATGATTCTGCTGCAACGCTATGTGCGCTTTTAACAGGTCTTTATGGCGCTCTAACAGTTGCTGACGTTCCAAGACTGTCATTACCCCGACCTCTCGTAGTGCCGCGTATTGCAGTATATTTTCCAGAGCCATCCCTGTTTCTTTCAAACGAACAATAAAACCAACCCACTCTACCTCTTTTTTTGTGTAAGACCGATGACCGCTGGTATTACGTTGAACATTTTTTATCAATCCGATTTTTTCATAATAACGCAACGTATGAGCCGATAATCCAACGCACAGTGAGAACTCTTTCATGTTCATAACACGACTTCCTAGGCATAATATAAGCCAACAAGATCGAACAATAATTTGATGGAAAAAAGTAATGATAACATGGCATTGTCAGCCGTTTAACGAGCTGTCTACTCACATACTTTATGATTTACTTAGACTTCGCTGTGATGTTTTTGTGGTTGAGCAAAACTGCCCTTTTCCAGAATTAGACGGCTTGGATACATTACCCAGCACTCAACATCTTTTTGCCTTGCAAGACAATCAACTCGTAGCCTATGCAAGATTGTTGGCCGAAGGTGATTCGTATTCAGGTTACAGCAGCATAGGACGCGTCGTTGTTGCTCCGCAAAGCCGCAAGGATAAAATGGGTCATACATTGATGAGTCATGCAATTAAACATGCAACTACTCTATGGCCAACCAGTCCGATCAAAATTGGCGCTCAATCGCATCTTGAAAATTTCTATAAATCCCACGGTTTTACCACGGTTTCCGCACCTTATATGGAAGATGGCATAGAGCATTATATTATGACGCGGGAACCTGAAGTAACGCGTTAACCCGTTTTTTGAGTTCTGGCAAAACCTCAGTTTCAAACCAAGGGTTTTGCTTCAACCAGCGATTATTTCGAGGACTAGGGTGAGGTAAAACTAATATTCCTTGTTCCAACCAATATAGCCACGCTTTAACCTGTTCTGTGAGATTGCCTGAACGCCCTAAATGATACTTTTGGGCATAAACGCCTAATACGATCGTCAACTCAATATGCGTAAGCTGACTCAGTATAGCCTCACGCCACTTTACGGCGCACTCAGGACGTGGCGGTAAATCCCCTGATATCTTTCCTGCTGACGGCCCACTTTTGTAATAAGTATTACCGGGGAAACAAAAGCCCATTGGTAAAATAGCAACTTGTTGAGCGTCATAAAATACGTCCACAGTCACGCCAAGCCAACTCCTTAATCGATCACCACTTAGGTCATCAAAAGGGCGGCCACTATCATGGGCCTTTTGACCCGGAGCCTGACCTGCAATAAGTATTTTTGCATTAGGATGAATTTGGATAATCGGTTCAGGGGGATTTGGAAGAAGACTCGCACAATGCTGGCAAGATAAAACAGCCTCTTTTAATGCTATGAAAGTTTCTTGTGCCATAAGTCTGTCTCGCTCTTGCCTCTAAAACAAAAAAGCAGCCGCTGTTTCCAGAGGCTGCTTTTTGTTTGTTCGTTTTTTATTTGATCTAGTGTTGATGGCCACCTTCACCATGCACATGACCATGCTCTAACTCTTCAGCCAATGCTTCGCGAACTTCAATAATCTCAACATCAAACTTCAACGTTTTACCAGCCAATGGATGGTTACCATCAAGCATAATACCGTCGTCTTCTACCCCGATGACAGTAACAGGTTGTTGGCCGCCTGGCGTTTGTGCCATGAACTGCATACCAATTTCAATATCATCAACGCCTTGAAAGTTTTCTGTCGGTACTTTCTGAATAAGTTCTTCATGTACTGCGCCGTAGCCATCTTCAGGCTCAACCGATACCGCAAGTTTATCGCCCGCCGCTTTGCCTTGAAGTGCTTTATCTAGGCCATCAATGATGTTCTGAGCGCCACTTAAAAATACTAAAGGCTCTTGACCTACAGAAGAATCTAGCTCTTGGCCTTGTTCGTCTGTCAATGTGTAGTGCATGCTAACAACGGCGTTTTCTGTAATTTGCATTCTATTCTCCAGCTTAAAAATGAATAAGGGTACGAGCGCTTGATACAAGCAAACAGGGTTGCGATACACCGCCACAACACGAACCCAAACAATAGTTTGTGGCATTATGATAACGTCCCATAAGCGCAATAACTACCGTATAAACCTAGAAGTTTGGTATGTTCGACGATTTTTAAAGGGATGTTGGAATATTAATTTGAAAAAAAGACACCTATCAAGCAAAACGGATCAAATTTGAAGCGACAATTCAAAGACAGATTGCCTTTTCACCAACAAAAAATCTAAAGCCAAATAGAATTTTTTGGCCTCATCGCGAATATCATTGGTTCGAACTCGCAACGTTACATGTTCTTCTGATGCCCACTGTCTAGCTTGTTCAACCAAGGTACGTCCAGCCCCTTTGAAACGGGCTTCGGCCGAAACAGACAATCCCAGTATTTCAATAAAATCTGCAGAAGCCATTCGAAAAGCATGTTGCGCATGAAGCCAGCCAATCACCACGCCGTCTAATTCAGCCACCCAAGCTCTATCGTCATTAGAACTCAGTAAACGCTCAAGCCTCTGCACAGCAGAATGTTCAATAGTCTTCTCTTTATAACCCAATCCAGCCGCCACTTGCGCAATGGCTGCGGCGTCATTCATACTTGCAGGTCGAATTAGCATCACTGTTTCGCTCTTCTCTTTTTACGTGAATGATTTAACTAACGGCTTAAACTGTGAAATGTCTAGAGTGTATGCTCGCCCTAACCAACTAACACCTTGAGTATGATCTACGTAATTATTGCCCGTTAATGGATGAACAAAAATATCTAAAGACTGTCGGTTTAACATCAGCCAAGGAACAATTTGGCCAAACGTTTCTGAAGTAAACGACAACTGACAGCTCCAAACGGGGTGCGGACCAACGGGTTTCTGATGAAAGCGCCCAATACGAATATCAAACAATTCAGCCGCTTGCGCTGCAATCTGCTTGGCCATCTCAACTCCCGCTTCATCCGTATAATAAAGATGAGCATGAAATGCTTTTATATCAAGATGGGTAGGAAATTGGTTCATGGTGTCTCCTAGTATTGTCTTATAGAAGTACAGTTTAGCATTGGTCGTCGCACCACAAATGATTGATGCGCAAAAAGACTATTTACAGAGGAAAAACAGCCCTCTACTAACGCTACGAGACCTAAGTCGTAGAGGATTGTTAAATTGACTATGTTACATTGAGTTTAAAATAACAATGACGCATCAACCTATGTTCAGGTAATTTATTCAATGACTGTTTTCTGGATTCTGTTAGCCATTCTTTACGTTCTAGGCCTCTTTTGGATCGCCATTTGGGGCGACAAAGAAAGCCCTGCAGCCAAAAAACTGACGCGTCACCCATTGGTCTATAGTTTATCGTTGGCCATTTATTGTACCGCTTGGACCTTCTACGGTTCCATCGGTGAAGCCTCTCGTTCTGGCTGGAGCTATTTGCCCATTCTTTTAGGCCCCATTTTATTGTATTTATTTGCCTTCCCAATATTACGAAAAATGATTACGGTAAGCCGTAAACAAAACATCACCTCAATTGCCGACTTTATTTCCTCTCGATACGGTAAACGACCCATGACCGCCCCACTGGTCATACTCATCAGTATGCTGGCCGTCATTCCTTATATTGCCTTACAGCTGAAAGCCATAGGTTCTAACTTCGCTCTTTTTGTTAATCAAGATGAGTCTTCGGCCAGCCTTGTTGTTTTTGTCGCTACCATTTCGATTGGTGTTTTTGCCATGTTATTTGGTACAAGAAAAGTGGAAGTGACAGAGTATCGCTCCGGAATGATGCTAGCAATTGGCGCCGAGTCTTTGTTTAAATTGATCGCCATTGTCGCGGTTGGCTTGGTTGCCATCATCATGACTCAAGATTTTGGTCTAGACGAGATGAGCCAAAATGTGGACTTCTCAGTATGGAACCCTGAACAGTTTTTGTCTTTTCCCTTTCTCATGCAGACATTTATGGCAGCAGCAGCGGTTATTTGTTTGCCCAGACAGTTCCACGTCACCGTAGTGGATCATCAAAGTAACAAACAATCCAATATGGCACGTTGGTTATTCCCTTTATACTTGCTCATTTTCGCATCTATTATTCCGCCCATCGCCATTGCCGGCCAGAGTCTTTTTTCTGCGGATATTAATCCAGACACTTATGTGATTCAGTTCGCCCTAGTGTCAGATAACCTGCCCTTACAAATGTTGATATTTCTAGGCGGAATGTCGGCCACAACGGCGATGATCATTGTGGCTACGTTTGCTCTAAGTATCATGATCAGCAACGATGTAATCCTACCTCTTATGCTGGCCCGAGCCAGTGCACAACAACAAGCTTTACCTTTATATCGACGTCGCATATTAATGATTCGACGCTTAGCGATGGCCGGTATTTTAGTCCTATCCTTTTTGTACTACCAAAAGATGGCGAACAACGAATCGCTGGCTGGTACAGGTGTTTTGGCCTTCTCTCTTGTTCTGCAACTCATGCCCGCCGTTCTTGGGGGGCTCTATTGGAAACGCGCACACGCGCACGGTGTTTACACTGGGTTAACTCTGGGTTTCTTGTGCTGGATGTTGATGATGATGCTACCACTTTCTGGCAATATAGATTGGGGCCTAGACACCGCTCAATCCCGCTCAGAATTAATCAGCTACGGCGCCTTTATCAGCTTATTAGCAAATGTTTTTGGTTACATAGTGGGGTCTTTGTTATCGACGGAGCGTTTGATAGATAGAATCCAAGCAACTGCCTTTGTTAGTCCTACTACAGAGCTTGAAAAAGGTTTTTTTAAACCTAAGAGTAAAGCCACCAACGGCGATTTTTTTGTCTTGCTAGAAACTTTTTTAGGCAAACAAAAGAGCCAGCAAGTACTGTCGAATTTTGAGCAAGATTACAGCCAAACCATTCCGAATAATGCGTCGCCAAATCGGCTATTTGTGGACTATTGCGAACGTATTTTAGGAGGCGTTTTGGGGGGGTCTTCGGCTCGCACCATCATTAACTCCATCTTGATTGATAAGCAAATCAAGGTAGAGGAAATGGTGACATATTTAGATGAAACCACCCAAGCGATTCAGTTTAGTCAAAACCTACTATTCGTTTCCATGGACAATTTAGACCAAGGCATTAGCGTAGTCGACAAAGACCTGCGTATCGTCGCGTGGAATAAAACCTACCTGTCACTTTATCCTTACCCAGAAAGTATGCTGACCGTTGGACTGCCTGTCGAAGAGCTTATTCGCTTTAATGCCGAACGTGGTGAATGCGGTGTTGGTGACATTGAAGAACTGGTAAGCAAGCGCTTAGAACACCTTAGAAAAGGCACGACTCATCGTTTTTTACGTCGTCGAGGCAGTGGCCGAGTCATCGAAATGGTCGGAAACCCGCTTCCTGATGGCGGCTTCGTCACGAGCTTCACCGATGTAACTGAACACATTGAAAGCCAACAAGCCTTAAAGGAAGCCAATATAGACTTAGAAAAACGAGTCGAAGCGCGAACCGAAGAAGTACAAGGTGTTAACAACGAGCTAATGCAAGAAATTGAACGTCGTAATCAAGCTGAAAAAGCGTTGATCAGTGCCAAAGCGGAGGCCGAACAAGCCAATGCGTCTAAAACAGAATTTCTCGCCTTAGCCAGCCACGATATTCTACAACCGCTAAACGCCGCCAAGCTTTACATGGGAATCTTACAATCCACTCAACTTCCTAATGATACACATCAAGTTGTTAATAGGCTGTCTGACTCACTCGAATCTACCGAGGCGCTGATTTCGACCTTGCTTGAAATTGCACGCTTAGACCAAGGCGCCATACAACCAAAATTAGTGGACTGTAATCTACAGGACATCCTCGCACCGATTGTGGCGGAATTTGGTGTTATCGCGGAGAGTAAAAATATTCGTTTAACCACCCACATGCGTTCTTTTCGAGTGCATACTGACCCTATTTACTTGCGCCGAATCATCCAAAATTTTGTCTCCAATGCCGTGAAGTACACACTAAAAGGACGTGTCTTATTAAGCGTAAGACCTCGAGCTGGCGTTGTGTATTTACAAGTATGGGACACCGGCGTTGGGATTCCAGCGTCAGAACAAAAGAAAATATTTGACGATTTCTACCGCTGGGAAAACACGCAAGAACCCGGCATGGGACTAGGGCTTGGTTTGGTTCGTCGCATGCAAAAGCAACTGGGATTGGCCACTGAAATACGCTCAATCCCCGGCAAAGGCAGCTGTTTTAGCATTGAAATTCCCCTAGCCCAAAGCAATATGATCGTAGCGTTATCAACACCACCGCCTATTATAACGCCGCAAGAAAAACTGGCGCATTGCTATGTCTGGTGCATTGACGATGAAAAAAACAATCTGACAGCCATGAATACACTATTAACTCACTGGCAATGTGATTGTCGCACTTTTAATCGCTTTAATGACGCATTGCAGGCTGAAGGCGAGGCAGAATTACTTTTGGTCGACTATCACCTTGATGACCACCGAGATGGCTTATCCTTGATCAAGGCGCTCAGAGCCCGTGCAGGGAAAATCATCCCAGCGGTGTTGATTACCGCCCTACGCGATCCAGAATTAATAGAACAATGTAAACAACTGCAGATTACTTATATGGCGAAACCGGCCAAACCCGCAAAATTGCGGGCTCTGGTTCAACACATTCACAAATTAAGAGAAGAGAAAAAATAACGCGGGGAGGATCATCACGTTTAATGGTTAGAGGGTAAGCTCAAACCACAACCTGCTAGAATAATACCACTTACGGTGTCTCCGATGCGCTTCAAATCGTCATCAGTCAGCGACTCAATACCACTGAGCGCTAGCACTTGTGCTTCGAAGTCTGCGTAATGTTGAGTAGACGACCAAATCATGTAAATCACACTAGCAGGATCACACTGACGCATTTTTCCAGCGTCCATCCAGCTTTGAAGCAATGCGACTCGCGACATAAACCAAGGTCTTAGCTCTTCTTTTAAATAGTCGCCAATATGGAGCGCGCCACCAATAACTTCCATCGCAAAAAGACGAGAAGTAGCGCCTTTATCAAAACTTTGTTTGAGTTTAACGCGAATAAAGCTGTCCAGCACATAGGCCGGATCATCGTCTATCGTCGCCCGATCAAAAAGATCATTCCAGCCCATTAAGGTCTGATCAAGCACCTGTTTATACAAATTGGCTTTGGACTGAAAATAATAAATGATGTTCGGTTTGGGCAAACCAGCACGCTCGGCAATGTGTTGTAGGCTGGCACCACTGTAACCTTTTAGCCCGAATTCAATCTCAGCGGCTTCCAGTATTTTAACAAAGACTTCTTCACGGTGATTTTGACGTTTACTCATGGGGGAGTTAAGTCCTTATTTGTATTTTCACAAGTATTGCTGAACCAACAAGACACAACCCTTCCAACCTCCCTCTTAGTAAGGAAAGGACTTTAGTGCTTTTGTTCCCACCTCTTATGTTTTCAAAGAGGATGCAGATTAGCACTTTATTCCCTCCCCTTATGCCTTCAAAGGAGAGGGTTAGGGTGGGGTTGTTCTTTTTCAGTAACCAACAACATTCACGAAAACTTTTATTTCTATCGTATTAAGCCAACAGCGCGGTTAACTCTTCCGCGGTCGACAACTTACCTTCGTCTTCAATATTAGGGAAAACAGCCACGGTGATATTATCCAGTGCAAGGCTGGGTAACCATTCTGTTTTAAACATATCAAGCGAAACGGACACTGGCTCACAGTCGTCCCAATCTTCAATCGCCCATTGGCTAGCAAAATCAGCATCTGGCCAAACCATAACACAATCACCGTCGTCGGTTTCTACCATCACGAAACCTTCTTCGTTACTTAAGCTCCATACCAATTGAGAGGCTTTGGCTTGCTCAACAAAATACACTAAGCGTTCGCTGTCAGGCGCAACCAACAATTGAACACGTTCATCCATCGATAACTCTTTCATCATTTCACTCTCTTGTCATATCGCCAATCAATACGATTTTTTGTCTTGTTAAAACCTTACTAAAAGTAAGCAACTTCTTCTGCCGTCAAGGCACGGAACTCACCCGCTTGTAAATCAACATCAAGTGAAAGCGGACCAATCTGATCACGATGAAGCTCTTCCACTTTATTGCCTACAGCGGCCAACATCCGTTTCACTTGATGATATTTACCTTCTTGAATTGTAAGATAAATATCACAGTCGCTAATGCGTTCAGCAACAGCAGGTAACGTTGGTTGCGGCTCGCCATTCAGCATCACTCCCGCTTCCAATTGTTTTAAATCTTCGTCACTGATTCGCTCGGCCAACATCATACGATAGCGTTTGTTGCACGCATTACGAGGTGATGTAATTCGATGTAGCCATTGTCCATCTGTCGTCAACAACAGTAAGCCCGTTGTGTCTTTGTCTAAACGGCCAACTATATTGAGCGCTTGGCCCAAATGCGAAGGCAATAAATCCAATACCGTAGGATGCTCTGGATCTTGGTTAGCGCAAACGTAACCAGCAGGCTTATGCAGTAAATAATACCCTTCTGATGGCCACGCCAAAAGCGTGTCATCTAGGCAAATTTTATCACCGTCTTGTACTGTGTAATTGGCCTTTTTAACCACCTCACCGTTTACAGTAACACGGCCTTTTGACGCGGCAATTTTTGCCGCTTTACGTGCCAATTCAGTCACGTGGGATAAATAAAAATCAAGTCTCAAGAGAATCGCCTATGGCTTTGTTTAGATTAAGAAAATACTTCGTGGGTGGTTTCAATTTCTTTGAAGAAGAACGTCGCATTATGCAGCATACCGTTCGCACTGCGAGAGTATCCGGGCACTTCGCCAAATGGAATATAGCCCATATTAACATACATGTCGTGAGCAATATCGTCGCTTCTTACTTCAAGCATTAGCAGTTGCCTTTGCATCGACGCCGCCACGCGTTCAACACCTTGCATCAACATACCGCCCAAACCATGCTCTCTTGCTTGAGTATGGACCATCAGTTTTTCGACATCACAACGGTGCAACGCATTGGCTTTTGGTGACATAGCAATTTGTACGCTACCAACCACCTTATCGTCTTCACGTATTAATAACACTTGGCGGGCATTTTCTTGTAAATCATCATTCACTGTTAGCCAATACGCTTTCGCCTCTGATTCGCTCATTGGTGGTAAAAAACCAATTGGCGCGCCCGAATCAACAGCGTCACATAATAACTCGACAAGATCTTCTAAGTAGGGGTTAAGGTTGTCTACTTTAAGTAACTCCACACTCTTTACCTCTGTCTTTTAATTGCCGTAATCATACCTGAGGGGCGCTCACTTAGGAATCACCAGCATACGTTAAGCAGTTTATAGGCCAAAAAAAGCGGCTGATATAGCCGCTTTCGTTACACTCAATAATCTTAGCTCAACTAAACATTACCCATATAACGGCCTGGTTTATGATTAACAGCAATAATCATATTCAACGCAATGGCCCCCACAAATGAAATAATGATCAAGGTATAATCGACCACAAAAACGGATAAAAGCACGATCATACAATCCACTGCCATCTGGAATTTCCCCATGGAAATACCGTGTTTTTCAGAAAGGTAACGCGCTAATATGTTCAACCCCCCTAGACTGGCATTATGGCGAAACAACATTAAAAAGCCCACGCCCATTAAAAAACCGCCGGCTACACTGGCATAAATAGGGTTCACTTGATCAAAAGTAACCAGCATTGGAGTCACATCGGAGAAAACAGAAAGGCAAAATACGGAAAGAAACGTCTTTATTGTAAACTCCCAACCGAAATGAATAACGGCCAATAAATAGAAAGGGATATTAATTAAGAAAAACGCCTGACCAAACGTCAATGGTGTCGAATACTGCATCAAAAAAGCCAAACCAGCTGAACCACCCGTTAACAACCCAGCATGGGTAAAAAGGTTAACGCCTAACGCAATAATCAAGGTACCAAGAATGACGGCTTGGGCATCCTCAAGACGTGTGTGTTTCTTTACCTTTGGTAACTCGGCTGCTGTCATGAACTTCTCTCTGGCTTAATAAAATGGCGGGGGGAGTTAAAGAAGGGATTTTATAGAAAAAAAAACGTAAGGCCAACATCTGGGTACCATGCAATTCCTTGCCATTCTAATAAAGTGTCTTTTTTTTTGTACACTTCATTTAAGAAGCACAAATACGAGCGATGACTTTACCAACAACTCGCCGAGAAGATACCCAACCTATACGTTCTGATTGCAAACTCTTGTTACTTTCACCGCCTAGCCAAAGTTGTCCATCTGGCGCAATATGCAAAATTTTTTTTACAATGTATCCGTACAGTGCATGATCGACAACAACAAGGTGACCCGTGTTGAGTTTTTTATACCAGCGACTGGTAAATACAAAGTCTCCATGACATAAACTAGGAGACATACTTTCTCCTTGAACTTTGATTAAGTGAAACATATCGATATCCTTCCACAGTGTCACAATTAAAATACGGATTAAAAGCGCTTACCTTGGCCTTTTAAATCAGGGTAAACCATTTCCAACATCGGTGGATAAGGGCATGAAGCACGGTAAGTCGGCACTTCTTTTGTTAGCCAAAAAACTTCCGCAAAGTCATTCACCAAATCAACCAATTTCTCACCTTCTACTCGGTCAATACCTTGTTTGCATTTTGACGCTTGCAACATAATACTGTGAGTTAAATTATGCGCATTCGATACCAACTCAAACTGCGGCGCTTTAAAATAATCCCCCCAAATAATACCAATAGCGTCTTTAACCTCCGTACTGGCAGATTCTTTTTCACCTACTAAACGAGAAACCTGTGCGTAATCCGCCACACTCAAAGTCCCTTTGTCTTCAATTTCTTTAATTAAATCCATTAAACGCACACAAGTTAACGCTGCTAGTTGAGCCGTTGCCGGATCGTAAATTTTACAGGGTATATCGCAATGAGCTTGGGCGGTTTTAAAATGAATTACTTTGTCGAGGGTTTTAATCACACTATGCATCATGGTTAAGATCCTTCCGTTCAAATTTTTTACGTCGACGAATGCACTGTTTGTATATCATACCGCTGACAATCAAGCTGGCGATGGCAAACATGGTCAAGATATGAATAGGCTCACTTGACCAATGAGAATGGTCGCGGCCTGGATGCGCTTGAACCAGTTGACCAATAACAAGCAAACTACTGAATGCTAAAATAGTAAAAACCGACTTCATACAATGACCCTTATTAATGGCGTTAGATGAACAGGGATGATTAATGGTGAACCATGGTTTCTGAACTAGGAACAGCATTAGACAAGGCTTGCATCAGGGCTTTGCTCTGAGTTGATACATGCTTACTATAAGTTTGAGAAAACAACTCCCACTCAAAACGAATGTGTGTCGCCGTTCTCGTAATAAGCCCCCTTTGCTCGCCATCTAGATCAGGGCGAACAAGAACGGCCTGTAGAAAATTGACCGCATTTTCAAATTGCGTATTCGCAGAAACGAAATCGCCCAGCGCCGTATAAGATTCCGCAATATTTAAAAAGCTCACTGCGGCTGCAGCAACGGCCGACTCAGCATCACGATAAAAGTCATCATCGAATGACATTTCAGCTTGCATTAATGCCTGTTGATTTAACTCAACGGCATCCGAAAAAGCATGATTTGAATAGGCTCTATTGGCTTGTCTTGTTAAACGTTCCCAGTTCTGCATTATTTCCTCCGCGATCTTTTGTATTGGATTAATAAAACTTAATGAGAATCATTATCGTACATGATTTTAAAAATATCTAGCTTATATGAGAATAAATCTCATTTGTTTTTTTAAGGCTTAATGATGACATCTAGATAAACAAGGCGATGATCTGAAGTATTGCTAAGAAGAGAGTGTTGATTGTCACGAGAGTCAGGCCAAAATACTGCTTGTCCAACGGTTTCAAGCAAACGACTAGGCCTGACATAATCTGCCTGCATACGCCACACAGCAGTGTGATAAGCACTGTGCTTTGCATCAACTTTCGGTGAGTGTTCAACTCCACCGCGACTGGTTGGAAACCCGATTGCTGACATGGCGGGGTGCGCCAGTAAGTTTTGAATCGCTGTCCTATCAGAATCCCCTTCATAAGGAGAGGCATTCAAATCCCCTAGCAACACAAAATCACCGCCCTCCAACCCACCTCGACGCCCTTGATCGTCGATAATATAAGGCGATTTTGAAAGATAGTCTGACCAAAAATGAATTTCATCTTGATTACGACAAAAATTTCGGCGTTCGGCACCATCAAAGACAGGAGGTGTTGGATGAGAGCACAAACAATGCAGCGCTTGAGCATTCACTTTTATCGCCACATCCCAATGAGATTTTGATGACAAAGGCAACACAGCCAAATCTTCGTCATTAAACCAAGCGTCTCCAGAAGTGTACTTTGGTAAATGTGCGTTTGGCATATCGCGCCATAAAAAATGTTGAAAAGTGCGAGAAGCCAAGTGATCAATCGGGAAACGTGATAACAGCAGCATACCGTATTGACCTGGGAAATCACCGAAACCTAACGCGTCAGCGCCTTTATCTGTCGCGTCCCCATCTTTGTCAAAATCTCGACCAGAAGGCACTCCAGTATTAACGGGCTGACAAAAGAAGAAGGGATAGTCCAACCCTGTGCGAGTTGAGGAAGGCTTTCTTAGCAAAGACTGTAAAAGCGTAACGGTCTCGCCTGAGGCATCAAAATCAACCTCATTCAGCAAGATAATGTCGGGGCGTACTTCTTGCAATAACGCGATGGTGGCGAGCACTTGTTTGTCCTTGCTGGACTTGAGTGCTGCCAAAAGTGCCCCCGGATGGGATCGGCTCAATGCGGTATTGTAGCTCGCAAAGCGAACTACCATTCAATGCCCACTTGCGCTTTGACACCATTTGCAAAGGCATGACGCTCATTTGCTATTTTACTGTGCGTATCGACGCTGTCTAATAACGCCCTTGGCGCTGTGCGACCCGTCATCATCACATTTTGATGTGCTGGACGAGCAGCAAGCGCAGCAATCAAATCGGCTTCATTAAGATAGCCATATTTATACATATAAGTGATTTCATCCAACAAGACAAAATGCACGCTTGAATCTGACAATACGCCCTTTGCCAATGCCCAAGCTTGCTCTGCGGCTTCTTTTTCCAACTCAGGGTTACGTGTTTCCCACGTAAAACCATGCCCCATAACATGAAAGTCGACTAACGGATGCGAACCAAAAAATAATTGCTCACCCGTGGCTTTGCGACCTTTGATAAACTGAATGACCGCGCTTTTTTGACCATGACCCAAAGCACGCGCCATGGTGCCAAATGCACTAGAGCTCTTACCTTTACCATTTCCAGTAAGCAAAATAGTCACGCCACGCTCTTCTGTTGCGGCCGCAATACGCTGATCAACAACGGCTTTCTTTTTTAATAAACGCGCTTCATTTTTGTCTACATTATCTTGTTCAGTCTGCTTAGTGTTCGATTGTTCCGTCATAATCTATCTCTTTTTGTAGAGTAACCAGCTTGGGTAATATAAGTCTTTATGTATCGCAAACACCCTTAGTATAAAGACTAAAGCCACAGCGTAAATCGAGTTAAACTCATGTGCAGGTATATTTTTTTCAAGTAGCACTAACAACAACGCCCCTAAAAAAGCCGGCGTTGCATAGAATTCTCGACCTAATACTAAAGGCGGACGGTGGCTTAATACATCGCGAATAATGCCACCCGCCACACCGGTAATAATCCCCATAGTAATAGCAATGGTTGGCGGAAAACCGAGATTCAACACTTTTTCCGTCGCTACCACAGTAAACAAGGCTAAACCAAACGAGTCGGCATAATGAAAAACAGCTTTCTTGTCATCAATAAATCGAACGATAAAAAAAGCAAGAGCAGAAGACAAAAAAGCCACCCACAGATACGATGTATCTTTGACCCAATACACAGCTTCAACCGATAACACGGTGTCTCGTATCGTGCCGCCGCCAAGAGACGTCACCATCCCCAGAAACACCACGCTAAAAAGATCCATGTCTTTTTTACCGGAGGAAATAACCCCGGTAATTGCAAACGCAGCAATCCCAAACATACCCAAAAAATATAGTAGCATTTTTAATTTTTTCTCAAAAAACTTAAGCAGAAACCCAGTCGCCAGCACCCAAACGCTTTAATACCACAAAGTCGCCTTGGACTGAAAATTCAGTCAAACTACTAAATCCGACGTCAATACGGTGACATTGCGCCAAAGGCCATTGGCAAAGCAAACTAACAAACACTTTTATAACACCTGAATGCGCTGTCACAACGACGTGCTCGGCCGACGTATCTTTGACCGACAACCACCATTGCCAAACACGATCCGCTACAACTTGTAACGATTCGCCGTTATACGGCGCAGCATGAACTATATTCTCCGCCCAACTATCAATTTCAGTCTTTGGAATATCTTGCCAACATAAACCTTCCCAATCGCCAAAATCCAATTCTTTTAATGCATCAACCGACTGCGAACAGCCATCCGTAATAAAATTGGCCAGTTTAGACGCGCGACTTAATGGACTGTGGTAACTCATACTTGAGAGCATATCAAACTCGATCGACAAGGCCTTTTTTAACGCCTGCGCTCCAGCTTCCCAACCTTCAGCAAGAGGCACATCCATATCGCCATAGCACAAACCTTTTTTCACATCCGGCCGCGGATGGCGTATCAGATACAACTTCACGAATAAGACACCAGCAAACATAAGATGATAAAAATCTCACCAATTTGCTCACCCGCCCCTAAGGTATCGCCATTGAACCCCTCTATTTTCTTACGCAAATAAACACGCAACAAAAAGACTAAACCAGCGGCAAGCATCAGGGTGATGATTAAGTCAAAGACATTAAACGCCAACAAACCAAAAAGTAGACAAGGTGCCAATGCGATGCCCCACTGACTCGAGGTCAATGTTGCAATCATACTGGACGCTTTACTTTGCTCCACAGTCACATAATCTAAACTGTTCATCAGCACAAGCGGTATCGCTCTGGCCATCACATGCACAGCGCACCAAGCAGCCAAGGTATAAATAAAGCCTAAAAAAGACGCGGGGATAATAGCCAAAAGCTCACTAAGCAGCAGCCACTTTAGCGACAGAGAAAACCAAATAGACAAGGCCGCATAACTGCCGATACGTGAATCTTTCATGATCGACAAACGCTGCTCTTTGTCCCAGCCACCAACCAAACCATCACAACTGTCCATCAGACCATCTTCATGAAACCCACCGGTCAACAATACCGATGTCAATAACATCAGTAGTGCTTGCAAAGACGAAGACCAATCAAACCACAACGGCCAAGCGCTCAATAAGGCAACAACCACGCCAATCCATGGTAAAAAGCACACCGCTGGGGTGTGCTTTATGTCATCGCTCCAATCCACTTTTAATGGAATTCGTGTATAGGTAACAAGGCTGCGTTTAAAGCCTTGCCAATAAGGACTCATTATCATGCCTTTCATGCTTACCCCAAGTAATAACCATGTTATTTAGAATCGCTAACGCCTGCACTTTCAAAGCTCGCCATGTTTTTCAGAAAAACACAGGCACTCTTAATAAGGGGATACGCTAAAATTGCACCAGAACCTTCCCCTAAGCGTAAATCCAAGGACAAAATGGGTTCCGCGCTTAAATGACTCAACAACATTTTGTGTGCTTTCTCATTCGACTGATGAGCAAAAATGGCGTATTCGCGCACATTAGGTACTACTTTTTGGGCAAACAACAAAGCAACAGAGCAAATAAAACCATCAACAACAAACGCGGTCTGACGTTGTGCTGATTGCAACATAGCGCCAGCCATCGCCAAAATTTCAAAACCACCCACTTGTTCTGCTAACGTCTGTGCACTCCATTCAGACATTACTTGACCCGTTGCGTGTTCTGCACGACGCAATGACTGCTCGATTATCTGCACTTTATGAGACACACCAGCAGAATCCAATCCGGTTCCACGTCCAGCACTGTCCGTCGCGCTAACGCCAATTAACGCCGTCATCATGCAAGAAGAGACACAGGTATTACCTATGCCCATCTCACCAAACATCAACAAATTCACACCATCATCAATAGCAAAATCCGCTTCGTCGACACCAGCTTGTATCGATTGTGCAACCTGCTCAGCAGACATGGCCGCCTCTTGGCTGAAATCTTTGGAAGCAAACGCGACCTTGCGATTACCCAATAATGGATGTTCATCAAGCGCCGCATTCACGCCTACATCTACCACTCGTAAAGGCACATGGTGCTGTTCACAAAACACACTGACCGCCGCACCGCCCATCAAGAAATTCATCACCATTTGCGGTGTGACTTCTTGAGGAAACAAACTAATACCTTGAGCCACCACGCCATGATCTGCCGCAAAAACGACCATCTTAGCGTTCGACACATTAGGTGTGGACGTTTGCTGAATACGACCCAGCTGAAAAGCGATATTTTCCAATTCACCCAACGCCCCTAAGGGTTTGGTTTTGCCATCAATTTTCTGCTGTAATTCGGCTTCAATCGCAGGTAATGGCGCTTGAATAGTAAACTGCTTAAACACGCCTTACCCCTTACCCTTTTGCTTTGACAGCACGCTGACGTACGGCTTCGAACAAGCAAATGCCAGTCGCTACCGACACATTCAAACTAGAAACCACACCAGCCATTGGCAATTTCACCAAATAATCGCATTGCTCGCGAGTTAAGCGACGCATGCCGTCGCCTTCCGCACCCATCACAATCGCGGTAGGAATGGACAAGTCTTGCTCGTAAATCGTTTGTGTCGCTTCACCTGCCGTACCAAAGATCCAAACACCTTGGTCTTGTAACTTTTTCATCGTACGAGCAAGATTGGTAACCGCATAAACAGGCATGCTTTCCGCTGCACCACAGGCTACTTTGCTTACCGTGGCATTTAATGGTGCTGAGTTGTCTTTTGGCATCACTACTGCATGAGCACCCGCCGCATCCGCACTTCGTAAACAAGCGCCTAAGTTATGCGGATCGGTCACACCGTCCAAAATGATAATCAGCGGTGTTTCATCCAAACCAGCAACAAGGGTATGTAAGTCAGCTTCGTTACCCGCTTTCGTCATCGTGGTATAAGCCACAACACCTTGGTGCACAACACGGTCTTTGTTCTTAGTGAACAACTGGTCTAACTCTTTACGAGGCACCACGCTGTAGTTCACTTTGCTGGTTTTACAAAGCTGTACCAATCGCTGATTTTTCTTATCGTCACGACCCTCTTGAAAGCGCACTTCTTTCACGCGCTCTGGCTGTTGGGTCAACGCGTTTTCCACGGCATGAATGCCGAATATCCATTCTAAATCTGACATGCTTTACGTTTTACTCTATAAATTCAAAAAATCTGTCACTCAAAAAACGCTAAATCAATCTTTCGCTTTTGGCTTGGCATTGTTCTTTTTTGGCTTCTTCGGTTTTTTAGGCTTTTTGGCCGCCGCGCTGGCCGGTTTACCACTTGCTGCAGCGGCTGCCGACGCCGATTTCTTCTGTCTAATACGCTTGCCCTTAGAAACAGGAGGACGGCGCTTTTTCTTGGCTTTGCCATCTGGCTCTTTAGCGTCTTTAGTGGTTTTCTCACCTTTAACGTCTGCTTTTTTAGCCGCTTTAGGTTTAGGTCGTCCACCCAATTCAATCGGAGGCAACTGAGCCAATTGCATTTCCAGCTCGGTACTGTCGTTGCGCTCTACCTTTTTACGAGGACGCGATGGCGATGCGCCCGCATCATCCAAGCTTAAATCGATCTTACGCTGCTCAAGATTCACACTGGCCACAGTGACTTTCAATGTATCGCCTAAACGGAATACACGACCTGTACGCTCGCCAATAATCGCTTGATGCTCCATATCGTGAACAAAGTAATCTTGCCCAAGCCCTGAAATATGCACCAAGCCATCGACAAATAAACCTTGTAGCTCAACGAACAAACCAAACGAGGTCACCGCGGTCACAATTCCAACAAAAGGTTCGCCAAGATGTTGCTCAACGTACTGACATTTCAACCAAGCCTCTACGTCACGCGTTGCCTCATCGGCACGGCGCTCTGTCACAGAACAAGAATCGCCAAAGCCATCCATATCCGCATGATCGTAACCGTAAATTTTACGCTCTTTAAGCTCAAGACTGCCCGCTACACGATGCGCCTGACGCACATCTGGGCGGCCTTCACCACGAATCAAATAACGAATCGCACGATGCACTAACAGATCCGGATAGCGACGAATAGGCGACGTAAAGTGAGTGTAGGCTTCGTAATTCAAACCAAAGTGGCCTAAGTTATCTGCTTGATAAACCGCTTGGGACATAGAACGCAACATCATGGTTTGAATGCTACGAGAATCCGCACGACCTTTTAACTGTTCTGCCAGTTTTGCGTAATCGTCTGGGGTTGGTTTCAAACCACCCATCAGCTCCAATCCTAGCAAACCTAAGTAAGTTCGCAGCGTTAACAAACGATCTTCTTTTGGACCTTCATGCACACGGAACAAAGCCGGCAAGTCCGCCTTAATCAATAACTCTGCCGTCGCCACGTTGGCGCACAACATACACTCTTCAATCAATTTATGAGCATCGTTACGCTCAACGGGAATAATATGCTCTATCTTGGAGTTTTCATCGAACACCATACGGGTTTCAATGGTATCAAACTCCATTGCACCACGTTCATCACGGGCGCCTTTTAATGTGTGATACAGACCGTTCAAGTCATCAATATGAGAAACAATAGAAGCGTAACGCTCGCGTAACTCCATTCCTTGCTCTTCTGGCTCCGCAGCAATCATTTTCGCGACCTTAGAATAGGTCAAGCGAGCATGAGAACGAATCAAACCCTCGTAGAACTTAAAGCCACGCATCTTGCCTTTCGTGGTCAACGAGATTTCTGCCACCATCGCCAAACGATCAACGTCTGGATTCAAGGAACACAAACCGTTCGACAAGACTTCCGGCAACATCGGAATCACTTTACCTGGGAAGTAAACAGAGTTACCACGAACAATGGCCTCTTCATCCAATGCGGAGTCTTTTTTCACATAATGGGAAACATCGGCAATGGCGACAAACAACTTCCATCCACCAGCGGTTTTCTCACAATATACGGCATCATCAAAGTCGCGCGCGTCTTCGCCATCAATCGTCACAAAGGGTGTCTCACGAAGATCCACTCGATGTGCTTTGTCTTCTTCTGATACTTCTTCGGTAAAACTTTTGGCTTGCTTCTCAACCGCCGCCGGCCATTCGTGAGGAATCTCGTAACGATGCATCGCCACTTCAATTTCAACACCCGGTGCCATAAAGTCACCAAGAATTTTCTTAACAAGACCTTGTGCTGGTTTGCCACGTTCCGCATAAGACACAATTTCAGCCAAAACATACTGGCCGTGTTTTGGTGTTAAACCAGAATCTGTGGTGATTTGAATATCTTGCGCAATACGAGGATTCTCTGGTGTTACAAATGCGGTGCCGCTTTCTTGACCATTTTTTTCTAGGTAATAGCGACCAACCATTTGGATATGCTTACGTTCTAGCACTTCAACGACAACACCGTCTAAACGGCCTTTAACACTGCGACCAGAAAGACGTGCTTTTATTTTATCGCCATCCATCACGTTCTGCATTTGACGAGAAGATAGGAAAATATCGTCATCGTTTTGACGTAACAAGAAACCATGACCTTCTTTATTGCCTTGAACATAACCTTCTATTAGGTCACTTTCCAAAATCGGCGTGTATTCATCATTTTGGTTACTGGTTAGCTGGCTGTCTCGACACATAGCAATGAGGCGACGACGGAGGGCTTCTATTTCATCTTCGCCAGTCAGCGAAAATGCAGCACATAAGTCAAAGTGACCCATGCTTTTATTTTGGGTTGCAAGAAACTCTAGAATGAATTCACGGCTTGGTACCGGGTTGTCGTACTTAGACGCTTCGCGCTGCATGTGAGGGTCGTTAATTTTTTTATTACTCAATGTATTTTTATCCTTGGTTTTTTTAATAAGACACCCTTTTATAAAGTAGAAATATGAACATCTTACTATTCAGAACGATTCCTGCACTCGGTTGTCACGTGGACCAAGCGGCTAATACGTTCGATTAATCGTTATTATAGAGCATATTCACTAAATACTCTCCAAGTTAGCGCTGCTCTTAACATTATCTACACACTCTATCTCTGGGGTATTTAGTAATTACACAACAAATTGTCATTATGGTTCTATATTAGGGGCCTTACTCTTCATGTTCGTCATGCTTTTTTGACCTAACCCAAATTTTTTCATTACTTTTTTGTCTATATTTCCACACTAAAGCGTCAATACATCGAATTATTCGATTGTTTTCCGGTTCAGTCTTACTGTCTGTGACGCACCAAATTCATTTCTGCCATCACTTTGGTGGAAATTTCTTCCACAGACAGTTTTGTCGAGTTCAAAAAAGGAATGCGCTCTTGGCGATACAAGGACTCCACTTCGTCTACCTCATAACGACATTGACGAGAAGACGCGTATTTACTCGCCGCCATACGGCCTGTACGAATTTCATGCAAACGCTGAGCGTCTATGGTCAATCCAAACAGTTTTTTCTTGTGGTCTTTTAGCACCTTGGGCAAACCTGGAGAAGAAAAATCATCTTCGGTAATCGGGTAGTTTGCCGCTTTAATGCCGTATTGCATGGCTAAATACAAACTGGTCGGTGTTTTTCCAGAGCGAGAGACACCCAGTAAAATAATGTCCGCTTGATCGAAATTTTTGATGGATGCGCCGTCATCGTTTGCCAGCGCATAGTTGATGGCATCTATACGCCCATCATAAACCCCTTCTTTCATACCATGTGCTTTTCGCGCAGTGGGTTGTGCTTTAACCCCTAAGGCTTTTTCAATAGGCAGCAGTAAATCGCCAAATAAATTGTAACAGTGACAATCACAAGATTGGACAATATCTCGAATGGCTATATCTGAAATAGTATAAAAAACCAACAACGCAATACCTTGCTGCACTTCCAAGTTAATCTGCTGCTTTAATCCTTCAGCCTGATCTTTAGTGGTCAAAAAAGGCACGCTTTTTGTTTCTACTGCCACATCAAAAAACGACAACATTGCCGAGCCAAACACCTCTGCCGTGATCGCAGTCCCATCTGAGACAAAATACACTTTCATTCAATTTCCACCTATTTTGTTGTTATCTAACGACATTCGTTTTTTCGATTGAAATAAAACTACATCGAATAATCGATTTTATTCAAAGCAACTACCCTACATACAATGAACCCAGATCAAGTACTTTGACAAGCACCTAAAGCGCTAAGACCTGATGTACAAAGAAACTGGCTATAAAACTATTCCTACTATTAATTTATAAAAAAACTGGAGTCTCTTGTGAGCAAGTTTATTAAGTGGTTTAAAGATCTTCATATGGAAGATGTCGGTGAAGTTGGCGGCAAAAACGCCTCTTTGGGAGAAATGATTTCTAACCTGACAGACCTAGGTATTCAAGTACCAAACGGTTTCGCAACCACTTCCTATGCTTATCAAACGTTTATAACAGAAAGTGGCCTAGACGAAAAAATTCACCAAACACTTGGCGCTTTGGACGTAGACGACGTTCACGCGCTTGCGAAAACCGGTGCACAAATTCGCCAATGGATTGAAGACGCTACCTTCTCGACTGAATTTGACCAAGAAATCGAAGCCGCTTTCGCCGTTTTATGTGAAGACAACGCCGACGATACCTCGTTCGCGGTTCGCTCATCCGCGACCGCAGAAGATTTACCAGACGCTTCTTTCGCTGGTCAGCAAGAAACTTACTTAAACGTCAAAGGATTGGCAGACATCAAAGCCTCCGTCAAACGCGTTTTTGCATCCCTCTTTAACGATCGCGCTATTTCATACCGTGTACACCAAGGCTTCGAACACCAAGGCGTGTCTTTGTCCGCTGGTATTCAAAAAATGGTGCGCAGTGACATTGGCGCTTCCGGTGTACTTTTCACCCTAGACACAGAATCTGGTTTTGACGAAGTCGTTTTCATCACGGCAGCGTACGGTTTAGGCGAAATGGTTGTACAAGGTACAGTCAATCCAGATGAATACTACGTTCACAAGCCAACACTTGCAGCGAACCGCCCTGCCGTTGTCCGTAAGAGCCTAGGCAGCAAAGCACAAAAAATGGAATACGCCGACGTCGGCGGCGATGACGAATTTGTCAAAATCGTGCCAGTCGCTTTAGATGATCAAAATCGTTTCGCACTCACCAATGATGAGATTGAAGACCTTGCTCGCCAAGCGTGCATCATCGAAAGCCATTACCAACGTCCGATGGACATTGAATGGGCAAAAGATGGCATCGACGGCAAGATCTACATTGTTCAGGCTCGACCAGAAACCGTACGCAGCCAAGGCAACGCCCAAAGCATGGAGCGTTACAACCTAAAACAAACATCTAGCGTAATGATCACTGGTCGCGCCATTGGTCACAAGATCGGCACAGGGAAAGTCAAAGTATTGTCTTCAATTGCCGAAATGGATCGTATTGAACCAGGCGATATATTAGTAACCGATATTACCGACCCAGATTGGGAACCGATCATGAAGCGCGCTTCTGCGATTGTCACCAATCGTGGCGGACGCACTTGTCACGCGGCCATTATTGCACGCGAACTCGGCATTCCGGCTGTGGTTGGCTGTGGCGACGCGACAGACGTGTTAAAAGATGGACAAAGCGTGACCGTCTCTTGTGCACAAGGTGACATGGGCTTTGTTTACCAAGGCGAATTACCATTCGACATCATCACTTCTGAAGTCGGCAACATGCCAGAGCTACCGGTCAAAATCATGATGAACGTCGGCAATCCAAACCGCGCCTTCGACTTTGCCATGCTACCCAATGCGGGTATTGGCTTGGCTCGATTGGAATTCATCATCAACCGCATGATCGGCATTCACCCGAAAGCGCTATTGAACTACACAGACATGACACCTGCTTTACAAGAAGAAATCGACCACCGAATCGCGGGTTACAACAGCCCAGTGGAATTCTACGTCGATAAACTCGTCGAAGGCGTAGCCACATTGGCGTGTTCTTTCTCCAGCAAGCCAGTCATCGTGCGTTTGTCTGACTTTAAGTCAAACGAATACCACAACCTTGTCGGCGGTCCGTTGTTTGAACCAGACGAAGAAAATCCAATGCTTGGTTTCCGTGGTGCGGCGCGCTACATAGATGCGTCATTCCGCGATTGCTTCGCCCTAGAATGTGAAGCCATCCGTCGCGTTCGTAACGTCATGGGACTGACCAATGTACAAATCATGATTCCGTTTGTGCGTACCTTAGAAGAAGCACAGCAAGTCACCGAGCTTCTAGCAGAACAAGGTTTGGCTCGTGGCGAAAACGGATTAAAAGTCATTATGATGTGCGAATTACCATCCAACGCATTATTAGCGGATGAATTCCTACAATACTTCGATGGCTTCTCTATCGGCTCAAACGATTTAACCCAATTGACGCTAGGGCTAGACCGCGACTCTGGATTGATCGCTGACAAGTTCGACGAACGCAATCCTGCCGTCAAAAAACTGCTAAAAATGGCGATTACCGCCTGTCGCGAACAAGGTAAATACGTTGGTATCTGTGGCCAAGGTCCATCCGACCACGCCGATTTTGCTGACTGGTTAGTGGCTCAGGGAATCGAAAGCATGTCCCTTAACCCAGATACCGTGATCGAAACATGGTTACATTTGGATGAAGTGTTAAAAAGCACATCACTAAATAAAAATGTTATTTAATACATTTTTCAAGGCGAGCTAAAGAGCTAAAACATTGGCTCATCTTCAAACCGATCTGCATCTTGATGACGCATTGAAAAGTGCGTCATCGGGTCAGAATGCTGTGTAACAACAGCGCGTGACCTTATCGTATGTCACTCTCTAGTTTTATAGCCCCGCCATACGGGGCTTTTTTTATTTGAGCTTCAAGTATATTTGTTACTTCTCAACGCTTCCTAGTTTGCAAGCTTGGCTCCGCTCTGCTGAGCGTGTAACTTTTTGCTAGCGCCCAAAAAGTAACCAAAAATTCGCTTTAAGATCTTTAATGCCTCCTTTTCTGCGTAAGAACATGATTGTTCCCGTACGCTCGTTATATCGTAAGGCATAGATGGTTTATTCGACGGGAGACAGCTCGTCAAGCAATGACCCTGAAACGCCATAAAGTCGCGCAACTTCGTCGCGTCGAACTAACTTCATCGGGACTTCAACGATGTAACACCAAAGGCCGTAGGGCATCATTAGCGCAGCGTAATGTGCCGAAAGCGGAGCTTTCATTGTAAGTCGCGGCTTCAGACCGACGTGGAATTCATGTTCCATTCAAACACTTTGCATTCCTAAACTTTATTCCGCTCCTTAATTCAGAAAAAAGCTGGGCGGGCAACTTTTTGCTAGCGCCCAAAACTTACGCTTATAAGGAAAGCAAAAATTCGCTTTAAGATCTTTAATGCTTAATTTCTTTTATCGAAAAATCGCTTTTGCGACGCTCCCTACATCGTAAGGCACTCCCTAGTTTTATAGCCCCGTCACGCGATGCTTTCCCCGATTAAGAAAGTCACTTTGGTATTGATGCGTTGTAACTGTAAAAATTAAGTTATATTATAACATATCAAATAATGCTCAATCTTATTTGTATAAATGCCTGCAAAGCAGCTCTACAAGCGAACAAAACAACGATACATTTAATGGAGAAAACCGAATGATAAAACTTCTTGGCGGCGCTAGCCTTCTTGCGATGAGTTTGGCTACGGCCGCAATTGCAAGCGAGCATCATGATGATGACAACGTGACACTTTATCGCGTATTTGTTGGCGATCATGACGCTCCTCGCGTAACCGCTTTTGACTTAAATACACCAAAAAAGCATTGGACATTCAATACTATAGGGCAGACAAAGCTTTACTCTGTTGCTGATAACTCTGTCATCGTTGCCGTACAATCTGATCATGATCAGGTAAATTTCATTCAATCAGGATTCCATACCCATAATCATGGTGATCACGCAGATATCGAAATCCATGACCCAGAGGCAGTAAAAGCATCCATACAGGGCCCACGACCCTTTCATGTTATTGACCATGGTAATCGCGTGTCAATTAACTTTGACAAAGGCGGTTACGCCAGCGTATTAGACAACGCTGAATTAGCCAAAGGCACTATCAAAGAAACACAAATTCACCAAAAACATGCACATCATGGCATCGTTGTACCTTGGGGCGACAACTGGTTATCAAGCATCGCATCGGACGAGGCTGAAGAAGGTCATGCGCCACCACGTATTGGCTTACAAAACGTAAGTTCAGATGGAACACCGACCGGAGACTTGCAAACCTGTACTGGACTGCATGGTGAAGCTTTTTCAGGCACTTACCTAGCGGTCGGCTGTGAGGAAGGTGTCCTAGTAGCAAAATCAGGTAAGAACGAAACTCAATATAAAATGTTACCTTACCCTTCAAACTTCCCCAAAGACGAAATGTCGGGCACACTTAAAGGCGCAAAATCATTCCAAGTATTCTTAGCTAGCTACGGTGCCAAGAACTTAGCTATCATCGATCCGACAGAATCACCTTACATGCAGCTAGTGGAACTTCCCTTTCGACGTATTGACTTCATTCTTGACCCCGTAAAAATCCAAAATGCTTATGTCTTAACAGAAGATGGACAAATCCACCGAATCAACTTATTAAACGGTGAAATTGAAGACAGTGCACGTGTCACTAAACCATACAGCATGGACGGACACTGGAACGATCCACGCCCGCGCCTAGCAATGGCGGGAGATGAAATCATCATGACGGACCCAATTGCTGGTTTAGTACGTCGCATTAGCACAAAAGATTTCTCAGAAATCGACACCGTAGTCGTTGAAGGAACGCCTTATAATATTACTGTCGTAGGAGGAAGTGGTATTAGCCACTAAACCTACACCCCTCAAGTAAAACCCAAAACCATCTTATGCTATAAGATGGTTTTTTAATGTCATTCAAATGCTTCGTATACAATGCTCTAAGGCAGTAAGACATAGATCGTTTTAGTGTTGATCAGAAGAGCATTTTTAACTGACTCTGAAATTCCATAAAGTCGCGCAACTTCGTCGCGTCGAGCTGACTTCATCAGGTTTTCAAACACAAAAGGTAACGTTTACTGAGCACCAAGTCCCTTCCCCTTTTGTTTTCAAGGGGAAGGCGGAGAATGGGGTTGTTCTTTGGATCTTCAAGTATATTTGTTACTTCTCAACGCTTCCTAGTTTGCAAGCTTGGTTCCGCTCTGCTGAGCGTGTAACTTTTTGCTAGCGCCCAAAACTTACATTTAAAGGAAAGCAAAAATTCGCTTTAAGATCTTTAATGCCTCATTTTTTAATCGAAGAATCACTTTTCCAACGCTTTAAGGCAGTAAGGCAGTAAGGCAGTAAGGCATAGATTGTTCTTTTAGTAAGAGATAAACCTTCAAACAATGACTCTGAAACTCCATAAAGTCGCGCAACTTCGTCGCGTCGAACTGAATCGTCCGCTTTTCTATTCGCTTCTGGTTTGCTGTATCGGGCAATCCAATCATGCATACTTTTGTAACTAACGCCAAGTCGCTCAGCCACTTCTGCAATCTTATAGCCGCGCTCAGTGACTTGTTTAACGGCTTCAATTTTGAACTCATCGGTATAACGTTTTCCACTCATAATTCACCTCATGTTTACCTATTATTATATAGCTATGAGATGTCTATTAAAGTGGGTCCATACCATCAAGGGTTCTAGCCGTTTCTGTTAGGCTATTAAGTGTTTTATTATAACTTTATTTTTAAATAATAGATAAAGAGAGTGTAGAACACCAGCAAGAAGCGACTAATGCAATTTCCTAAATTCTAAGTTTAGAAAAACACCTTAATTGCTTAACAGCCTAACAAATAAAGCCGCCAAAGCCTTACCACTATTGGCTTACAGCCCTATTAAGTGACCTGTTAGGCTCGTGCCGTCTTACCCGCGCCTAATGTGTTGGGTTATTAATTCATCATTCCGAAAATTAAATGGGTTTTCGG
The DNA here is from genome assembly GCF_024435075.2 of Marinomonas maritima. NCBI lineage: Bacteria > Pseudomonadati > Pseudomonadota > Gammaproteobacteria > Oceanospirillales > Oceanospirillaceae > Marinomonas > Marinomonas maritima. Next base: position 28,348 of record NZ_JAMZEG020000002.1, on the reverse strand, counting down.
AGTCCCTAAAGAACGAATTTTCAGACGCCACTATTGAACTAAGGTTTTACTAATAAAAGGCTAAAGTAGACTAGGTTAGACATCCTACCATTCTTCAAAAACCTCTTACGCGCAAAAGATTCCACACAATGAACATGAACTGAACACTAGATGATCAAATATTAAGAATCATAAGAAAAGAATTAACTATTTTCAGCTTGTTTTGTTTAGGAATGTTTAACTTTATAGTTTGCAGATACAAAAAAGCCCCGACGTTGTGAGCAGTCACTAACCGTCGAGGCTTTATAATTTGGTAGGGCTAGGCAGATTCGAACTGCCGACCTCATCCATGTCAAGGATGCGCTCTAACCAACTGAGCTATAGTCCTAAAAAGTGTTGGCTATTATACGCAGAGAGTTGGTTTTGACAAGCCTTCTTCCGTGTTTTTTGAAGCCTTTGTTTTAAATAGGTTATTCACTTAAAGGGACAAGCAGTTCGTGGCCGATTACTTGATCAATCAAGCCATAAGGAACCTTGTATTTTTTATCTTTAAATTTAACAAGAGCATAGTCATAACACATTTCAAGCACAGTACAGTTCACTATTACACCGTTATCGATAACACGAATAATGTTGTAGCTTCTGAGGGTAATGGCCATTCAAGGCTCCTTTTTCTTTGAATCCAAGAGTTACGACTCACCAACGTCTTTTAGTTTTTTCTGCAACTGACGAATCTGATCTCGATAACCACCAGCCAGCTCGAATTTAAGCTCTTCAGACGCTTGCATCATTTCTTTCTGCAACTGGATCATAGCTTTACGAACCTGAGCTACGTCTTCCATGCTTTCCACTTGATAATCTTTGGCTGTTTCAGCCACTTTTTTAGCTTTACCACCACGCTTTCCTGCACCTGGGTTATAAGCCCCTTCCATGATATCTTCCACGGATTTGGTGATGCCTACTGGTGTAATACCATGCTCTTCGTTGTGTGCTTTTTGTTTTTCTCGACGACGATCTGTTTCGCTGATCGCTCGTTCCATTGAACCGGTAATGCGATCGGCGTATAAAATGGCTTTACCATTGACGTTACGGGCCGCACGACCGATGGTCTGGATCAGGGATTTTTCCGAGCGTAAAAAGCCTTCTTTATCGGCATCAAGAATCGCCACAAGACTCACTTCAGGAATGTCCAATCCTTCCCGCAGTAAGTTGATACCCACTAAGACGTCAAACTCACCCAAGCGTAGATCACGAATGATCTCGACTCGCTCTACAGTATCAATGTCTGAGTGCAAATAACGCACGCGAACACCATGGTCGCTCAGATAATCACTTAAATCTTCCGCCATACGTTTAGTTAACGTAGTGACTAAAACGCGTTCACCAATAGGCGCCCTTAGGTTAATTTCAGACAATAAATCGTCTACCTGAGTCGCTACAGGTCGGACTTCTAGAATGGGGTCAATCAAACCTGTTGGTCTAACAATTTGCTCTACTACCCAGTCTTGATGCTCTGCCTCGTATTTCCCTGGTGTGGCTGAAACGAAAATAGTTTGCGGTTTAATCTGTTCCCACTCTTCAAATCGCATTGGTCGGTTATCAAGCGCAGAAGGCAATCGAAAACCATATTCAACAAGGTTTTCTTTACGAGAACGATCCCCTTTATACATAGCCCCAATCTGCGACACCGTCACATGGGATTCATCGATAACCAATAATGCGTTCGCAGGTAGGTAATCAAATAACGTCGGTGGCGGCGAGCCTTCTTCACGACCAGATAAATAACGAGAGTAGTTCTCTATGCCATTACAATAACCCAGCTCTTGCATCATTTCTAAATCATAGCGAGTACGCTGTTCTAGACGTTGTAGCTCAACCAGCTTGTTCAAAGATTTAAGCTGCTCTAGGCGCTGATCTAACTCAACTTTAATTCGCTCAATGGCAGCAACAACCGTTTCTTTTGGCGTCACATAGTGCGTTTTCGGATAAATAGTGACACGGGGGACTTTACGAATAGTTTTGTTCGTCAAAGGATCAATCATCGATAAGTTTTCAACTTCGTCATCAAAAAGCTCGATACGAATTGCCGTCTCTTCAGAGTCCGCAGGGAAAACTTCAATAACATCGCCACGAACTCGGAAATTACCGCGCTCTAAAACCAAGTCATTGCGGGTGTATTGCAGTTCAGCCAAGCGACGCAACACTGCCCGCTGATCAATACGATCACCTCGATCCAAGTGCAACATCATTTTCAAATAAGACTGAGGATCACCCAAACCATAGATCGCCGATACGGTTGCGACAATAATAACGTCTTCTCGTTCAAGTAACGCTTTAGTGGCAGACAGCCGCATTTGCTCTATGTGTTCATTGACTGACGAGTCTTTTTCGATAAAGGTATCTGATGCAGCCACATAAGCTTCAGGCTGATAGTAATCGTAGTAAGACACAAAATATTCTACGGCGTTGTTCGGGAAGAACTCTTTGAATTCCCCATACAACTGCGCCGCCAGGGTTTTGTTGTGCACCATGACTATCGTTGGACGCTTAACCTGAGAAATCACATTGGCAATGGTGTAAGTCTTACCGGAGCCCGTTACACCTAATAAAGTCTGGTGAGCCAAGCCAGCTTCTACACCACGAACCAATTTTTCGATGGCTTTTGGCTGATCGCCTGCGGGTGAGTAAGATGAAACAATTTGAAACTCTTGCGACACGGGTTTTTCCTAAGCTTTACAATCGACTCAACAGACTAGCAAATTTTACCTACGGCGTCTGGTATTTCCGTTCACCTTCTCGTTGAAAACAACCAAATTCCATTATTCAGACGTCGTCTAAAAAGACCTCAATTCCAAGATGAACACATAAAGAGATAAGCTTATAACTTAATGAGATTTTATCGGTCGCTGCCCTATCAAATAAGGCACCAAAAAAGTACCATATTCAACACACTAAGACTCATGTGACTAAGAAAGAATGAGCGTACGAGCAGGTAATTTACTACTGACTGAAAATAGCAGACAGAGCCTAACACTCCCATCACTTGGCATCAGAACCTCATGAAAAAATTTGCTAAATATTTACCAGCGCTAACTTGGCTCAAAAGCTACCAAGATGCTGATTTAAAAAGTGATACCGTCGCCAGTATCGTCTTCACTATCATGGTCATTCCACAAAGTTTAGCTTATGCCATGCTAGCAGGCTTACCCGCTATTACGGGGCTGTATGCCAGTATTTTACCTTCTATTCTATATTCTTTATTTGGCACCAGTCGCTCACTCGCAGTGGGACCCGTGGCGTTAACCTCTGTCATGACCGCCTCTGCCGTTTTGCCCTTTGCCGTTTCTGGCACCGAACAATACGCCACTGTAGCGATTCTATTAGCCTTCATGTCTGGTGTGTTTTTATTAGTGTTGAGCTTATTACGTTTGGGCTTTTTGACCAACCTACTAAGCCACCCTGTGATCTCCGGTTTTATTAGCGCCTCTGCCTTATTAATTGTCATTGGGCAACTCAAGTACCTGTTAGGCATTCAATCTGAAGGTGACACTTTGTTACCTCTAGTGCATAGCCTGTACCTTCATGTGAATAATATAAATTTACCCACTTTTATCCTAAGTTTAGCGTCTATCACCTCTCTTTTATTGATGCGTCGCTATTTTGCTACCTTATTAAAAAGTCTCGGCTGCTCAGCGCAAGCCATTCAATTGTTTGGCAAATCAGGACCTGTTTTGGTGGTCGTTGCAGCGACAGTAACCGTTGCTCTATTGTCTCTTGAAAACATGGGCGTCAGTATTATTGGTAGCGTGCCGATCAAACCATTAACGCTCAATATGGAAGGCATCAACTGGAAGATAGTCGAAGAGTTATTACCCAGCGCTTTTTTGATTAGTATTGTTGGCTTTATTGGTTCGGTATCCGTGGCGCAATCCTTTGCCGCTAAACGACGTCAAGACATTGACCCGAATCAGGAGCTTGTAGGGCTTGGTCTGGCCAATATAGGTTCTGCAATGTGTGGTGCATTTCCTGTTACTGGTGGTTTTTCTCGTACCGTATTAAATGCAGATTGTGGTTCAAAAAGCCCAATGACAGGCATTATTTCAGCCTTATTGATATTGCTCACGTTACTCTTTCTAACACCTTTGTTTTATTATTTACCGAAAGCGATCTTAGCGTCCATTATTTCTATCTCTATGATGCAGTTGGTCAGTGTACAAGACCTACGCAACTTATGGCGCTTTTCTAAAAAAGAGGCCAGCTTATTAATTATTACCTTTAGCGTCGTAATGATTGAAGGTATGGAAACGGGCTTGATTGTTGGCGTAATTCTTTCGATTTTGTGTTTTCTATGGCATACCAGTCACCCACACATCGCCATTGTTGGCAGACTACCGGGGACAGAGCATTTTCGTAATGTACAACGCTTTACGGTAGAAACTCATCCAAGCATTCTTACTGTGCGTATTGACGAAAACTTATTCTTTGCCAATGCCAGAGTATTTGAAGAAAGATTACAAAGTTTGGTTTCACAAAACACGGCCATTAGACATTTGATACTAATGTGTACCGCCGTCAATATGATTGATGCAAGCGCGCTACAAAGTTTGGAAAAAATCGTCGATCGTTTAGCCGATTCTGATGTAAAACTGCACTTATCGGAAGTGAAAGGACCAGTGATGGATAGGTTAAAAGATTCAAAGTTACTTGATAACTTAACTGGCCAAGTGTTTATCACTCAGCACCAAGCTATACAAGCATTAGAAGATAAACAAACCAAAAGTTAGCTTATCTTCCATACTTACTAAGGCTTAATTTATTTTATTGTCCGCATCCAGTACTTGAATCACCGTGTGATTACGGTCAATAGTCTTAGGGCCGATTCCTTTTACTCTTGCCAATTGACTAATAGATTCAAAATGCCCGTTGGCGTCTCTATAAGCGATAATAGCTTCCGCTTTTTTTATACCAATACCAGACATAACCGCTGAAAGCTCAGTAGCTGTTGCGGTATTAATATCCAAAGGTGTGGCGGCAAAAAGTGAAAAAGGCGTTAAAGCCAGGGAAATAACAAACAGTGAGCGGAAAACACAGACACGAAAAATACGATTTAAGTTCTTCATATAAACATCCTTTTAAAATGGGGCATGGCATCTTGCCAATAAAAAAAACCACTTAATGTATCGCCAATAAGCCAACACTAATAAGTGGTTTTTAGAATAAAAGGTTTTTTCTCAGACTTCAAGACTCATTAAGAGTAATTTACGCCATCACGCCCAAATCCATATTCGCCTGAGTTAACACAGCAATAGGATCCTTGGCCTGAGTAATAGGACGCCCCATAACAAGATAATGACTGCCCGCGGCCATGGCCTGAGCAGGCGTCATAATACGCTTTTGATCACCCTGATCAGAACCCGCAGGGCGAATCCCAGGCGTAACCAATACAAAGTCTTTACCAAGCTCCGTAGACAGCATACTGGACTCTTGTGCAGAACAAACAACACCATCCATTCCCGACGATTTCGCCAACGCAGCGAGGCGTTTAACGTGTTGCTCAGGCGTTGCATCAATGCCAATTTCAACAAGATCAGATTGGTCCATACTTGTTAGCACAGTCACCGCAATTAATAATGTCTTGTTATCAGACAATTGCTGTAATGCATTTGCGGAAGCTTCCATCATGCGGCGACCACCAGACGCATGAATGTTTACCATCCAAACCCCTGCTTTGGCCGCAGCACTCACCGCATTCGCCACGGTATTTGGAATGTCATGGAATTTAAGATCAAGAAAAATATCAAAACCCAATTTATGCAGTTCGTCTAAAATAACAGGACCAGCTGTTGTAAACAGCTCTTTACCGACTTTAACTCGACACTGGTTAGGGTCTAGTCGTTTCGCCATCTCAATAGATTGCACCATGGTTGGGTAATCTAGGGCAACCACTATAGGGGATTGGCAGCTCATTCAGTGTCCTCTTTCTTTCAGTTTCTATCGATTAATGTATACAGTACCGTTGGTATTATTCGCCTTCTAAGCCATGAATAGGCTTAACAACACCCCAGTTTTTACAGCTAGGGCATTGCCAATGCAGTTGATGACCAGAGAAACCACATTGACGGCATTGGAATTTGTGTTTAGCTTGCACAAGCTGATCAATAAGCTCAAAAAGAACCACTAAGTGTTGCTGGTTATAACCCTGAGAATCCGCAAGCTGCAAACTAATCAGCTCTTTGAAACCCTTAATTGTTGGATGCAACCTGAGCTGTTCGACCAAAAACATTTCAGCGTAATCTTTGTCTGTTTCCATATAATGCTGAACAAGCGCCATAATCAAAGCGGTGGATGGTTTCTTTTGGTTTTGGTCTTGTAAAAATTTGATGTAACCACTGCTGCCCCAAACTTTTTGATAACACTCTTTTAATTGAGGAATGATGATAGAGATAAATTCGGGATCTTGATCTGCTGCATGCTTCAATTCTTTGATTGCATCACGATAACGACGCTGACTGTTTAAAACGTCTGCGGCTCCAATACTTGCTCGAATACAACTAGGATCAACCTCTAAAGCCAATTTGTAGTGCTGAAACGCCAATTTCCACTGCTCTTTTTTTTGTAACTCTTGCGCCATTTCACAATGAAAATGCGCTAAGCGTTTAACCTCTTTTTTAGTAGGCGCTTCTTTTATAAGCTCAGAACCAATTTGAATCGCTTTATCCCAACTCTGTTCAAATTCATAGAGATCCACCAGTAACGTCAGAATTTTAGGCTGAAATTCGCTTTTCCGCGATGTGGATGCCATGTTTAGCAACAAGCGCCCTGCTCGATCTAATAAACCCGCCGACATAAAATCGCTGGCCAACTCTAATTGCACCATGCGCATTTCACGTTGCGATATTTCAGGACGAGCAAGTAAGTTTTGATGTATGTTGATGGCTTTTTGAATTTCGCCTTTCTTACGGAATAAATTCCCTAGTGTAAGGTGTATATCAAACGTATCGGAATTGACTTCTAAAGAATCGACAAAGGCATCAATTGCCTCAGAGTGCTGATCATTAAGTAAATGATTTAGACCACGAAAATAATCGGTAGGAATACTTTTTTTGGTCTGCTTATTTTTCTTAGTCGAGTTTTTACGACCCATTGCCCAGCCAACAAAAAGCGCGACAAATAGAACAAAAAACAACCCAATTTCGGTCAACTCAATTACTCCTTCCCGACAGAAAGCTCTTTGGTAATAGAGGCTTTACGTAAGGTATCCACTTCATCACGTGCTTTTTCGTATTTTCGGGTCAACACTCGAATCTGACGCTCACTTCGCATATATGCAATGGAGCTTATTAATAGAGCAACACAAGCACCTACCGTAAAAGATAAAATGATATAGAGAGCAACACTTAATTGAGGACCCTGCCAAAAAACAAGATCAAGAGGAATAAGTTGCGGATTTCGGATGGCAAAAAACACACCCACGGCGAGAAAAAATACAACGAGAACGGTGTAAATAACTCTTTTCAGCCATTTAAACATAAAACAACCTACCTAAAATAGAATGGCGATATTATGCCGTGATAGCTCAAAGATTTCGAGGCATAAGACGTAAATTAGTTAAGTTCATTTATCTCGTCATCAGGTAAATTGACCAACTCTCTCAATTCCTTACCCGGTTTAAAATGAGGTACATATTTCGCACTTAGCTCAACAGACTCTCCAGTTTTAGGATTTCTACCAATTCTAGGTGCTCGATAATGCAGAGAAAAACTACCAAAGCCTCTTATCTCGATACGCTCACCATTCGCCAAAGAATCAGACATATGCTCCAGCATTGCCTTAATTGCTTGCTCAACATCTTTCACCGGCAAATGGGATTGCTGATCGATTAGCAGCTCTATCAGCTCAGATTTTGTCATTACTGTCCTCGCGACTATATTTTGATCACAGTGTAAGACTAGCTAAATTCAGAAAGAAAGCAATAAGTTAACGCACTTTAGAGTTATTTTTACTCAATTTATTCTATTGTAATAGCGAATATTACGAATGGATGCGTTCCACAACTAGCATAGAAGCAGTCTAGCTTTTATAATATTGCCCATATTTAACACATTGGAAGAAATAATCATGAGCTATAGCAAAATCCCAGCGGGCAAAGATGTTCCAAATGACATCAACGTAATCATCGAAATTCCAGCGCAAGCGAATCCAGTAAAATACGAAGTCGACCATGACATGGACGCACTTGTTGTTGATCGCTTCATGACGGCACCAATGTTTTACCCAGCAAACTATGGCTATGTAAATAATACATTAGCTGACGATGGTGACCCAGTAGATGTATTGGTAATTACGCCTTATCCTGTAGTTCCTGGCTCTGTTATTCGCTGCCGCCCTGTTGGCGTTTTAAACATGTCTGACGAAGCAGGCATGGACGCGAAATTAGTTGCGGTTCCTCACGAAAAGCTAAGCAAAGAATACGGTCACATCCAAGACGTGAACGATATTCCACAATTGCTACGCGATCAAATTGAACATTTCTTCGAAAACTACAAAACCCTTGAAAAAGGCAAGTGGGTAAAAGTTGAAGGCTGGGCAAACGCCGAGGAAGCGAAAAAAGCCATCATTGAAGGCGTTGAAGCTTACAACGCACAATAGGATAACGACTAAGACGTTATCTCACTGCTAAAGACATAAAAAAACCGATCCTAAGATCGGTTTTTTTATGTCTATTAACTTCCTAATGTTACTAAGAAGTTTATTCCATAGAGTCAAGGAAGCGCTCAGCGTCTAGAGCGGCCATACAACCTGTTCCAGCTGAGGTAATTGCTTGGCGATAAATGTGATCAGACACATCACCCGCCGCGAAAACACCATCAATGCTTGTTTGAGTTGCGTTACCATGCGAGCCAGTTTGAACTTTAATATAGCCATCTTTCATTTCTAGCTGGCCTTGGAAAATATCTGTATTTGGCTTATGGCCGATAGCAATAAATACACCCGCAACGGCGAGATCTTTTGACTCACCTGTTTCATTGTTCTTAATACGAACACCTGTCACACCCGCGCTATCACCCAACACTTCATCAAGCTCAGAATACCACTCAATTTTCACATTGCCGTTTTTCGCTTTTTCCATCAATTTATCCGCCAAAATTTTCTCTGAACGGAATTTATCACGACGGTGAATAACGGTAACCGTTTTTGCGATATTAGACAGATACAGCGCTTCTTCAACTGCCGTATTACCACCACCAACTACCGCTACGTCTTGATTTTTATAAAAAAAGCCATCACAAGTTGCACAGGCTGATACGCCCTGCCCCATGAATTTCGTTTCGCTTTCTAGGCCCAAATATTGAGCACTGGCACCCGTTGAAATGATCAAGGCATCACAAGTATAAACACCACTATCACCTTCTAGACGGAAAGGACGATTTTCTAAATCTACTTTATTAACCTGATCGAAAATAATTTCTGTTTCAAAACGCTCAGCATGCTTACGCATACGCTCCATCAATTCTGGACCTTGTACGCCTTGATCATCACCTGGCCAGTTATCAACATCTGTCGTTGTCGTCAACTGACCACCCATTTGCATACCGGTAATCATTACAGGATTAAGATTGGCACGTGCGGCATACACAGCCGCCGTGTAACCAGCGGGGCCTGAACCTAAAATCATCAGTTTAGCGTGTTTTACATCGCTCATGTTATTGCTCCTGTAAATGAATGCTTGCCTGACACCTAAAGATGACAAGCTAAAAATGCTGTGATCGATTCTAACGAAAATCGGGTGAAATTCTTAGAGAAAAATATTAATTACTGAGATAGGGGCTATCTATGAGTTTTCAAGCGCTTGTCTAATTTAAAGTGAACAAGCCACACATTCTGGGTCTGGTGTTAAACGCATATCACGCCAGCGACCTTCAAATCCATCAAACAGTCGCAACAAACCGTGTTGAACTTCACCACAGCCACTGGCTAACTTTAACGCTTCAAGCCCTTGAAAAACGCCTAATAAGCCAACAACAGGCGCAACAATACCACTTTCATTGCAGCTTAACTGCTGATCCGATAACGAAGGATAAAGACACTCATAACATGGCGTAGATTTTTGATGGTACAAAAAGCTTACTAACTGGCCTTCCCATCGAATAGCGGCGGCACTGACCAGCGGTTTTTTTAACGCCAAACACGCGCGATTAATTGCCTGTCTGGCAGTGAAATTATCAGTGCAATCCAACACAACATCTGCTTCTTCAACCGCTTTTGATAGCGATTCGCCAGATAGTTTATGAGCAATAGTTTGGATTTTCACTGCCGCATTTTTTTGAGAAAGCTGTTCTGCTGCGGCCACCACTTTATTTAGACCAATCTGGCTTTCATCGTAGAGCACTTGACGAGGAAGGTTGCTGCTTTCCAACTGATCTCCATCAGCTAAAGTCAAATATCCCACCCCAGATGTCGCCAAATAGGTCGCGGCAATATTCCCAAGCCCACCCAAACCAATCACCAACACTTTCGCTTGAGCAAGCTTCAACTGCCCTTGGACATCGAAATTCGGCAATAATAATTGACGGCTGTAACGATCTAACTCTGATTCGTTCATTTTCATCCTACTTTCTTTGTGTTCATCCTGCCCGACCAGTCAATTTTTTGATAAACTGGCGCTATTATCCATTCCATGAGCACTTACCATGAGATTTCCCGGCAGACGTAAACTTAAACATTATTTTCCGGTATCTCAACCAAAACCGGTGTTACCTACTTCAGAAGTACAACCTGATAAAGACACCTATATTGTTGGGTTGGATGAAACCATTGTCGATGTGGTTGCCAATGTCTCCGATCAATTTCTAGAGACATTCAACATTCAAAAGGGCCTATCAAACCTTGTGGACCCTGAGACTGCCTCCGCAATTTACAGCGAATTAACAGCACAGCAATGTATATCGGATCATTTTGCTGGCGGAACCATTGGTAATACGATCCATAACTACTCCGTGCTGGCAGATGATAAATCTGTTTTGCTTGGCGTCATGTCAGCCAATATCACTTTGGGGTCTCCAGCTTATCACTATATCTGCCACACCAGCAGTAAAGTCGATATGAATCATCTTCAGGGCGTGGCTGGAGATATTGGCCGCGGCATCACCTTGATTACACCTGATGGCGAACGAACCTTCGCTATTGCACCAGGTGACATGGATGAACTCGATACTGACCACATCCCAGAAAACATCATCGCTGGGGCGGCGGCACTAGTCACTTGCGCTTACCCATTGAGACATCAAGGTAAACCCATTAAACAAGCCATGGTAACGGCGTTGCAGTACGCTCATCAGCATCATGTGCCAACAGTGCTAACATTAGGCACTAAGCATCTAGTAGAAGAGCATCGAGAAGAACTGCTTGAACTCATTAAAAACTATGTAAACGTGCTCGCCATGAACGAACTAGAAGCAGAAGCACTCACAGGCTTTGCTGATCCACTTCTAGCTGCTGAGGCAATGCTAGAGTATGTTGATATCGTTTTACTCACAGCAGGCCCTGATGGTATGTATCTCTGCGGCCATACTGACGACGATTTTAAACGTGAAACCACTAACCCGATTAAGTCAGGTGGTTTGGCAGATTTTAACCGTTGGGAATTCAGCCGTCCAATGTTACGAGAAGCCTGTAAACAGCCGATTAAAGTTTTTTCGCATATTGACCCTTACATGGGCGGACCAGAAAAAATCCGCAACACCAATGGCGCGGGTGATGGGGCGTTATCCGCGTTATTACATGATATTTCAGCAAACCATTTTCACAAAGAAACCATTCCAAACTCAAGTAAACACTCAGCTCCTTTTTTAGCTTACTCTTCGTTCGCTCAGATCTGTAAATACTCCAATCGCGTTAGCTATGAAATACTCGCTCACAACGCGTCTAGGCTTTCCAGAGGGTTACCAGAACGAGAAGACAGTTTAGAAGAAGCGTATTGGGAAAGATAAATTAATCCTATTCTTCAGACATAAAAAAACCATGTTCTACATGGTTTTTTTCACCCTAATTAAAGTCTCGACTTCAAAGAGTAAATTAATTCATTGCCTCGATACCAAGAGCCTCATTTCGCTCAAACATACGATTAAGCTCAAGTAAGATAACCAACTCTTCTTCTTTTTGATAAACACCTTGAATAAACTTCAGCGCTTCATCATTACCAACACTAGGGCTTTGCTCAATCTCATTTTGGTATAAATAGAACACTTCTTGAACCGCATCGACAAGCAAACCAACTTGTTCACCGTCATGTTCAATAATAATAATTCGAGTATCGTCACTAATAGTGCACTCAGGCAAACTAAAACGTACTCGAGTATCAACCACCGTGACGACATTACCACGCAAATTAACGATACCTAACACATAAGAAGGCGCACCTGGAACGGGAGCGATTTCGCTATAACGAAGCACTTCTTTAATTTGCATGACGTTAATACCATAAGTTTCGTCAATTAACTTAAAGGTTAGATACTGCAACAATTCGCCTTTGTTCGTTTCAGATAAGGCTTTCCCGTTTTCTTTAATAGGTGCTACTTCAGACATGGCTCAAATCCATATTTAATTTAATTCAATTAGAGTAATGTAGAACTCATCACATGTTTTGTCTAGCTTAAACAAACAGTGACGAGTCTACGAGCAACGTTAAGTAACAATTAGTTGTCTTGTTGTATCCCAACTATTGTCCAATTTGCATTAGCGTCTGATGTACTCTTTTCCAAATGCCAAATTTCATTAGTATCTGATGTCTCATCGCCTTCTTTAATCCAACCTGAAAATTGGAGAGAAATAGACGCCGTAGAGCCAATTTGCTCACCGCGAACAATCTCAACCATCAAAGAGACAACTTCTGTACGAGGCTTGTTATCGCCGTAAGTAGCACGTTCAGTAACCAAAAGATTATAAAGTTCAGGGCTAACATAATCTAAAATTTCATCAAAATTATTATCATCCCACGCTTTTTGCAACGTGATGTAATGGTTCTTTGCTTCAGCAACAAAAGTTTGTTCATTAAATCCTTCTGGAAGCTTAATGTCTGATTGACCACCAAAACCTGAAATACCAGTCATTGGTGACGTTTGACCATTCTCATCAGCCGACCCAGACATGTTACGAAACATCCCATTTCCAGCCGCAGATTCTGCAGCGGCACGGCGTTTCGGTGCAATAAAGAATTTGTAAATTAAGAAACCAATCAAGGCGAACAGCAATATGTCACCAAAAGAAATGCCAGAAAATGCACCGCTTCCCATCAGCGTAGCAAACAAACCACCTACCAAAAGGCCGCCCAACAACCCGCCGCCTAAGCCACCTAGAAAGCCAGGTTTTTTAGTGCCCGTGTTGGTTGCAGAATTAGTCGCTTTGTTGGTTCCTGATGTCGCACTTTTCGGTTTAGATATAGAAAAACTTTTCCCAAAGCTTTTACTACCGCCAAACTTTTTAGCCTGAACATCGGCACTATAACCACCTGCACCAATTGCTAAAAAAAATGCCATAAGCATAGCAAATACTGTTGTTCTCACAAAAACTCTCCTTTATTTAAAATTGACCAAACCAACGGCACTGCGTAGGTTTGAAATCATTATACGTGCACGAGCTCTCGCCTTTTCAGCGCCTGCTTGTAAAATTTCTTCTACATGAGCAGGGTTTGCCATCAGTTCAAGATACTTTTCACGGGGTTCACTAAGTTGACCATTAACCAGAGCAAAAAGTTCCTTCTTCGCTTCACCCCATGCAATACCTTCTGCAAAGTTCTGACGCATTTGCGCCGTCTGCTCAGGTGTTGCAAAGGCTTGGTAAATTTCAAATACCGTAGAATCGTTCGGATCTTTTGCTTCGCCAGGCTCTAACAGATTCGTTTTGATTTTATTAATACCTTTTTGTAGCTTTTTCTCAGTATCAAACAAGGGAATCGTGTTGTTGTAGCTCTTGCTCATTTTACGACCGTCTAGGCCTTTGAGTATCGAGCCTTCTTCGCCAACCACCGCTTCAGGCAAGACAAAATGCTCACCAAACAGATGGTTAAAACGACCCGCAATATCACGTGCCATTTCAATGTGTTGAATTTGATCTCGACCAACAGGTACTTTATGGGCATTGAACGCCAAAATATCAGCGGCCATTAAAACAGGGTAACAAAACAGTCCCATGGTGATGCCAAAGTCAGGATCTTGCTCATTCTCAAGATTAGCATCCACCGCACCTTTGTAGGCGTGCGCACGGTTCATCAAGCCTTTTGACGTGACACACGTCAGCAACCAATTTAATTCAGCAATTTCAGGAATATCAGATTGGCGGTAAAACGTTGCTTTGTCAGTATCCAATCCGCATGCTAGCCATGTTGCTGCTATCTCTAATCGAGACTGTTTAACACGCTCAGGATCTTGGCACTTAATCAATGCGTGATAATCAGCAAGGAAAAAGTAAGACTCCGCATTTTCTTGACGACTTGCTTCTATCGCAGGACGTATAGCACCAACATAGTTGCCTAAGTGTGGTGTGCCCGTGGTGGTAACACCAGTTAAAACGATTTCTTTTGCCATTGTTACTACTCTTTCCTACTTAACATTGTATCAGGGCTTACTAGTACTCATAATGCGGCTACCCTATCATAAAAAAATCCTAGCAAGAATTGTAATAAAACGATTCTTTAACTCGATACTTTATAAGCCCTTTGAAAGGATTCACTATTAGTGGAGTCAAATACCCCAATATCAAGCATCCCAAATGATGCAAGACTCATTAATTAGGCCAAAGCGCCTCAATAAGACCAGAGTAACGCTGAATTTTCGTATTCGCTGCACTGCGGATCAAGCTGCTCGCACCCCATAAAGTAACGTCTTTTTTAGCCCTTGTGATGCCGGTATACAGCAACTCTTTGGTCAATACTGGTGAAGGTGTTATTGGCAGTAATAAAGCAACGCGGTCAAACTCAGAGCCTTGCGACTTATGCACAGTCATCGCAAACACCACTTCAAACTCACTGAGTCGACTCGGCAACAAACCAGTAAAGCTGCCATCAGGTTGCATAAACCAAACCCGAAGCCGTTGAGAGTCATCTGGCATGCACAAGCCGATGTCGCCATTAAACAAACCCAATGCCGCGTCGTTTCTGGTAAGCATCACCGCTTTTCCTGGATACCAAACATGTGGATCTTTGACTCGACCTCGTTGATAAAAATACAGTTCCAAATGCGCATTGATCTTCTCAACACCAAACTCGCCCTGACGCACCGCCGTCAGAATTTGATAACGTGAAAAAATCGCATACAATTCTGCGACACCACGCTTCTGGCGTACCGCTTCCCAATAGTCATCGTAGCCTTTTGCCAAGGTGGCAATGTCCGCTTTCGTTTGCCCTTCTTCGGGCACGCACCAATGAACATCACCGTAATCAGATTGCAGACAACGCAAAACACCTTTTGCATCACCGGCATTCATCGCCTTTGCCAAGTGCCCAATACCACTGTTTTCATGAAATCGATAACTGGTTCGTAACAAGGTTAACGCTCGGCTGATCGGAGGCGCTAAGGCGTTCCCAAATGGCGTTATATCTTCCCCTGTTACAAACGCCAAACGCGCCGCCCATTCTGGTTGAAAATACACATTTTCAATACCAAAGGATAAATCGCCAAGCACACTGCCCGCTTCTACCGACGCTAACTGATCTTTATCGCCCAACAAAATGAGCCGTGCATGGGGCGGCATGGCATCAATAAGTTTCGCCATCATCGGCAAATCGACCATGGAGACCTCATCAACCAATAGAACATCTAGGTGCAAAGGGTTGTCTTTATTATGTTTAAAGCGACTACGGCCAAAATCACTGCCCAACAAACGATGCAGGGTACTGGCTTGCTCTGGAATCGCCTGCTTGATTTCATCGCTTAGCGGTAAATCCGCTTTAGCGCTGGAAATAGATTCCGTTAACCGTGCAGCCGCTTTTCCAGTGGGAGCCGCCAATTCGATACGCAAAGGCTTACCTTGTGAAAAGGACTGCGCCACTAGCAAAGCCAATAGCTTAGTTACCGTGGTGGTTTTACCCGTTCCCGGACCGCCACTAATCACGGAAAAAGACAAACTCGCAGCATTCGCGACCGATATTTTTTGCCAATTGACGGTTTCAGATGTCTCTGGAAAAAGCTGAGCCAGTAAATCCGCGTCAACATCGAACGGAGCGACATCGAATTGTTTTTTGAAATAATTTAATACCTGCTGTTCATATTGATAATAACGATACAAATACAAACGAGTGCCCACTAACACCATGGGACGCTCCGCCAAATTTGGTGCCGTGGCAACTAAACAACTCGCGTTCAATACGTCACACCAAGCCTGAACACTGTTTACGCCGCCCGCTGCCAAAGCATTACGTAATTCATCAACACTCATACCTTCTGGCGGTATTTGCCAAAGCGTCGCTAAATCAATACAGATATGACCCGCACCAAGATACGCACTGCATAAAGCCCCCGCCATCCAAACTCCATGATCGTTTTCACCAGCGTGCTGAGCCAGTTGCTCAATCCACTGACAATCAATGGCTCGAAATACGCCTTTGACTTGCAATTTTGACAAACTCACTTGAACTGACGAGTGACTATCTGGCAATAGATCTTCTGGCAAGCGATCTTCTGACGAGGTTAATTGATCAAAAATGTCCAATTGATTAGAAAAGTCCATATTGCACCGTCTCCTCTTTCACCGCATCGCCGCTAAACAGGTTGTCTAACGCCGTCACATGTTCAAGTGTTAAACGCGTTTCAAACACACCCGTTTGTTGTTCAGGCTTCATGCCTCGCAAGAACAAATACACCACACCACCAACGTGTTTTTCGTAGTCATAATGGGGTAAACGTTGCTTTAATAAGCGATGCAACGCCAAGGTATACAACTGATATTGTAAATCGTATCGGTGCTCTGCCATCGCATGCACCAGCTTATCTGGTTCGTAATCCGTAAAATCATCGCCTAAATAATTAGACTTATAATCCAGCACGTAATAACGACCTTGCCATTCAAACAGCAAATCGATAAAGCCTTTTAACATGCCTTTTAACGGCCTATCTTGAATCAATGGAGACACACGAGAGACCGCATCGTGCTCACGCGAAATACGATCAAGCTGCAACGCATTCATGCCATCCACCGGTATAAAAAACTCTAATTCCTTGCGACAAGCCGACTGTGCCAACCCACCAAGACTCATACCTTCCACCAGCTCAGTATTGACAATATCAGGCAACCAATCGCTCAGCACATCTTGCCATTCATCAAATCCCTGACGTTCATAAAAGTCGGTCATGAGTTTATGATGACGGATTTTTAGCAAATCACGAAAGCTCGGATTGGCGGCTACACTATGCAAGGCTTTACCTTCCAAAGTGTCATGCAAAAAAGTGCCAGGCTTGGCGCCTTTCGGAAAAGTAAATCGATTCTGCTGCGGCTCTATCAGCAACTCTGGCTCTTCAATGTCGTCCGCTAAAGGATCAACCAGCCGCATGGTTTCATCCAATCCAGGCAAACTTTCATCGTGACGCTCTTTGTCTTCCACCACAAGAGAAGAATAGCTACCAACCCACCAGTCGCGTTCTACGCGCCCAGTGAATTGACGAACCTGTGGCGCCAGCAATTCAATCTGAGCCATTTTGAAACGCGGCAACGTTGGCAACTCGTCCGGTAAATCCTGCACGCTCATCTGTTCAGTTCGATAACGTCCGCAAAGTCGTTCTAAACTCGGATACAAAGCGCCCGCCTCTAGCAACTCGCCTTCTGAGATCAAAGCGCCAACACCACTAAGATGTACATCCGATGAAGCACCACGAGATTTATTGGCTTTTTTCCCCACTTCCATCGAGCCGATAAAACACGCCTCTTTTGAACGTGTTAGCGCCACGTATGCCAAGCGAATTTCCGCCGCATACAGCTCTTCTTTATGGCGCTCTGTTTGCGCTTCATCTGGGTCGATGGCAATCCACAATTGCTGTTGATCGTCGTGAAAAAGCGCGGAAGTGCCTTGATCTCGATAAGGCGTAAACGCAAACGGCAAATACACTATTGGGTATTCCAAGCCCTTACTTTTATGAATCGTCACAATTCGAACCAACTCAGCGTCCGTTTCAAGACGGATCTTTTGCTCGTCGCTGTTGCCGTTGGGGTTTTGAATGGCTAACTTGAGATAGCGCAACACGCCTTCTTTAGAATCCAGCTCTAAGGATTTTTGCTGAAGTTTTTCGATTAAATGCAAAAAATCTGTTAAGCGGCGCTCGCCACCGATATGACTCAGCATGTGCGTTGCCAATGCCACATCCTGCATAAATTCTCGTAACATGGGCAGCAAGCCTTGCTGGTCCCACAATTCCAAATAATAACGAAAAGCCTGTACCCATTTTTCGTAGACCACATCGTCGTGGTTTAACGTATCCAACTCTTCTAACGACCATTCCACCAAACTGGTTGCCAACGCAGAACGCAGTTTACTTTCCTGTCCATTGGATAAAATGGCCGTCAGTACAATTAATAACTCACGTGCTTCGACCGTTTCAAATACGGACCCTTTGTCGCTCAAATACACACTGGCAATGCCACGTTGCCGAAGCGCGTCTTTAAGCGCATTGGCTTGACTAAAATTAGTCACTAACAAGGCAACATCTTTGGGTCTCACGCCCTGTTCGCCAATCAAAGCCTGATTCAACTGACCTTCGAGCAACAATTCATGCAAATGCGCGGCACAGGATTCCGCCATCGCATTGCGGTAATCCTTAGAAGAAACCGGTTCATCAGAATGACGATACAAGAATTGCAATGCCGCTTGAGTTTGACCTCGTCGAATAAATCGGCCCGCCACACCACGATCTTGCACTTCCACAAAGGGAATACCGCTCACTCGGAATGGCTCTTTTTGTGTCGTAAACAAACCATTAACCGATTGAATCATCGCCGCGGAAGAACGGTAATTGGTGGCCAAAGAATAAACTTTATCAACGTGTTTTTTGGCAGACAAATACGTATAAATATCGGCACCACGAAACGCATAAATCGCCTGCTTTGGATCTCCAATCATGATCAAACCCAACGCATTTTGGTCAACTTGTGCAGATTCATAAATGGTCGAAAAAATTCGATACTGTACCGCGTCTGTGTCTTGAAATTCATCAATCAAAGCAATCGGATACAGATGGCGAATCCGCTCCGCCAATTTACCGGCCTCATCTTGCGTCAATGCTACATCCAGCGAGGTTAACAAATCCGTAAAGGTCAACGACTGCGTGCTACGCTTCCAGCGCTTCATGCGTTCTTGCGTCTGCTGCCAAAGCTGAGTAAGCAAAACGGCTTTTAATCGGCCAGCATCAGGGAAGCTGTCGCGCAACGATTGCACCAAATCAAAAAATTCATGGACAGGTAAATCACCGCTTTTGCTTAATCGACTGGCGTGTTCATTAGTATCAAATTTTTCTAGGCTCTTATCCAATTCAAAACGGCTTGAATGAGCCCATTGCGTCATGGCTTGAATGTCTTTCGATGGGTCTTTGCGCCAGAAAGTACGTTTGATACCACTACGCTCAAGCGCTTCGACAATGTCGTGTGATTGCGACAACCACATGGCTTTTACGCTTTTCATTGTATGCTGCGCCTGACTCAAGGCGCTTTCCCAGTCGTAATCCGGTGCAACCATTTTGGCGTCAGGCTGATTATTCAGTAAATACAAATCTTTCAGTAAGGCATCAGGGTTTGACCAAATCGGCTGAATCAAAGCGGCTTTGGTGTCATCCATCGGATAAAACGCGCTTCGCCAAACGTCTTTCACCGCCATCGACAACGGCGCCTGCTCATCGGTTTCAATGGTTTGTTGAAACAGCATGCGACTTTCAAAGGCGTTTTGGCTCAACATTCGCTGACAAAATCCATGAATAGTGAACACCGCCGCTTCGTCCATTTGCTTTTCAGCATAAAGCAGCTTTTCAATGGCGCCGGATTGCTGAACGTCTGATATTTTTGCAAGCCAATCGGCCAGAAAAACGTCATCACTTTCACCTTGTAATAAGGCTTTTCGCGCTACACGAATACGATCACGGATTCGTGCTTTCAGTTCCGCCGTGGCCGCTTCGGTAAAGGTCACCACCAAAATCTGATCAACCGTTAGTGGTTTGTCTAAATCACCGTCTTGCCCCGTTGGTACTAATAAACGCAAATACAGGTTGGCAATCGTATAGGTCTTCCCTGTACCCGCACTGGCTTCGATCAAACGTTTGCCAAACAAAGGAAACGTCAGCGCGTTGAGTTGCTCTGGAACAGCCGAAAAGCTCGACGTGGGATCACTCATTCCATCACCTCCAAATGGCGGTGCATGGGCAACCAAATCTGCTCACACAAACGAACGAAGTTATCTTTCTGATCGGTCAAATCAGCATAGTAGCGCTGCCAATAAGCGTCATCGACTTCACTACGAGTAAACATACTGCTGCTCTCTTGATAAATCTTCAACGCTTGCTCCCATGCTATGTCAGCGTCTTCTTCCGCTTTATTGGAACAATAACTTTTGCACCATGCATCGGCACTTTTTGCGGGCAAAGCAATCGGCTGGCATAAACCCAATTGCAGCAAGGCCAACATATTCGTTAAATGTTCCATGGCTTCTTTGGGCGGTATCAAGATGAAACTGTGCTGCAACAACTTGCCCATTTTCGTAAGGTTAATCAGATGATGTTGTTTTGGCGTGCCTTGTGCACACAAAGCCAGATGCTCTATCCACGCTTGCATTTTTTGATGAGCAGACAAGTCACCAATACGATAAGACAAACGTGTGGTTGCCGTCGGCAAATCCAACCACGCTTGTAAAACAAGACTGCCCAGTGACAAGTTCACCTCAATGGGATCACACTCTTCCAATACGTAGCTTTGCAACACCGTCAACAGTTGTCGGCATTGCCCTTGGCTTTGCTGTAAAGACAAACGCCCCAGCGCGCCATAAGGTAACGCCCCCATTAATGATAAACGCTCAACAAACGACGCTTCGTCGCCTTTTAGCATGGCTTGAAGTAAGGATTCACGCAGTTGATAGCCCGCCAAGCCATCTAATGCAAACGGTTCATCTTCTTGCTCATCTTCTTCTTTTAAATTCAAATAGGCTTTTAAACGGCGCTGAGTAAAGTATCGCGCCGGATGAGCAATAAAACGCGACAGCTCATCAAGCGCCATGTCAAAGCGAGACTGCTCCAATCCGTCCAGTGCTTTGAACCCTTGCGGCTCTTCTTCAATTTTTGCGCTCAACAACGCCGGTAGCCATTGTTCATCATAGCTGTATAGGCGTTTATCAAAGTGATTCGTTACCTCGTCTTGTTTATCATGAGAACAATAATAGGCAGGATTAAACGGCTGCAATGGATGCTCGACAATCAGCGTATTCAACAAGGCCGACTGAGCATCGTCTGGCGCCAACGTATGATCGCCTTCAAACACACAGCTTTGACCGATGTACTCCAATAACTCGCTCACCAAAATAGAAGGGTTCTTGTCACTGTTATCTTGAATACTGCGTCCGACATAACTGAGGTAGAAACAATCGCGCGCGGACATAAGCGCTTCAAGAAACAAATATTTGTCGTCTTCTCGTCGGCTTCGGTCACCACTGCGGTATTGCCCAACCATGAGATCAAAGCCCATAGGTGCCACACTGCGAGGATAATCCCCTTCGTTGAGCCCCAAGACACAAATCACTTTAAACGGCACAGAACGCATTGGCATCAAGGTGCAGAAGTTCACTCGGCCCGCTAAGAAACGTTGACCGCCCTGAGATTCTTGCAACAAAGGCGATAACAGCTGCCGTAACACTTGTTGATCCAAAGGCGCGTCAAAATGCGCTTGTTGCCATTGCAACATCAAAGCATCCAATTGCTTACTCAACAAGGCAGGAAACTCATCGTCTTCATCGACCAAGAAAAACTGCTCGGACAAATAGTACAAGGTCGAAATCCATTCTTTCGGCGATAAAGACTGCATTAGGCGAGCTTGAGCGTCATTGATGGCAACCAAAAACTCAGCCAACTTACCCGCGACCGACGCTTCCAACCCTTCTACGTCGCCATAACTCAACGTGCCTTGCCAAATATGATCGTGACCCATGGCATAACCCAACAACATGCGGCGTACGCCGTTTAGCCAAGTATGAGATTCCTGCGTGGGCAAATCGTGTTGCTCGGCGGTGTGCCCATCCAATCCCCAGCGCACGCCAACTTCAGTCGACCATTGGCGAATACGTTCTAGTTCATCTGACGTTAACTCAAATCGCGCCAGCACCGCAGGTACTTCCAACACACTGATTAATTCCGATAAGGTAAAACGACTTTCAGCCAGACCTAGCAAATACAAATAGGCATCGACGATTGGATTTTCCATGCCACCGGATTGGTCGATCAAGGCAAACGGAATACGTTTTCTACTTTGTGCTTGGCCGCTGCCTTTATTTTGCCCGCTTCCTTTACCAAAAACCGCCTTCACAAAAGGGCTGTAGGCGTTGACGTCGGGCAACATCACAATGATGTCTTTTGGTGTCAGGCTGGAATTTTGCTCGAACATTTTCAGCAATTGATCGTGCAATACTTCCACTTCACGCAATGGACTGTGGCAAAGATGCACACGAATACTTTGATCATCTACCGCGATGCGGTGTCGATATTCAGCGCTGGCGATGGTCGAATCTCTTTCTTCTTGAGACCCGTGGTTTTCTAAGGTCAGCACATCTTGCTGAACCCATTGCAGCAAACCACTCGATTGTTGGGTTTGATAATCTTCAAAGACTTCTAATTCACTGTCGGCCATCTCTTGAAGCTGAGCGATATAATCTCGCCCTAAACGCCCCCAGCTGGCCAACAAAGGATTCGCATCCAAATGCAAGGTGTCTGTACTCAATCCAGGCTTAAGGGTTTGGCGTTTTATTTCTCGTCCAAGATAATGTTTGTCAACGACGTCGCCCCAATAAAAGCGACAGGGGTTCTGTAGGAAAAGGTGCACATCAATCCAACCCGATGCCGCGAGTACTCTTAAGGATTCAAGCGTATTGGGTGGTAAAGAAGAAACGCCAAAAATAAAAATACGCTCAGGAACGCCAACCGGACGAGTCGAAGACTGCGCGGCGTCTTGCAAGGCTTCAATCAAATTACCACGATGATACAAGGACGTACCTTGTTCGCTCACATCAGCCACCAAATCTCGCCATAATATGGCTTGCCATGGCTGTTGTTCAAACAAGACTTCTAAGGCTTTATCCGTACCTTTGTCAAAAGCGTCACCCGCTTCCCAAACTTTGATCCAATCAGGACGATACACTAAATATTGGTCATAAATATCCGCAATGCTGTTACACAACTGAAAACGTCGAACTTGCGTATCGTCTTCTTCTAAATACCAACTGAGCGACTGAAATTCAGGATCGCCAAGACGCGAGTCTAGCAATCGCATTAAACGCCACACCAAAAACGGCTTATTGAACTCACTTTGCGCCGGAATATCGTCAAGCGTTTGTGAAAAGGTTTGCCAAACAAACGTCGAGGGAAGAGGAAAAACCAAACCCGCGGCAATAGAATGAGATTGTGCCAAAAACATTTTTAACCACTGAGCCATCCCTGGGTTTTGCACCAAGATACACTCATCATCAAAAGGGTTTTCTGGCGGTGAAAGAGCCAAAATTTTAGCCAGCAACACAGCTAAATCCTCTAGACGGTTACCTGTGTAAAGTTGAAACATGCACGAGCCCTATACGGTGGAAAAAGGATCAATAAAACCGTTTAGAAAAACAGTCTGTCGTTAAATACAAGGGAACGCAAAATAAAGCGTTCGACCAATAATACAAACGATAACAAGCCTAACCTTGGATGCGGTAAAAAAGAAGAAGGGATTTAAGTTGTTTCGTATTTGCATACGTTAAATGGTGGAGCCTAGCGGGATCGAACCGCTGACCTGTTCGCTGCCAGCGAACCGCTCTCCCAGCTGAGCTAAGGCCCCACAAAACGCGTAGCGTAAGTGGACAGAATGTCCTGAGATTGTTGTTTACCGCTTTCAATAGTCTCATTGAAATTGGTGGAGCCTAGCGGGATCGAACCGCTGACCTGTTCGCTGCCAGCGAACCGCTCTCCCAGCTGAGCTAAGGCCCCAAAACAGCGGTGAATTCTATGGACACTAGTAATTACTGTCAACCTTTTTGGTACCCATTTAAATTTTATCAAGCAACAAAATGCGGCGTCATAACTTTACTCGTTGCCACGAGAAAGAAATGTATGCTTTTATATCCTACTATATTTAGATAATACAGAATCACGCAATTAAAAATGGGTAACATATGATCGAATTTCCAACGGTATTAGATGACCTAATGATGGCTCAGCAACCGATACTCAAAAGAACAAAAGAAATTTTCGGGTATGAGCTTTTATTCCGTGGAAAGGACGCCCTAAACGCCAACATTTCAGATGGCGAAACCGCTACCAGTCAAGTTTTGGTTAACCTGTGCATTGGCATCACAAAATTAGAGTCACAACTAAGAAAGCCTTTTTTTATCAACATGACCACGGAGTTGATGCTATCTGACGCGTTTTTCCCGATTGATCCAGATACCGTCTATATCGAAATACTCGAAAGTCAAAAACTGACCCCTGAGTTTTTTACGGCCATAAAAAAATGGCGTTCCGCTGGTTATCGATTTGCACTAGACGATTATCAATTTGATGCCGCTTATGAAGCTTTACTACCATGGGTATCCATTGTAAAAATTGACGTTCTTGCAACGCACCCTGAACAATATTTAAAAAAAATCACTGAACTCAAAGCCAAAGGTCTTATCTTACTCGCTGAAAAAGTGGAAGACTCGAAAATGTTTGAACTGTGTAAACAACTCGGGTTCGATTTATTCCAAGGCTATTTTTTACAGCGCCCAGAAATCATTAAAGGTAAAAAAATAGACTCTGCAACGCATGGCGCCATAGAACTGGTTAATGCACTACAAAACAAAGACGTTAGTATAGAAACCATTACTGACCTAGTCGGTAAAAACCCAAAATTGTCTTATCAACTATTACGCATCCTCAATAGCCCAGTGTGCGGCGTGCCTAAGACCGTTGTATCTATTAAAGAAGCGGTCGTTTTTTTAGGTCTTGTCAAATTAAAAAAATGGGCACTACTTATCACACTAACATCATCAACCAAGCAACCGATGGCTTTACTCAAAGTACTTTTAACTCGAGGGCGTTGCTGCCAACTGCTTGCTGAAAGTAAAAAGTCCAACTTGACCGATTCTGCTTTCATGGTGGGTTTGATGTCCGGCATAGACGCCGTATTCAACGTAGAAAGATCTGTTGTATTAGAGCAGATCGCGCTAGATAAAAACTCACTCGCCGCCATAACAACCCAATCCGGAGAGTTAGGCGCTTATTTGACCCATACCTTAAACTGCGAAGAACAAAACTGGGACAGTATTGAATCTATGTCAGTAACAGAAAGAACGACCTTAAATCGAGCATTTCTGGACGCTATGCTATGGTCAGATGAGGTGGTGAAATCTATTAACTAAATAAAATATGTTTATTTTAGGTTAAACGATTGACACCTATACAAAAAAACATAGAATACGTTTCACCTTTTTCAAGGCCAGTATGGTGGAATTGGTAGACACGACGGATTCAAAATCCGTTGCCTTCGGGTGTGGCGGTTCGAGTCCGCCTACTGGTACCAATATAAAAAAAGCGCTTACTTCGGTAAGCGCTTTTTTTTGCCTATCTCGTAGCCAACAGCTTAATGGTCATCAAAGCCATTCAACACGTAATCCGGTAAATCTTCTTCTTTTGGAATCGGTGTCGAAGCACCCGTCTCATCAATCGCAACAAATTTAAACATACCTTCTGTCACTTTTTCACGCTGACCAATACGACCACGACGCACCCAAGCTTCAACCAGAATATTCATCGATGTACGACCAACCGATTCTACTGTGGTATAAACACCTAAAATATCACCGACTTTAACAGGTCGAATAAAACTCATACCATCCAAAGCCACCGTGACAACACGGGATTGAGCTCGCTGTCCAGCACATATACCAGCTGCAATATCCATTTGCGATACGACCCAACCACCAAAAATATCACCGGAAGGATTTGTATCCCCTGGCATCGCGACTGTCCTCGTTGTGAGACGACCCTTTGCCTTTTCTTCCAACCCTGACATAACACTCTCTCATCGGTTTTTATCGTTTTTGGACACTGCTTATTTACTCTGTTTTTAAAAGCACAGAATAAAAAAATAATATCACAGACAGCCCAAAACACTTACCGTAATAAGGGAAAACATTAAAGCGCTTTCACCACATCTGACTCATAATAAATCGCCGTTCCCGTCACCTCTGCCGTAGGGAAAGAAAAGCTTGAACCAAGAGAAGTACCAACTCCACCTCCACTGCCGACAGCCAAGCCAACACCAGTACCTAAACGTCGAAACGACAACTGCGTGACACCATCCAGAATCACACCATTTGCACCAATCTTAGCTGCCTGCTCTCGCATCTCTAGAGTGGCTTTTTCCTTCCTAGACTCCTCTGAGAAGCCGTTGTCGCTCGATGCTCGTACACTGCCAATTATTTCATAATCGAACGCAGGCGCCTCTGTAAAAACAACCACTTGATCCACTTCAATCTCTGGCATCTGCTGCCCAGTTACGACATGAGACCCAGAAGCACAGCCAAACAAAAACACAGGCAATGCCAACACTGATAGGTATTTAATAGAGTTCATCATTACAGCACCTCACCTTTGAAGCTCAAATCATAACAGTGTTGCACAAATAGAGTGAAAGCAGATAGATAACACTGTGGATTTTTGAACAGAAGGAATACATACAAACCAAATAACCCACAAGCGAGTAGGCTACTTTTTAGCTATTATTAAAGTAAAGTGAAAGCGCCATCAGCTAGATTAGACTCAATAGCAAAGACCAGAAAAATAACATCACACACCAAAAAGCGATATAAAAGAAACGAGGTTTAGATGAGCGAATTATTAGAAAAAGACATTTCATGCCCCTATTGCGGAGAGAGCATCGACGTCATCATCGAAACATTAGAGGAAAATCAAGAATACATTGAAGATTGCCAAGTCTGCTGCCGACCCATTGTCTTCAATATTGAAGTGGCATTTGATGGATCGCCTACTATTTCTGTTCACTCCGAAGATGAAACGTATTGATAGCCAAAGACAAAAGCCACTTAAACAATCTCCGGTGCAATTTCGGTGCTGAATTTCAGAAAAGATAGCATAAGTAATAAAAAGGCTGAAAGCGAGAAAGTACGAGGGTTTGAGCTAGATAAGGATTTTTTTTACAAAGTACAGGCGAAAAAAAGGCACCATAAATGGTGCCCGGGACCGGAATCGAACCGGTACGCTTATTCAGCGCAAGATTTTAAGTCTTGTGTGTCTACCAATTTCACCACCCGGGCATATCTGATTTTGGAGGCCGGAGTCGGAATCGAACCGGCGTTAACGGAGTTGCAGTCCGCTGCATGACCACTCTGCCATCCGGCCTCATATCAGAAAATCTTTTGATTGGAGCGGGAAACGAGGCTCGAACTCGCGACCCCAACCTTGGCAAGGTTGTGCTCTACCACTGAGCTATTCCCGCGTCTCAAAAGACGGTGCCTATTCTATGTATTTGAGCTTTCACGTCAAGGGAAAAATCCAAATAAATAACTAACTTAAGTACTTTTTCATAATCTGTTTAATTTTTGTGCGACTCTTTAGACATTAGCTCAGGCCACGCCGCCTTTAAGTATATATACATTGACCAAAGCGTTAACAACGCCGCTGCGATTAATACCGCCTCCCCAACATGCGCCATCATAGTATCAGGGCGACTGCCTAGTAGTATGAAAATGGCTAGCATTTGCATCGTGGTTTTTAGCTTACCGATATAAGACACCGCGACGCTGGCTCGCTTGCCCATTTCTGCCATCCATTCACGCAGTGCTGAAATAACAATTTCTCGGCCAACAATAACGGCACTGGCTAATGTAAGTAGTGGATTCGCATAACTCGCCACCAGCATGACCAAGGCAATCGACACCATAAGCTTATCCGCCACTGGATCAAAAAATGCGCCAAATGCGGTGCTTTGATCAAGCTTTCTTGCTAAATACCCGTCCAACCAATCGGTGATGGCGGCTAGAGCAAAAATAATGGCACAGGCATAATATCGCCCTTCCCAAGGCAAATAATAAATAGCCACTAATATTGGAATCATGAAGATCCGCACGGAAGTCAATATATTCGGTATGTTCATGTTATTCCCAATT